>RDZR01000029.1 GCA_004294095.1 Verrucomicrobiota bacterium
TCCCCAAAATCATTGATTTGTCAACGATTTTTGGAAAGTCGTGCGTGTATCGGGGGGTAAAGGGTTCTATTTTTTTGATGGGCTAATCTAGCAGATATCAAGCGAGCGAGGGAGAATTGCAAGAGGGTGGGCTGGGGAAAAAAGAGTGATTTGCGCGGAACGCCGCAGACTCATCGTGGCGGCGGATTTCATCTTCCAAGCAGATTATTCTTAGAGAAAATTGCATGGGTTACCACTTCTTGCTTGCTGGCAATTTTTGGGCATGGCGGTTGAAAACCGCCGCCACGATTTAGATGAGCGGGAGATCTATAAAAAGCCTAGTTTTTTGCAATATCGCGTGGCAATCAATCTCGCGGAAGGGAAGATGAACCCGCTAGGCGAATGATAGATGAATTCCGCTACGGATATTCGTTAGGAGTTTCTATTTATATACATTTTTTCACCATGGTAGATAGGTGATTTCCTAGAGCCGAGCGCTCGTGGCGAGATCGGCGAGGCGCAGGAATCAGGCCATGAGACGCACGCCGCCGCCGCGCAAAACGTCGGGTGGGTCGAGATAGTCAAAATGCTCGTTGGGCTTGGCGTAGCCAGAGCCGTGGTTTTCCATGCGCTGGCGGGTTTCCATATTGCTTGGCGCGTTGTCAAAATCCCAGCGGCAGGAAATCACGTGAGGATGGCCGTTGAATCATGGCTCGATTGAGATATTCGCACGAGCAGCTGCGGCGGCATCTCGGAAGGTCAGCTTGATTTCCTGCGAGTAGGTGACTGGCCGGAAATCCATTCCAGGGTCGGCAATGGCTGGAACCCACGATTCTTGCCGAGTTAAACTATTTCCGAAATTGATGTTTTTTCTCACCCCTTTTCATGGTGCGTGAAAAATTCTCGAGGCCGGTTCAGCCTAGATGCGCCGGGCTGCCGCTGCGCGTGTGGTTATTTGCCATCGGCTAACAGTTTTCGGCAATAATCGATGGTGCTATCGAGTCCTTGATCGAGGGCGATTTTGGGTTTCCAGCCAAGTTCGGTGGTGGCGAGCGTGATGTCTGGGCGGCGTTGTTTCGGGTCATCACCCGGCAGTGGGAGATGGGTGATTTTCGAGGAGCCGCCGATTTTTTTGAGCACGAGATCGGCGAGTTCGAGCATGGTGAATTCGCCTGGGTTGCCGATATTGACTGGGCCGAGCAAGGTCGGATGATTCATCAGGCGGATGAAGCCATCGACGAGATCGTCCACGTAGCAAAATGAACGGGTTTGCGTGCCATCGCCGTAGATGGTGAGGTCTTTTCCCTGCAACGCTTGCACGATGAAATTGGAAACTACGCGGCCATCATCTGGCAGCATGCGCGGGCCGTAGGTATTAAAAATGCGGACTACTCGGATATCGACTTTGTTTTGACGATGGTAATCAAAAAACAACGTTTCTGCGCAGCGTTTTCCTTCATCATAGCAGGCGCGAATTCCAATCGGATTGACGCTGCCTTTGTAAGATTCTGGCTGCGGGTGGACTTCGGGATCACCGTAAACTTCGGAGGTCGAGGCTTGGAAAACGCGGGCTCCGGTGCGTTTGGCAAGGCCGAGGCAATGAATTGCGCCAAGCACCGAGGTTTTGACTGTTTTAATCGGATTGTGCTGGTAGTGCGGCGGCGATGCCGGACAGGCGAGGTTGTAAATTTGATCCACTTCGTAGCGAAATGGCTCGGTCACGTCATGGCGCACGAGCTCAAAGTAGGGATTGCTCAGCAAATGGGCGATGTTGCGTTTTCTGCCGGTGTAAAAATTATCCATGCAAATAATTTCATGGCCTTCGTTGAGCAATCGTTCTGATAGGTGGGAGCCGAGAAATCCTGCACCGCCGGTGATTAAAATGCGCATGGCTCGAATGAGCAAAATCCATCGGGCAAGGCAAGACATGTTGCTATGGAAAAACTGCCGAATAAGTTTGTTCAAAAAAGTTTGAACAAGCGGCTGCGATTGGGTATCAGTCTGTCATGCATGATTCTGCAGAGGAAATGCCCACTGCTTTGGACCCGCTGGAGCAACAAATGGTCGCATTTTTTGTCGATGGCGTGCGCGTGATCGGTTTGCCTCCCTCGATTGGGCAAATTTACGGACTGCTCTTCATTTCGCGCCAGCCGCTGGCATTGGATGATTTGGTCAAACGCTTGGAGATGAGTAAAGGATCGGTGAGCCAAGGCCTCAGAACTTTAAAAACGTTAGGCGCAGTGCGCGAAGTCACCGCAACCGATGCCGCTGACCGCAAGACGTATTATGAACCGGCAGTGGAATTGAAGCGGCTCGTCGGCGGCTTTATCCGTGAACAAATCCTGCCTCATTTGCTCAGTGGCACGGAAAAAGCGGAATCGATCAGATCACTTGCGGCGAATCACCCGGATCAAGAGCAGCGCACTTTTCTAATCAATCGTATTTCTCGCTTAGACAAGTGGATGCGCAGCGGCAGGCGCATGTTGCCAATCATTCAACGAATTCTTGGCGAATGAATCCATCATCCGAATGCTCAAGCAGCGCACGCTGGTATGGCGTGCGTTGCCAAACCAAGCGCGAGCACATCGCCGCCGAACAATTGCGCCACCTCGATGGCGTGGAAGTCTTCTGCCCGCGGATCCGCTACCGCAAGGCGACGCGGCGCGGGAAAATTTGGTGGCACGAAGCTCTTTTTCCCGGCTATTTGCTTGCCCGATTTGAGCTGAGCCGGATGGAGCGCGGCGTCTCATTTTGCCAAGGTGTGCGTGGTTTGGTGCGCTTCGGCAGCGAGGTTCCGCCGATTCCTGAAGGTTTTATCGAAACGCTTCGGCAGGAATGTAAAAGTCCTCTCTCGGATCAGACTCAAGACCTCATTGAGTTGAGCCCGACCATTGAAATCGGCGATGAAGTCGAAATCGCTTACGGCGCGATGCGCGGCCTCACCGGCACCGTGATCAGCATGCCGACGGCCACCGAGAGGGTGAAAATTCTGATGGACTTCCTCGGCCAAGCTCAGCCAATCGATATCGATCTTTTCGCGCTATTGTTGCCGCGGCATCGATAGGCGATGGAGGATTTTCACCAAACCCGGCCAATTTAGAAAATTTACTTTGTATTTACATAATAAAATATCTCGCTATTTGTCATTGGTTCGCGTGGTATCGCCATGCCAATCACACAGCGGCACTGAACTCCATCCCCAGCAGCGACATTGCCTAGCGAATTGAACACCGATTTTTTGATCATTGGCGCGGGATTTAGCGGACTGGTGGCGGCGCATCAACTTTCCCAAGCAGGCTGGAAGTGTGTGGTGGTGGACCGGCGCAATCATTTGGGAGGAAATGCGTATGACGGATACGATGCGGCAGGCGTTTTGCTGCACCATTACGGGCCGCATTATTTCCGGACCAATTCGCCGCGCATTGTGGAATACCTATCCGCATTTACCGAGTGGCGCGAGGTTGCCTACACGATCAAGAGCCATGTGCAGGGGCGGCTGTGGAGCTTCCCGATCAATCTCAATACGTATGAGGAATTGATCGGACGCGCGGCGGAAAGTGAGGAATTCCAAGAATGGTTAGAGCGGAATCGGCTGCCGATCGAATCGCCTCAAAATTCCGAGGAAGTCATCCTATCGCAAGTTGGCCATCAGCTCTATGAGATGTTTTTTGAGGGTTACACGATGAAGCAATGGCAACGTCACCCACGTGAGTTGGATCGTTCCGTGTGCGGGCGCATCCCGATTCGCACCAATCGCGACGATCGTTACCTAACAGAAAATTTTCAAGCGTTGCCCAAAGCGGGCTACACGAAGATGTTAGAAAAAATGTTAGACGCATCGCCTAGTGTGCAATTATTTTTGAATATGGATGCCGCGGAAGCGCGGGCAAAGTGGAATTACAAGTATCTCATTTTCAGCGGAGCGATAGATGATTTCTATCAGAAAAAATTTGGTCCCCTGCCCTATCGCTCGTTGCGCTTCGAGCCGGAATCTTTCACTGCTGGGCAGCTCGCGGAGCGGCAAAAATTGTTAGGTGAAAATGCCGCGCCTGACGGATTTTGGCAAACGGCCATGCAGATCAATTATCCGGAGCAAAACGTGCCGTGGACGCGTATTGTGGAAATCAAACACGCGACTGGCCAGCAGATCGATGCGACGACGATTGTGAGAGAATATCCGAAAGATTGGACGCCGGATGATGAGCCATTTTATCCAGTGCCGACTTTGGAATCGCAAGCGATTTACCGCCGTTATCAAGAACTCGCAACCGCTGAGCAAAATGTCACATTTATTGGCAGGCTCGCCACATATCGTTATTACAATATGGACCAAGTCACCGGCATGGCTCTAACAGCGAGCCAAAATCTCATCCAACGCTTCGGAACCCAATTATGAAAAAGTGCTTTATTTCAGGTCATCGTGGAATGGTCGGCTCCGCACTCGTGCGCCACGCCGAGCAGCTCGGAAATCATCAACTACTCACCGCGGCTCGGGGTGAATTGGACTTATGCGATCAAGCAGCGGTCTTTGATTTTCTCAAACAACATCAGCCAGACCAAGTCATCATCGCTGCGGCCAAAGTCGGCGGGATTTACGCCAATGCCACGTATCCTGCGGATTTTATTTATGAAAATTTGAGCATCGCTAGCAATCTAATTGAAGGCTCTCGCCGCGCTGGTGTGTCGCGGGTTTTGTTTCTGGGATCATCCTGCATTTACCCGCGGATGGCACCGCAGCCGATGCCCGAGTCATGCTTGCTGACAAGTCCGTTAGAAGAATCCAACGAAGCCTACGCCATTGCAAAAATCGTCGGTCTGAAAATGTGCCAACATTATCGCGCCCAGCATGGATTGCTCTATCATAGTGCGATGCCCACCAATCTTTATGGCCCGGGCGATAACTACCATCCGGAAAATTCCCACGTCATTCCTGCACTCATCCGGCGTTTTCATGAAGCTGCCGAGCAGGGTGCCGCGTCGGTGACGATCTGGGGCAGCGGCACACCGCGGCGTGAATTCCTGCACGTCGATGATCTCGCGAGTGCTTGCTTTCACTTGTTAGAAATGGCCAATCCGCCAGATTGGGCGAACGTGGGAGTTGGCAGCGATGTGACGATATACGAACTCGCCTCACTCATCGCGCAAACGGTTGGTTTCAAAGGTGAAATTCTAACGGATCCAAGTAAACCGGACGGCACCCCTAGAAAGCTGTTAGATTGTTCCTTGATCCAATCCACAGGATGGCAGCCCACAGTTGATTTCCGAGAAGGCCTCAAGGCCGCTCACCAAGATTTTATCTCATCCTTGGCCCACGCCACCGCTCGACTCTAAACGAACCAATCAACATTTAATCAAATATGAAACGCGCACTTATCACTGGCATTACCGGACAAGACGGATCTTACCTCGCCGAATTTTTGTTAGAAAAAGGCTACGAAGTCCACGGCATCAAACGCAGAGCATCGCTTTTTAACACGCAGCGCATTGATCACATTTACGAAGATCCGCACGTTGAAAATTCGCGTTTTCACCTGCATTACGGAGATCTAACAGACTCTTCTAACTTAACTCGCATTCTGAGCGAGGTTAAGCCGGACGAGGTTTATAACTTAGGCGCACAATCGCACGTCGCTGTGTCATTTGAATCCCCAGAATACACCGCAGATGTGGATGCAATTGGCACGCTTCGTTTGTTAGAATCAATTCGGTTTTTGCATTTAGAAAAAAACACGCGTTTCTACCAAGCATCGACATCTGAATTGTATGGGCAAGTGCGCGAAATTCCTCAGACAGAGAAAACTCCTTTTCATCCGCGCTCACCCTATGCGGTGGCAAAAATGTATGCCTATTGGATTACCGTGAATTATCGCGAGGCATATGGCATGTATGCGTGCAATGGAATCTTGTTCAATCACGAATCGCCACGCCGTGGTGAGACGTTCGTGACTCGCAAAATCACACGAGCGCTGGCCAACATTGCGCAAGGTTTGGAATCTTGTTTGTTCTTGGGCAACATCGATTCTTTACGCGATTGGGGACACGCAAAAGATTATGTGAGAATGCAATGGCTGATGCTGCAGCAAGAAGAGGCAGAGGATTATGTGATCGCAACCGGCAAGCAAATTTCAGTGCGTGAGTTTGTTAGAATGTCCGCCGCACATGCAGGCATCACGCTGGAATTCCGTGGCAGCGGAATTGATGAGATTGGTGTCGTGACTAGCGTAAATCCAGAGATCGCACCAGCTGTGAAGACTGGCGATGTGATTGTTAAAATTGATCCTCGTTATTTCCGGCCTGCCGAAGTAGAAACGTTGTTAGGCGATCCAAGCAAAGCACGCGAAAAACTTGGCTGGGTTCCGGAAATCACCGTCGAGGAAATGTGCCGCGAAATGGTCGTTGGAGATCTTGATGTCGCTCGCCGCCACGCATTACTCAAATCACATGGCCATCATGTGTCCGTCTCTAAAGAATAACAGTTAGAAAAAATTAATTTTTCGGCAGCAACATCGATTGGTGGCGCTTGAGTTTTGAGTCTAGAAAAAACGGTGCTCCGGGAAGTAGCGAGGCAATTCCGATGAGCACTCCCAGCTTGAATGGCAGCTTCGCATAAAAAAGTGCCATCAGGCCAGAGATGAACAAGCCTGTAAACATCGCACCATGCACCCAACCGACGTAGGTCACAGCGATGGGCATGCCAGCGAGGTATTTGAGCGGCATCGCAATCAACATCAGTATCAGATACGAAATGCCATCTGCAATTGACATCACCCGCAGCGTTTTCATCCAAAACATGACGATCTATATGCTGCTAACGCTCGTTTCGCAATCGCCGAGATTTGATTATCTCACCTAACAGATCATGACTTCCGAGCTCGGCTAAACTTTGATATCTATGGATTGACTGACAAGCGACGCAAGGTAATCTGCATTCGTTACATCATGCCAATAAACATACCTGAACGAATTCTGATGGGCCCCGGCCCGAGCACCGTTCCTCAACGGATTCTTAACGCTCTCGGATCCCCTACCCTGGGTCATCTCGATCCCCGCTACATCGAAATCATGGACGAAACCTGCGTCATGCTACGCAACGTGTTTCAAACTAAAAATGCGATCACCTTTCCTGTTTCCGCAACAGGCATGGCGGGAATGGAATGCGTCATCACGAACTTGATGGAACCCGGAGACGAAGTGATCGTCTGCGTCAACGGGGTCTTTGGCAATCGTATGGTGGATGTGATGGAGCGGGCAGGAGTGACCGTTCACCGCATCGATGTGGAGTGGGGAAAAATTTTCAGCGATGAAATGATTGCTGAAGCAGTCGAGCGTCATCCAAAATGCAAAGCGCTCGGGATTGTCCATGCTGAGACATCGACGGGCGCACATCAACCGTTAGAGTCCGTCTCCAAAATTGTGCACGATGCCGGCATGCTATTCATCGTCGATGCCGTGACCTCTTTGAGTGGCCACACCTTAAAAGTGGATGAGTGGAAAATCGATGCCATTTACTCGGGAACTCAAAAATGTCTATCATGCCCGCCCGGTCTCTCGCCGGTTTCCTTTTCTGAAGCAGCCGTCGAGGTATCTGAGCGCCGGAAAACGAAAGTGCAGAGTTGGTATTTTGACATCAGCATGCTGAAGGACTACTACAAAGGTAGTGGCAAACGTGCGTATCATCACACTGCACCGGTAAATATGATTTACGCGCTGCACGAGGCCCTCGCCATCGTTCTTGAAGAAGGCCTTGAGCAACGCATCGAGCGTCACGCGGTGATGCACAAGCGCCTGCGCAAAGGGTTAGAAGAAATGGGTATTTCATACATCCCGGAGCATTCTTTACATACCCTCAATTGCGTTTCGATTCCAGATGGAGTGGATGACGCAGAAGTCCGCAACAAATTACTTAACAACTATCAGTTAGAGATTGGTTCAGGACTTGGGCCATTCGCCGGAAAGGCGTGGCGCATCGGCCTGATGGGACATAATGCGAACCAAGCGAACGTCGATTTGGTGCTTGCTGCTCTCAGAGATTGTTTGAACTGAAATCGATGAACATTGTCTCATCGCTGGAGAACTATCACCTGTTAAACACAAAAAGCAATGCGCTGCCCTTATTGTCAGAGTCCCGTGATGAAACAAGCGACCGAGTGTCCGGTTTGCCATCTGACGTTCCCAAGGACAAATTTGTTAGTCGGCTCGGTGCCTCGTTTGAATCCATCGATTGCGGATACAACTGGCCATCTCAACTCCAAGCATTTTTTAAAGATCAAAAAGCGGGTTATCAACATCGAAAACCGCTTCCCGCAATTGGTTTTGCAAGTCGTGATGCATCAATTTGTCGAAGCGCATCCCTTCGCCATGCACGCATTTTGGCTACTTAATGCGGGACAGTTCGCAGGCAGTGCTCACCGCGGGAAAGACAACCATACCTTGTTATTTGTAATCGATCCATTTCGTAAAGAATCTGCCATCGCTCTTGGTTATGGCTTGGAGCAATATATGAAAGATGAGGCATTGAATCATTTGTTAGATCTTGCGGCTCCATCATGGAAACGAGGATTGTGGGAACAGGGAATTCTCATAGTGTTAGATGGACTCGATGCTTGGCTCGAATCGATTGCCGTGCGCGAATCAGCCATGACGCGCACAGGTTCCGAAGATTGGTTTTAAGATAAATAGCCATTGCTAGGGCAAAGGCTTCTAATGAGTCGCTCAATCAATTCGCTATCCTCGGTCCTCGCTAAGCGATCATACTCTCTTTTAAGCTCTGCCAAAAAATCGAGCATCAATTCCCCCAAGCAGGAATTGCGGCAAACGAGCAATCGATTTCTAACAGAATCTAACGAACTAATATTTTCAATTGATTCTCCACGCATTGCACAATCGATGATTTCCGAATGCCCATGATGGTGATAACGCGGGAAAAATGCTTCTTGATGCCGCAAGATCGCTACGTCGAAATCGAGACGCCTCGCGACGAGAGCATAGATCAAACACAGCGTGAGACGATTGCCTAATCCATGCGCAATGCCCCATGATAGATCATAAATAGCAGGACAGAATTGCGATGGAGCGGCTGGGCGCAGCAATGATTTTGCAAATAAAAATTGAGCCAACGCATGCTCCGATTGCACGCCTGCTGAATCTGCCTCTTCTGCTAGCAAATCGATGGCATCCCCGAGCGATTGGCGCACGGTCAGTCCATCGTGCAGAAAATCAGAAACCATACGCAGCATCGCTTCAAAAGTCTCCCAATCGTCATTGAGACCCGCGGCATAATTCGATGGAGCGATCCATTCTGAGGCGAGAGTCTCACGGCGAAGCGGCTGCAAAATTTCAGTGAGTAAGAATGCCTGCCGTGGGTTCAGCGTGATTTCACCATGGGCAAGATACTCACTGAGATCGCCACCGGTTGCGGCCAAGCGTTCGGCGATTCGCTGCTGGATACCAGGCGTATCGTCATCTAACAGGCGAAGCAAAGCGCCAATTTCTTGAGGCGAAGGAGTCACTGCGAATGATGCAGGAGCTTAGGATTAAAATCAACATCATGGTGCGCGATACTGGGTTCGAACCAGCCAAAGCAGCCGATGTGACGAAAATTTCTGATTTCCAACGTATCGCAGATTTCCATGAAAGCAATATGCCGCAGGTTGGAGAGCGGAAAAAGCAAGGTGTTCATGTCTTCATGAAAAAACAAAAAGGATCCAGCGTTTGGCAAGCCCAATACAAACTCGCCTGCCGCCATCGCACAAATCCATCATTCTATCCCCACTGGAAATCGCCGCACCCTGCGATGTTCAGAATCATTTCGGATTCGATGGAAAATGAGGGTCGATCAGCACGCGACTGACGGGCGATTTCTCCATTCCTGCAATACCGGTAAATGTTCCATGACGGTTTGTTTTCTATTGATAGTGGGCTCAAAAATTTTGTTAATAGAAGCAGCAGCGTGGATTTAGGACATGTTCGGAATCATATGCAGCAGATACCTAAACAGAACTCTCTGAAATTTCGGGTTACTCCCGTTTTTGTCAGAGCACTTCTGCTGAGGCGTCTTTTTCATTTATCACCCCATGTTCGAACAAAACTTCAAAAACATCGACGACGTCCTGCGGAAAGACGCCGGATGCACCAGCGAACTCGACTACACCGAGCAGACCTCGTGGCTGCTTTTCCTTAAATTCCTCGACGCCCTCGAGCGTGACAAGGCCACCGAAGCCGCCCTCGACGGCAAGAAATACTCCCACATCCTCGACAAACCCTATCACTGGGAGTCCTGGGCCGCGCCCCGCGTCGGCGGGGGCAAGGACGGCAAGATCGACCACAACACCGCCCTTACCGGCGACGACCTCATCGCATTCGTCAACGGCAAGCTCTTCCCCTACCTGCACGGCTTCAAGGCCAAGGCCACCGGGCCGAACACCATCGAATACAAGATCGGCGAAATCTTCGGCGAGATAAAGAACCGCATCCAGAGCGGCTACAACCTGCGCGAGATCATCGACCACATCGACGAACTCCGCTTCGCCTCCCAGACCGAGAAGCACGAGCTCTCCCATCTCTACGAGGCCAAGATCAAAAACATGGGTAACGCCGGGCGCAACGGCGGCGAGTATTACACCCCGCGCCCGCTCATTCGCGCCATCGTCGCCGTCACCGCGCCCCGGCTCGGCGAGACCATCTGCGACCCCGCCGTCGGCTCGGCCGGCTTCCTCTGCGAAGCCTTCGATTACCTCCGTGCCCAGAACCCCCAGCGCACCACCGCCCAGGACCGCGCCCTGCAAGAGCGCACCTTCTACGGCAAGGAAAAGAAGTCCCTCGCCTACGTCATCGCGATCATGAACATGATCCTGCACGGCATCGAGGCACCGAATATCATCCACACCAACACGCTCGCCGAGAACCTCGCCGACGTGCAGGAGAAGGACCGCTTCCACATCATCGTCGCCAATCCGCCCTTCGGCGGCAAAGAGCGCAAGGAAGTGCAGCAAAACTTCCCCATCCGCACCGGCGAGACCGCGTTCCTCTTTCTCCAGCACTTCATCAAAATCCTCAAGGCCGGCGGACGCGCCGGCATCGTCATCAAGAACACCTTTCTCTCCAACACCGACAACGCCTCCGTCAGCCTGCGCCAGAAACTCCTCAAAGAATGCAACCTCCACACCGTGCTCGACTGCCCCGGCGGCACGTTCATCGGCGCGGGCGTGAAGACCGTGGTGCTCTTTTTTGAGAAAGGCTCAAAAACGCGAAAAGTCTGGTTCTACCAGCTCGACCCCGGCCGCAACATGGGGAAGACCAACCCGCTCAACGACGCCGACCTCGCCGAGTTTATCACGCTGCAAAAGACCAAGGCCGACTCGCCCAAAAGCTGGAGTGTGGATGTCGCCGCCATCGACCCGACGACCTTTGATCTATCCGTGAAAAACCCCAATGGCGGCGAGGAAATCGCGCACCGCAGCCCGGCGGCGATCCTCGACGAAATCGCCAGCCTCGACCAAGAAGCCGCCGAAGTGCTCACTGGTATCCGCGCGCTGTTATGAAAGATCAGGGGAAGAATGAGAAGCATGGGAGTGATGGGAAACATACCTCCCATACCTCTTCTAATTCCCATCCCTCCCATCCTCCGACCACGCCATCTCCCGCCCCCGAGCGCATCCTCCCCCCGCGCGGCGATTACCAGACCCTCCTCTCCTACCAAAAAGCCGAGGTCGTCTACGACATCACCCACCGCTTCGCCCACAAATATCTCGGTCGTGGCGACCGCACCGTGGATCAAATGATCCAGTCCGCGCGCTCGGGTAAACAGAACATCCTTGAGGGCAGCAAAGCTGCGCAGACCTCCAAGGAAACCGAGATCAAGCTTACCAACGTGGGCCGGGCCAGTCTCGAAGAGCTGCTAGCCGACTATCGCGATTACCTGCGCGTGCGCGATCACGCCATCTGGGACAAGGATTCCAAGGAGGCGCAGTTCGCGCGCCGCCTTGGCCGAAAGACTCCTCACACTTTTGAGCTTTATCGAGAGTTCATGGAGACCCGCCCGCCGGAGGTGATTGCGAATATTGCGATCTGCCTGATTCACCAGACCAACTACCTATTAGACCAGCAGCTCAAGCGATTGGAGCAGGATTTTCTCAAGCAAGGTGGCCTCCGCGAGCGCATGACCCGCGCCCGTCTTGCGAGTAGGAATCAGGTGAATAATGCAAAGTATGGCCCACCCCAAAATTCATAATTCCCATGTTTCCCCTCATTCCCATGCCTCCCCTAAATTCCATCAGCCTCCGCGCCGAGAGCGCGGAAGTGCTGGGCAACATCAAGGCGCTGCTATGAAGAAGGGGTGGCAGACAAAGACGCTGGGCGACGTGTGCTCGTTACTGAACCGCGGCATCTCGCCAGCGTATTTCGAAGAAGGCGGCGTCTGCGTCCTCAATCAGAAGTGCATTCGTGACCACGAGGTAAGCTATGAGCCTTCGCGTCGGCATGATCCAAAAGCAAAGAAGGTCGCCGCAGAACGGTTCATTCAACTCGGTGATGTGTTGGTGAACTCTACGGGCACTGGCACACTTGGGCGCGTAGCACAGGTGCGAGACGAACCGGAAGAAGCGACGACCGTTGATTCTCACGTGACCATCGTGCGACCCAAACCAGGTCTCTTTCATCTCGATTTCTTTGGTTACATGCTGGTCGTCATCGAAGACGCCATCAAGGAAGCCGGTGAAGGTTGCGGCGGCCAAACCGAACTTGCTCGGTCAGTTCTAGCGGAGCGTTTCTCGGTGAGCTATCCCGAGTCGCTGGCCGAACAGCAGCGGATCGTCGGGCTGCTGGACGAAGCGTTTGAGGGCCTCGCCACCGCCAAAGCCAACGCCGAAAAGAACCTCCAAAACGCCCGCGCCCTCTTCGAAAGCCACCTCCAATCCGTCTTCGCGGACCAATGGCAAACTGGCGAGTTGGTCACGCTCACAGACTTGGCAACTGACATCACAGACGGTGATCATTTGCCTCCGCCGAAATCTCCAACCGGCGTTCCGTTCATCACGATCGGAAACATCGTGAAGGAAACCCGCAAAATTGATTTCAGTGACACCTTCATGGTGCCCCACGCTTACTATAACGCTCTGAAGCCATACAAGAAGCCTCGGCAAGGCGACGTGCTTTACACCGTCACCGGCTCATTCGGAATCCCCGTGATTGTATGCGATGATGCCGAGTTCTGCTTCCAGCGGCACATTGGCCTTGTTCGTCCGAAGCCGGAGACAAGCAGCTCTTGGCTATACTACCTTCTCATGTCTCCCCAGTTGCTCAAACAAGCAAACGAAGGTGCGACAGGCACAGCACAAAAGACCGTTTCATTGAAGCTGCTGCGGGGTTTCGTGGTGCCGAAGGTTTCGCCGAAGCAACAGAAGCAAGCCGTGGAAAAGCTCGACGCCCTGTCGGAAGAAACCCAACGCCTCGCCCGCCTCTACGAGCAAAAACTCGCCGCGCTGGAGGCGTTGAAGAAGTCGCTGCTGCACCAAGCCTTCACTGGAGAATTATGAACGGACGCTTCCACAAAGTCTTGGGGAGCGCGCCCGCCCCGGGCGCAGCCAACGACGCCCTCGTCGTTGGCCTCGGCGGCGTGGCCAGCACTGCGATCTGTTCACCTCACCACGCTCAGGTTGGCCGCGAGGGCGCGACCAACCGCAGCCGGGGCGGCTACGCTCCCCACTACTCGCGCAAACTCGCCCCGCTGGAAGCGCTAAAAAAATCACTCCTCCACCAAGCCTTCACCGGAGAACTCTGAGTTGCTATGTCAACCGACCTGAACCCCGCCAAAGCCCTCATCTTCCGCATCGTGCATGTGGACTGCGTGCCGTGGATTCTCAAACACGGTCTGCATTGCCGGAACTCGCCCGACCAAGACCCTCACTACGTCAACATCGGCAGCGCGTCACTTATCGACAAACGCTCCCGCCATGTCGTGCCGATCCGGCCCGGCGGCACCTTGAGCGACTACGTGCCGTTCTACTTCACCCCGTGGTCGATGATGATGCTCAACATCCATACGGGCTATGGCGGCATCACCCGGCGGACAAACAAAGACATCGTGATCTTCGTCTCCTCGCTGCGCCGCGTCCACCAACTGAATCTTCGCTTCGTCTTCACCAACCAGCACGCCTACGCGGCAGACACCGATTATTTCGATGATTTGGCCAACCTGTCGCAGATCGACTGGCCGCTGCTCCAGAGTCGTAACTTCAAAACCAGCGACGCCGACCCCGGTCGGCAGCTTCGCTACCAGGCCGAAGCGCTGGTCCATCGGCATGTGCCATTAACGGCGTTGCGGGGAATCGGCTGCCACAATGATGTTGTAAAGCAAAAGCTCGAATCGATGATTGACGCCCGTGGTCTAGACCTTACCATCGAAGTCACACCCAGCTGGTATTTCTCATGATCCGCTTCACCCAAGGTAATTTGCTCAATGCCCGCGTGGACGCGGTGGTGAACACCGTAAATACGGTCGGCGTCATGGGCAAAGGCATCGCGCTGATGTTCAAGGAGCGTTTTCCTGAAAACTTCTCCGCCTACGAAGCCGCCTGCAAAGCGGGCGAGGTTCAGGTTGGCCGCATGTTTATCCAAGCCGGTGTCGAGCTCGACGGTCCGCGCTGGATCATCAATTTTCCGACGAAAAAGCACTGGCGCCAGCCGACGCAGATCGAATGGATCGACGCTGGCCTCCTTGATTTGAAGAACGTTATCCAGGCAAAAGGCATCCGCTCGATCGCCCTGCCTCCGCTCGGCTGCGGCAACGGCGGTCTTGAGTGGAACGAGGTGCGGCCGAAAATCGAGGCGGCGTTGGGCAGCTTGGAGAACGTCGAGGTCGTGGTCTTCGAGCCGATCGCCAAATATCAGAACGTCGCCAAGAAAAAGGGCGTGGAAGCCCTGACGCCCGCCCGGGCCTTGATCGCTGAACTCGTGCGCCGTTACTGGGTGCTCGGCATCGAATGCACGCTCATCGAGACGCAAAAGCTCGCCTGGTGTCTCGAACGCACGATCAAACGGATGGGCTTGCCCGATCCGCTCGACCTGCGGTTCGAGGCAAATCGTTACGGACCATATGCGCAGCGACTCACTCACCTGCTCGACGGTTTGGACGGCAGCTATCTGCACTGCGACAAGCGGCTGGCCGACGCCGATCCCTTCGACACCATCTGGTTTGAAGAGACGAAGGCCGAGAAAGTTGATTTCTACCTAAAGAGCGCCGAGGCCCGCGACTACCTGCCCGCGCTCGAGGCCACGGATGCGTTGATCGATGGTTTCCAGTCTCCTCTCGGCATGGAGGTTCTCGCCACGGTGGATTGGCTGGTCGCACGAGAAGGAGCCACGGCGACGCTCGCAGGCGTTCGCGCCGGCCTTAGCCGCTGGCCCGCAGGAGCCTCAGCGGCGGAGCGCAAGCAACGGCTCTTCACGGATCGCTTGATCACGCTGGCCTTGGAGCGACTGAAACCCGCGACCGGAGCTATGTGCCGTTCTGGGCCTGATTTCTCTTATAAAAGCAACCCCGAGAAACTATAGAAATATTGTGCATCCCCTTGAATTTCAGACAGAATCTTCCTTAAAAGCAAAACCGGACAAGCCGCGCCGAAACCCAACGCCTCGCCCGCCTCTATGAGCATAAGCCAGCGGCGCTGGAGGCGTTGAAGAAGTCGCTGCTGCACCAAGCGTTCGTGGGCGCACTGTGAGGAGAGAGCAAAAGGTCATTGAAGACGAGGGTTGACAAATCATTCATTTTACATTTTCTTGTAACCCATGCAGGAGATGAATAACAAACAACGCTTTGGCGAGCGCCTGCGCCGCGCACGGTTGATGCGTGGGATGACGCTGCGTCAGCTGGCCGACAAGCTGGCAGAGCTGGGAAGCCAGCTCTCACACGCCGCGCTGCAAAAATACGAGAAGGGTCTGATGGGACCAGACTCAACGGTAGTGCTCGCCTTGGCGCGTGTTTTTGATATAGATACCGGCTATTTCTTCCGTCAGAAGGCAGTGACTCTGGCCAATGTGGAGTTCCGCAAGCTGACCAAGTTCCCTCAACGGGACGTTGATCGGGTGCGTGAGGCGGCAGCGGACTACTTTGAGCAGTATTTGCAGATCGAGGAGATTTTGGAAATCAAAAGCGCGGGGCTACCACGCGCAGACCTCAGCACACTTCAGGTTGAGGATGAGGCGATGCTGGGACTGGAGGCTGAGAAGGCTGCCAACATGATCCGACAAAAATGGAAGCTAGGCGAAGATGCGCTAACGAATGTGCATGAGATGCTGGAAGAGCACGGCGTGAAGGTGACCGAGGTGAAGGCCAACGAGGCGTTCAATGGCTTCTCCGGCTGGGCGGACGCCGATACCCCCGTGATCGTGCTCGCAGAATGGTTCAATACGGACCTGCCGCGCAAGCGATTGACTGCATTGCATGAGCTGGGCCATCTGGTCATGAAGCTGCCCGAAGGCGTGGGCCACAAACTCAAAGAAACGCTTTGCTACCGCTTCGCCGCTGCCCTGCTGCTGCCTGCGGTAGCTCTGCATGCACGCGTGGGCCAGAAACGTCCCGATGGCATCAGTCCGCGTGAGCGTATTGGCATCAAAGAGGACTGGGGCATCTCCATCGCCGCGCTGATGCGGCGTGCGGCGGATCTCAAGATCATCACTGCAGGCCAGCTCAAGTCCTTCCACTTTCAAAACAGCAAAAATCGCAAGATGGAGCCCGGCCTCTGGCTCGGCGGGGAGAAAGCCAACCGCTACGAACAACTGGTCTATCGGGCCGCGGCACAGGAGCTGATCACACGAGCGAAGGCGGCGGAGTTTCTCGGTGTCAGCCTGCGGGAGTTCGATAAGCTTTTTGCCTCGGAAGCATACTAACCCGACCGAGTGCCCTTGATGAAGATCGCCGTTCAGGATGCCAATGTGTTGATTGATCTGGAGTTGGCCGGTCTTTTTGACCTCTGGTTCCAGCTCGGGATTGAGACGCACACCACCGACCTGATCAAAGGCGAGCTGGAGTATGGCAACCATTTGCAGGCACTTGCCTACTTTAAAAGCGGGCAGGTGCAGGAGCATAGGCTGAGCTTTGAGGAATTGGATCAGGTCTCCAAACTGGAGCAGGAGGTAGGCAGTAGGGCTAAGTTCAATGATTGCTCCGTGCTCTTTCTGGCCGTAAAGCTAGATGCCATGCTGATCTCTGGCGACAAGCCGCTCAGGAAAGCGGGCGAGGTGCGCTGCGTTGAGGTCCATGGCACGCTATGGATCATGGATAAGCTCGTTGCCGCCAAAGTGATGTCCGGAGACATAGCCGCCGCGAAGCTGGAGCATCTGCTATCTATGGAGAGGTATCTACCTGCCGAGGAATGTCAGATGCGCTTAAAGAAATGGAAACAATCCTAAATCACAGCTAGATTTTTTCTATGAACGAAGCCGAAACCAGAGCCGAGCACATTGACCCCGCGTTGAAAGTGGCGGGTTGGGGTGTCGTCGAGGGTAGCAAAATCCTGCGCGAATATCCCATCACGCCGGGCCGCATCGAGGGCCACGGCAAGCGTGGTAAGGCGCTCACCGCTGATTACGTATTGGTCTATCGCAACCGCAAGCTGGCGGTGGTGGAAGCCAAGGCGTGGGACAAACCGCTGACGGAGGGCGTGGGCCAGGCCAAAGATTATTCGGGTAAGATGGCTGTGCGCTTCGCATACGCCACCAACGGCCAGGGCATCTACGCCATCGACATGCAGACCGGCAAGGAAGGCGAAATCGCCTCCTACCCCACGCCGGACCAACTTTGGGCCATGACCTTTGCCGATGCGAATGTCTGGCGCGATCGTTTCGCCGACATCCCGTTCGAGGACAAGGGCGGCTCGCATCCCAGCCGGTATTATCAGGACATCGCCATCGAGCAAGTGATGCAGGCCATCGCGGCCAATCATCAGCGCATTCTGCTCACGCTAGCCACCGGCACCGGCAAGACGTTCATCGCGTTCCAGATCGCATGGAAAATCTTCCATGCCCGATGGAATCTGTCTTCGGTAGGCTCAGACACTGGGTATATTGCGCGGCGCCCGCGCATTCTGTTCCTGGCCGACCGGAACATCCTGGCGAATCAGGCTTACAATGCCTTCTCGGCATTCCCGGAAGACGCACTGGTGCGAATCGAGCCGACGGACATCAAAAAGAAGGGCAAAGTGCCGAAGAATGGTAGCCTGTTCTTCACGATTTTTCAAACTTTCATGTCCGGCCCGCCGAAGGATGGCCAGCCGTCACCCTACTTCGGCGAGTATCCGCCCGACTTCTTCGACTTCATCGTCATTGACGAGTGCCATCGCGGCGGCGCGAACGATGAAAGCAACTGGCGCGGCATTTTAGATTACTTTGCGCCCGCCGTGCAGCTAGGCCTAACAGCTACCCCCAAGCGCAAGGACAACGTGGACACCTACGCCTACTTCGGCGAGCCGGTCTATATCTACTCGCTCAAGGAAGGCATCAACGACGGCTTCCTCACGCCATTCAAGGTGAAGCAGATTCA
Source organism: Verrucomicrobiota bacterium (assembly GCA_004294095.1). Lineage (GTDB taxonomy): Bacteria > Verrucomicrobiota > Verrucomicrobiia > Verrucomicrobiales > Akkermansiaceae > Luteolibacter. Next base: position 18,515 of record RDZR01000029.1, read on the forward strand.
GACGACGCTTGATTACTACGTTTACACCTCTGACGACGCCGTAGTGGAAGGAGAAATCCAGGCAGGAAAAGTTTACGAGGAAGGGGACTTCAACCGCAGCATCGAGATCCGCGAACGCGAAAAGAAGCGCGTGCAAATCTTCCTCTCGCAGATCAACCAGAGCGAGAAGACGCTGGTCTTCTGCGCCAACCAATCCCACGCGCTTCTCGTCCGGGACCTTATCAACCAGCTCAAGACGAACTCAGACTCTAACTACTGTGCGCGGGTGACGGCGGATGACGGCTTGCTTGGTGAGCAACACTTGCGGGACTTTCAGGACAACGAGAAAACGATCCCGACGATCCTGACCACGTCGCAAAAGCTCTCGACCGGCGTGGATGCCCGAAACATCCGCAACATTGTCCTGATGCGCCCGATCAATTCCATGATCGAATTTAAACAGATCATCGGCCGCGGCACGCGGCTCTACGATGGAAAGGATTACTTCACGATTTATGATTTCGTGAAAGCGCACCTACATTTCTGCGATCCAGAATGGGATGGCGAGCCGATTGATCCAGAGCCAAAGCCTTCACCCTTACCTCCGGGTCCGCCGAAGCCGGGGCCCCAACCCACACCTCCCCCACCACGCCAGAAAGTGCGTGTGAAACTCGCCGACGGCAAGGAGCGCACCATCCAGCACATGATGATGACGGCCTTCTGGCATCCCGACGGCACGCCGATGTCCGCGCAGCAATTCATGGAACTGCTCTTCGGCAAGCTGCCCGACTTTTTCCAGAGCGAAGCTGAACTCCGAAACCTGTGGAGCGCCCCCGACACCCGGGCCAAGCTCCTGCAAGGTCTGGCCGACAAGGATTTCGGCCACGACAAGCTGGTAGCCATGCAGCAGCTCATCGAAGCCGAGAAAAGCGACCTCTTCGATGTGCTCGCTTATGTAGCCTATGCCATGCCGCCGGTGACTCGTGCGGTTCGCGCCGACCATGCGCGGGTGCATATCAATTCCCAATTCAACGCCAAGCAGCAAGCCTTCCTCGATTTCGTTCTCCAGCACTACGTCACCGAAGGTGTGGAAGAACTGGAGCAGAGCAAACTGAACCCGTTGCTCCGGTTGAAATATCACGACTCCATCACTGACGCCGTTGCCGACCTCGGTGGCAAGCCGGAGGAAATCAGCACTGTCTTCGCTGGCTTTCAGAAATACCTCTACGCCTTGCGCTCGGCCTAGCCTGATCACCCAAATGAAACAAAGCGTGACCATCGACTGGGCACTGCGCGAAAGCACCCGCGCCAAAATCAAATCGTTGAGGAAGCAGGGAAATGAGCCGCAATCATCGGGGCCTGCGCATGGAGAAGGGATTTTCAATCCCTTAGCGGAGGACTGGGAAGTGCATTCGCTAGTTTTGTGCAAAGGGGTTGCAAACCCCTTCTCCTTAACACCCGGCTAAGGCATTAGTTCTGAAGAATCAAAAAAAAACCCGCATCAGATGATCATGGTGCGCGATACTGGGTTCGAACCAGTGACCCCCTCCGTGTCAGGGAGGTGCTCTACCACTGAGCTAACCGCGCGGCTTATGATGAAGCGGGACGCAAACTAGGGCTTGAAGCGCATGGCTGGCAACACCTTTTTTCTGAAATTATCCTTGGTTCCTCCACAAGCGCAGCTCAGCCGCCGCTTTCCAGAAGGCTTGCGTTTGCTCTTCATCTGGATGCACCACCAAGAGCCTCGCTCCCTCCACGGGTTGTTCCAAAATATCCAGATCATCGATGCACTTGATGGCGTGCTCGGAAAAGCCCCAAAATTTCCCAAGCATTGCCAAATCATGCTGATGAGAGTTTAGCATCCATTCCTGCGCACGCGAACTCATCAAGGATAGCCTTGGCAGCCTTTGAAAAATTTTCCCGCCCCTATTGTGGATGATGGCGAGCACGCGTCCTTGTTGCTCGATGCCTCCGGAAATAAGCGGAGCTGTTAGATCGTAAAGTGCGGTGAGATCACCAACGATGGCCCACGCGTTCGTTTGATGTGCCGTGCAGCCGAGCCAAGTGGAGAGCTGGCCATCAATTCCATTTGCACCACGGTTGGCCCGAACTTCCGGAACTGGAAAGCGCCATTGCGCGAAGCGATTCCATTCGCGGATCGGCAGGCTATTGCCTAAAAATAGAGAATTCGCGATCGCAACATGATGCGAAAGATGGCGAAACCATGCTGGCTCGCTATCTGGAAATGCTTCTAACAATTCATCCATTAGCGCCTGCCGCGCAGCCGAACCCTCAAGCAGGCCGATGGCATCATCTAACATTTCCACCTCACCCAGAGCAGGAATCACGCGTTCTAACGGACCGCAAGTGACATGCGAATCGCGCGCCAAGCCTGGTAAGCCATTGCGGCAGATCGACCACACTGAGACATCTAACAGATTTTCCAAATCTCGCCAGAATCGTCCACTCGGCACTTGCCCGAGGCGCAACACTTTCCCCGGCGGTTTTGCGGCCAAAACTCGATCTTCATCATGAATTGCCAGCGCCTGCAATGCCTCGCGCAGGCCACTTGTCCCTTCAGCAACCACCGGAACTGCTAGATTTTGGCAAAAATGAAATACATCCTCGCGCTCGCCAGCCTCCAAGCCACCGATCATCACCACCATCCCTCGGTGCACACCTTCCCGCAGCCAACGGGCCAAACCTGCTAGATCCAAGCGATCCTTGGCAGGTTTAAAACATGCCACGGAAGCATTCATGAAATCGGTGGCGTCAAACAACAACCCTTCATCTAACGGAATATTCAAATGCAACGGTTGCTTGCCTTTCCATGCCTCCAAGCCATTCGCCGCGGCATACACGCCAAAGATCCCTTCTTGCTCGATCGCCTGCGGTGCACCTGAGCCGCGGAATTCTTGTGGCCGATCCGCGGTGATCGCCACCAACGGCTTGGCCTGATAAAATGCCTCAATCACGGCCGGTAGAAGTTCCGCTGCTGCCGTTCCACTGGTGGTCACGACTGCGCAGGGCTGAGCTGAATCCATAATCCGCCCGAGGGCGAAAAATCCGGCACTGCGTTCTTCAAAATGCCACCACACCCGCACTTTTCCTGCGGCTTCGGCACGGGCGATGGCTTCTAACAAAGAACCATTGCGGGCACCTGCACAAATCACAAACTCGGCGACTCCTGCAGCCAAGCACGATTCCACCACATCCACTGCATCACGCCATGAGCTCACGGTTTTTGATGTAATGGAGCGCTCAGCGCCTGTCGAGATTTGGCATGCATTACGACCGATTTCATTTTTTCACGGCCTGATCCACGGCGGCGATAATTTCTGCTAGATTGGAGAGGCGCCCGATCCCTTGGTAGCCGCAAGCAAGGTCACCGCGATCGGGCCCGATGAAGTGGCAACCATCCGAAGTGAGTTTTTCGACATTTCTCTGAGTGGCAGGATGCTCCCACATGCGGCCATTCATCGCGGGCGCAATGATCACTGGCGTGCTGCGCGGCAGTGCCAGATAGATCGATGACAACGGATCTGGCGCGAGGCCGTTGGCAAAATTTCCTAACACATTTGAAGATGCTGGAGCGACCACAAAAATTTCTGCTAGATCGGCGAGAGCGATGTGACCCGGCTTCCAAGCAAGTTTTTCATCTTCGAGCGAAATGAGCACCGGCTGGCGAGTTAATGTCTGCAAGGTAAGCGGTGTGATAAATTCCACAGCAGCTTGAGTCATCACCGCATGGACTTCGTGGCCCATTTTGACCCAATGCGAGGCGAGTTCGGCCGCTTTGTAGGCGGCGATGGATCCTGATATACCGAGAACGATGTGCATGATTGCAAAATAAATGATAGAAAATCTAACGAAGCATCGAGACCGCTTTATGCACCGAGCTGGTGAGTGCATCGACATCTTTTTCCGTGTTATAAATTCCGAAAGATGCGCGCACCGTGCCTGTGATGCCGAAGCGAGCCATCAGCGGTTGGCAACAATGGTGGCCGGTGCGAACAGCAACTCCCATCTGATCGATCAAGGTGCCTAAATCGTAATGATGGATTCCCTCGATGCCGAAAGATAATGCGCAAGTGCGCTCGGCGGGTCCGTAAAGATGAATGCCCGGAACTGAATCCGTTAGAGATTGCGCTGCGATTTCTAACAAATTTGCTTCGTGTTGGCGAATTTCGTCCATGCCTAACTCATCGAGGTAATCAAAGGCGGCCGCGAGACTAATCGCGCCTTCGATGTTAGGCGTGCCCGCTTCAAACTTGAAAGGAAGCTCGTTGTAAGTGGTTTTTTCAAACGTCACTTCCTTGATCATCTCTCCACCACCGCGCCATGGTGGCAAAGAATCAAGAACATCGGCCCGCCCCCAAAGCACGCCAATTCCCGTGTTGGCATACACTTTGTGGCCGGAAAAAACAAGGAAGTCCGCACCTATCGCCGGCACATCCATCGTCATGTGGGGTGCCGCTTGAGCCGCATCGATTAACACGAGCGCGCCAGATTTTTTCGCTTCTGCAGTGAGCCGATGAATCGGGTGGGCCACTCCAAAACTGTTAGAAATCCAGACCAGTGCCAGCACCTTGGTTTGTTTTCCTAACAACTGATGAAAAGCAACTTCATCGATCGTGCCGTCTTCTGCACACGGAACGACGCGTAAGATCGCGCCTGTTTGTTCGCAGAGCATTTGCCACGGCACGATATTCGCGTGATGCTCGAGCGTTGAGATGAGAATTTCATCACCGACGCCGATTTTCCCGGAACGAGCGAGCGATTGTGCCACGAGATTGATGCTATCCGTTGCGCCCGACGTGAAAATAATTTCGCGAGGATCGAGCACGTGGAGATGACGAGCGACAGTTTTCCGCGCATTTTCATAAGCATCGGTCGCGAGGCGCGCGAGGAAATGGGTGCCGCGGTGGATGTTAGAATTGACGGCTTCGTAGTAATGACGGGATGCCATCAGCACGGGCATCGGTTTTTGAGTCGTCGCCGCGTTATCTAAATACACCAAGCGCTGGCCGTTGACCTTTCGATCAAGGATGGGGAAATCAGAAATTAGCGATTCGATATCGAGCATGTGCGTGTCTTAACAAGGTGCAGATTTACTGTGTGCTAGGGCGTTGGATCCTGCAATGGCAGAATTTTTTGCCCCTTTTTAAGCGAGGCAGGCGGGAATTGCCGTTGAAATAAAAGCGAGTCTTGCGAAGGTTAGGGCAGGTGGCTTTGATGGCCGAGCAGACGCATGTATTTGTTAAAAAAAGTCATCCAGTTCCGGGAACATTCTCACCCGGATCATGAGAAGCCATTCCTCGAACATCTCGAGGATTTGCGAGTGATGGTTACTCGGATCGTGATCACTCTACTCGTCGCGGTGATTGCCTGTTTTGCTTACAATCAGCAATTGATGGCATTTTTTCGCAAGCCGGTGGATCAGGTGTTGGTCGGGCAATTGCAATCAACGCTGCCTACCAAAGCACCGCAGCCGGTGACAGCTGCGCTGTGGAGCGAGGCCCGAAAACTCGAGCACGCGGCGACGAGCCTGAAAGATGATGAACGGCAACTTTTCTATCAGCGGTTGAATAACCCAACGATTGTCTTTCATGCACATTCTATCAGCTTGCTGCGGGCGTTGATGTCGTTGCCGGAAGATCAGCGTAAATCGTTCATCGATGATTTACCGGAGAGCGCGGAGATGAAAAAGCAATTGCACGCGCTGTTAGAAACTAAGCCGAACACGGAAATCAACTCTCGCGGCGAATTAACGATGATGTCCGCGCTGAGGCCCACGGAGGGATTCATGCTCTCGATGAAAGTCTCATTCGTCGCGGGCATCGTAATTTCCTTCCCCCTGCTGCTGTTGTTTATTTTGCAATTCGTGCTGCCTGGATTGCACCAAAATGAGAAAAAAGTGATGTGGCCGGCACTTGGAATTGGCTTCGGGCTTTTTCTATCAGGTGCGGCCTTTGCCTATTATTTGGTTTTACCAAGAGCCTTGTTATTTTTCTATCAGTGGAGTGGGAACATGGGAATTTCCAACGATTGGCGGATTGGGGAATACATATCATTTGCCACACAATTCACGCTTTTATTTGGTGTCGCATTTGAGCTGCCGGTGGTGGTGATGGTGTTCGTGAAATTGGGGATGCTCACGTATGAAACGATGTCCAGCACGCGGTCGTATGCGATTGTGGCCATCGCGGTGGCGGCGGCATTGCTCACGCCCACACCGGATTTTTTCACGATGCTATTGATGGCAGCGCCGATGATCATTTTGTATGAAGCGTGCATTTGGCTGGCCTACTTCGATGGTAAGAAAAAGCGCCGCGAGGAAGATCTCGCGCGAATGGAAGCCGAGAAATACCAAGCACCCGCAAATGACCCCGCCGGTGGCTGGGAAAAGGAGGTGCCCGCTGGCGATGAGCACGCCGATCTAACAACAGCTCATCCACCGGAAATTCTAACAGATCCGGACAGTCATCGTTCGTAAAGCGAGCATATTTTTGCCGATCGATATGTCATCACCTCTTCAATCACAGACTGCGCGTTCACCCATCGCCGGATGTGGAATTTTCATCGCTGCGGTGGCGATGATCGTTTTCCTAGTCGGCTTCTCGATCTATGCATTATTCAAGCAATTCGATGCGATTCGGCAATTTACCGAAGAAAAGCCACGCCAGATCGAAACCACAGCCTTGATTGGCAATGAACCAGCGCTGGGAAAATTAAGAAGTGAAATGCTGGCATTTCAAACGGCATTGGATGGCAACGAGCTGGCATCGATCAAGCTGAGCGCGGCTGACATCAATTTACTCATTGCGGCAGATGAACGCTTTCGCGATTTGCGCGGCACATTTCGAGTCGAGAAAATTGCATCCGATGCGATGCATCTAACCATTAGTTTTCCGCTCAATGGCAAGCCACGTTTTACACGCGATGGTGAGAGCGGAATCATCACCTCGGACATGCGTTATTTGAATGGCACTCTAATCGCGCGGCCTGGTTTGTTAAAAAAAGAAATTGTTCTGAAGATTGAGCAAATCACCGATACTCCTAACAAGGTTCCTGAAGAATTCATTGGCCAAATGTCGCCCTATCGAATCAGCGAGCGCTATCTAACAGATTCAGTCATCGGGCCGGTGATGAGTAAATTGACACGAGTGGAACTCTCGGAGGGAGCCGTTGTTTTTTCACGAAAGCCCGGTGAGCTGCCCGCAGATGCGTTTAGCGACGTGCAAGTGGAATCGGCCAGCCAGCGGCTATTTATCGTTCTCGGCATCGTGGCGACGGTTTTTCTTATTTTCGTAGCGGGCATGATTTTTTGGCAGCAGCGGCGCCGAGCAAGTGCTGCCAAAGAACCATGAAGATGAGTTGCTCCAAGCGGAGATTCACTTATGCTTCGCATGTATGATCACTCGAACAAGCATCTCAATCCTAGCCGCCAAGCTGATTCTATTTGGCGCATTGTGGGCGCAGGAACCCGCTGCGCAAGCGCCACCTAGTGCTGCGCCAGCACCGCACGATCCTGCCTCGAGAGAACTAGAATCACTGGAAAAAGCGAACAAACTCGCCGATGAACGCCTCGCGAGTTCGACTCGCGCACTGCGTGATGAGATCGCAAAAATCAAACTGGAAAAAGAACAGTTGAGCGAATCATTGGAGCTCGAAGCACTCAAACGCCAAGCGACGATGAAGACTGAATTGGCAAAGCTTGATTCTGAGAAAAACCTTCTCATGGGCCAAGCGGAACTCGCCAAAGCGAAAGCGGAAAAGCTCACTCACGAATTAAAAACGATCCAAACCGAAGCCGCACTTCGAGTGAATCAGATGGAGGAAGAAATCAGCCGTTTCGCAACTCGAAATGAGCGCAATAGCTTTACCGATGCCGAGCCAGTCTATTTGAAAAAACCACTGACGGATGATGGGATTTTAGTGATTTCTGATAGAAACATTCCGCTCAATGGGCCGATCACTGAGCGCACGGCTGATTTCGTCACCGACCGCATCCAATATTGGAATAATCGGAATCGCGAATTGCCCATTTTCATCGTCATCGATGCCAGTCCGGGCGGCTCGGTGATGGCGGGTTACCGGATTTTAAAATCGATGGAGTCGAGCGATGCGCCGATCCATGTGGTTGTAAAATCTTTTGCCGCATCGATGGCGGCGGCAATCACCACGCTTGCGGAAGAATCTTATGCCTATCCAAATTCGGTGATCTTACATCACCAAATTAGCTCGATGATTTTCGGCCAGTTGAATCTAACAGAGCAAAAGGAATTACAGAAGGAAAGCCAGCGATGGTGGGAACGCTTGGCGACGCCGATCGCTAACAAAATGGGCATCACGCCGGAAGTGTTGATCCAAAAGATGTATGAACATTCATCGAGTGGAGATTGGAGTGAATTTGGCGAGCAAGCCAAAGAACTCAAATGGGTGAACCACGTGATTCAAGGCGTGAATGAAACGGCCATCGTGCTCAATCCAGACTCGGTGAAAGTGAGTGCCAAGCAAAAGCCGCAGGAAGAAGAGATGTTCTCAGAGCAGCTTGATGCCGAGGGCCGGCCTTTCGTTTGGCTGCCGCAACTCACGCCCAAGGATGTCTATTTTATTTACAATCCGCGTGGTTATTACCGGATGCGTTAGAATATGTTAGAGGATGATTATTGCTATGTGGTGCGCAAGGCACTTAAAGGCCACGGAATCGATTTGACCACTTTGGCCAAGCGCTGCATGTGCACGATGGAGGTGTTAGAAAATTGGCTGCAGGGAGCGCGCAATGATGATCTCGCTCGAAAAGTTTCGGCCATTTTACAGCTCAAAGCAGATGCGTTGATTCATCACGCGAGCTACTTACCCAAGGCGCAATCTTCGCCATCCATTCACCGTATTGATTTGCCATTTCGCGATGAGCGAGTGAATGCATGGCTGATTTGGACCCACGATGCGGTGATGTTGTTTGATACTGGATTTGTGCGGGGCACCTGCATGGTCGCAGTCGATGCGATGGCACCGCCGCGCATCGATCATGTGTGGGTCACGCATGGGCATGTCGATCACATCGGTGGCCTAACAGATTTTTCGCAACGAGGGTTGGACATTCGAGGGCCTCTCGGTCTTGGCGTGAAAGAAATCAAAGCTAAGGAAAGCATGCGATGTGGCTCGCTTGAGGTGCGCGCATGGGATTTATCTGGCCACGCGAATCCGGCGTTAGGCTATCAAGTGTTAGGATTGAAATCACCGGTGTGGGTGGTGGGAGACGCGTTGTTTGCTGGCTCGATCGGTGGCTGCGCGAGCCCGGCTCTTTACCGCCACGCTCTGGCGCGATTGCATGCGGTGCTGGATGAGCAAGCGGACGATTGTGTGCTTTTACCTGGCCATGGACCGGCGACGACGTTGGGTGAAGAACGGGCGCATAATCCGTTTTGGTAAAATGATCTGAGAAGCCATTTCAAGCATTGCATCACCTCAAGGATGAGTGAACATGCGGCAGCTATGAGTCCAGATTTTGTCCGTGAAGCGCTTAAACAGGTGCGCTACCCAGGTTTTTCCCGAGATATTGTTTCTTTCGGCCTCGTTAAGCAGATCGATTGCCAAGCAGGCAGCACCACGGTCAAAATCGAAGTGGCCACGCGTGATCCGAAAGTGCCGCAGCAAATTTTCGAGCAATGCCATCAAGTGCTCGATGCGTTACCAGACATCGGTGCGGTGAAAATCGATATCGATGTCAAAGATGCTCCTGCGAGTGGTGCAGCGGCTGGCTCGGCAGTGGGCACTTCTTCCATTCCCGGCGTGCAAAAAATCATCGCGGTAGCATCCGGAAAAGGCGGCGTCGGCAAATCGACCGTGGCCAGCAATCTCGCCATCGCATTGGCGGCGGCGGGCGCGCGCGTTGGCCTTTGTGATTGTGATTTATACGGCCCATCGATGGCTCAAATGTTTGCCGTTCGCGAAAAGCCGATGGCCAATGAGCAGGATGAAATTATCCCGATCGAAGCACACGGCTTGCAATTGATGTCCATGGGATTTCTGTTAGACGATCGCTCGCCCGTGATTGTGCGTGGCCCGATGGCAACGCGGTATATCCAGCAGTTTTTGCGACAAGTGGCATGGGATTCGTTAGATTTCCTCGTCCTTGATTTACCGCCTGGCACTGGCGATATCCAACTCACCATTGTGCAGACCGTGCGAGTGGATGGCTGCATCATTGTGACCACACCGCAGGAAGTCGCATTGATCGATGCGCGCAAGGCGGTGAGCATGTTCGCCAAAGTCAATGTGCCGATCTTAGGGCTGATCGAAAACATGGCATGGTTCGAGTGCGATGCGGGAAAACGCTACCCAATCTTCGGAGAAAACGGCGGCGTCAAGGAAGCCGAGTTTTTAGGGATTCCTCTGTTAGGGCAAATTCCGATCGATATCGAAACGCGCTCTCGGGGAGACCGCGGCGAACCCGTGGCACTGCTAGACGAATCACTCAATCCGGTCTCACGTGCATTTCACCAAATAGCAGGACAGATCCGCGATAGGCTCTCTCTGTTAGAAAATGCAACGAGCTAGATCAAGAAATCAAAGTGCCCATGTATGCCGCGAGCGAGGTTGGGGACTTGAGGATTTTATCTGTTAGATCTTTCGTTTCAAGTTCCACATGGTAGAGATCCTCAAGCGCGACTAACAGTTTTGCAATCGCAGCAGCATCTAAGCCTGCACCTGCTAGACTTCCTTGCTCAGGAAAGTCCCAGTCCAATTCTAAAATATCTTCATCGTTCAACCAATCGATGACTTCAGTAGGGGTGAGAATTTTTTTCTTCGAGTCTGGCATACGCGCGCAAAAATTGGCTGGCAGCAACGATCCCATCAAGAGGAAATAGTGAAAAAATGCATGTTTGTTGGCAGGCTGATTCTCAGCTTGAGATGCGTGCTGCATTTCTCCTATCGTGTGGCTGGCAAGCCATCTGGCCTACTTCGGATCTTCGATAAAATCGGCTCCGTAAAAGCTCTTGATATAGCCGAATTCGACAAGCGTGTCATCCCAAGCCGCGATGGTATTTGGGTCCGTAAAAATACGCCGCGCAATGCCTAACCATTCCTCTGCCTTGAGTTCATCACCATCGGCGAAAGCAAGGGCCGCTTTGGAGTAATAATAAAATGGGGAATCATCCAAAAAATCATATTTTTCAGCGAGAATTTTCACCTCATCATGGCGGCCTAACTTTTTCAAGCAGAGCAGTTTTTTGAACTCCACTAAGCGACCTTGAATGATGTTTTCTGGTGGCATGACCTGCATAATTTCTTCATACAGAGGCACCGCCTTTGCCCATTGGCCTGTGACAAAATAGACCTCCGCTACGTTAAATTTGATGTTGGTGCTGTTAGGATCGAGAGCGAGCGCAGCTTTAAACCAGAATTCGCCGTTCTTAAAATCGCGAAACTCAACGAAGCAACTTGCTTTGAGATTTAAAAGTTGTGGGCTATCGCTAAAAATGAGTTCTGCTAAACGAATTTCTTCCATCGCCTCGAAGATTCGCTTTTGTTGAAAATAGCGGGATGCTTCGCCGATGTGTTTGGCAAAATCCTTGCGGGATTCTTCCGGCAGGTTGAGAAACTTTTCCTGAGTCGGGGTGAGTTTTTTCGGTTGCTCAGCTTGCTCGGGCGTCACCTCTGGAGTTGGGGTGGCCTCGACGGCTGGCTGCGCATGCGAAATGACTGCTGTGAGAAGCAGGGAAATGAGAGTAATGGGCTTCATACGATAAAGTGTTCGTGCAGACTAATCTGAGATTAAGGACTCGGCAAGCAACGATCCTGCACATATCCAGATAAATTCGGTATGACGATTACCTGAGCAATTCAAGCGCAGAATGTTGATCCCACACATTTCTCGCTTTTTCAGAAAACTCCGAACGCAGCTGTCTCACAGACGTGCCTCAATTTTGCGCACGAGCAAATGCGTTGGCTCATGGAGGAGTCACGGGAATGGTCGCTTCGCTGGGTGTTTGATAAGCTTTTTGTTCTGGCTTGATCTCGGGAGGCGGAGTTGTGGCAGCGGTCTCAGTTGGCTTTTCAGCCTCGGTTTTCTCGGGCTCTAGTTTATCCACTTTAACGGCTTGAAACAGCATGTTGAAATTATGTCGTAGCACCGCCGGAAAGGAAACGCGCCCTGCTTCAACTAATTTTTCCCGCAACAATTTCGCAGATAAATCAGCCACCATGTCCGTGCCAATCTGGACCGCACGGTCCGCGCCAGCTAACTTTTTGCTTGCCTCATTGCCGCTGCGAATCACATCGCTAGAAATCGAGCGGCCTTGAATCGCAATGTTAGATTGTGCAGAAATCACATGGCCTTTGGCATTGTAGGTGACTTCCAATGTCGCATGATCGTCCGATGACAGCCATCCGCGCACATGGTCAATGCGCACAGAAACGAACAACCCGCCATCCGGTGTGGCCGTAATTTCTGGCTTGTAAGTGCGATACATCGAGCCCGAGTGACGATACTCAGCGCACAGGCCATCGCGCTTGGTCCAACCGCCCAATGGAGTGCCAAACGCCTCAATATCCACGCGGACTTGAGAATGCGCTGAATTTACAAGCAGCAAAAGTGCGACCAGAAGCCAGCGTGAAATCAGAAAAGATCGAGTAACCATAAACAATGGTAGATTGACTAAATTTTCATCCAAATTATTCAAGCGGATTAGAGAGACGGCGGTGAAATATCCGGGCCTAACAAAATATCTGCCTTCATGCGCGCTTTGTCCTTATGCTCTGACTTGATGTATGCTGCGACAGTGCCAAGCGCAGCCACGAGAGCCCCCCAATCGTCGCCATAACCAGCGCCCGGAATGATGTCCGGAATCATATCCAGAGGAAAAATCAAATAGCCAAGAGCGCCAATAATCACCCCTTTGGCCCAAGTCGGCGTGTCTTTATCTTGCAGACAATAAAACAAGGTCAAAACCATGAGAATCGTTTTTCGGCCGAGAAATCCCAAGACCGACGTGATCTTTTTCCACAGCCTCGGTTCTGAATAAGCACGCTCTGCTTTGCGAATCATCATAGGATCTATCGGATCGTTCATGATTGACTGTGCTCTATTTCTCCAACTTCGGCAAGTGTCCATGCGATTCACTCTGCACGAAGAGACTTGCGCCATGGCAAGTTCGCCTTCAGTCTTCTCCGACGAACTATGAACGAACGGCGCGTTGTCATCACCGGAATTGGCTGTCTCACCCCCTTGGGCAATGATCTCAGCAGCACTTGGCATGGTCTGAAAAATGGCCTCAGCGGGATTGCGCGCATCAGCCGAATCGATGCCGAAGCATTTGATTGTAAAATCGCAGGGGAAATTCGTGATTTCAATGCAGATCACTATTTCCGCACACCGAAAGATGCTCGGCGTTCCGATCGCTACGTGCAATATGCGGTGGCTGCCTCAAAAATGGCGATGGAAGATTCTGGGGTGGAGGTGGATCGCATTGATCCACGGCGCTTCGGCGTGATGGTGGGCAGCGGCATCGGCGGACTCGCCACTTTGGAAAACGAGCACAGCACGTATCTCACCAAAGGTGCCAAGCGAGTTTCTCCTTTCACTATTCCGATGATGATTTCTAACATCGCAAGTGGAATCATCTCTATGGAATACGGCCTCTGCGGGCCAAATATGGTCATCGTCACCGCCTGCGCAACTTCCAATCACAACATCGGCGAAGCATGGCGTATCATCAAATTTGGCGATGCCGATGCCTTCCTTTGCGGCGGTGCTGAAGCGGCTGTATTGCCCATGGGCTTGTGCGGATTTGCCAACATGAAGGCACTCAGCACTCGCAATGACGATCCAGAAGCCGCGTCGCGTCCTTTCGATTTACATCGCGATGGCTTCGTGATGGGCGAGGGCGCTGGTGTGATCGTGATCGAAGAACTCAGCCACGCGATTAAGCGCGGTGCAAAAATTTACGCAGAGCTCATCGGCTACGGCGTGAGTGCAGATGCTTATCACCTCAGCGCACCATCACCCGATGGCAGCGGCCCAGCGTATGCGATTCAAATGGCACTTCGCCACGGACGTAAAAACCCGGAAGATGTGCAGTATCTCAACGCCCACGCCACCTCCACCGGCCTCGGCGATATCGCCGAAACCAAAGCGATCAAATTGGCCTTTGGCGATTATGCGAAAAATGGCCTCATGGTCAGCTCCACCAAATCGATGACGGGCCACATGTTAGGTGCCGCCGGTGGAGTTGAATTGATCGCCAGCATCATGGCCATCAAAGAGTCCATTATCCCGCCAACAATCAACGTGGACGAGCAAGATCCAGAGTGCGATCTCGATGTGGTGCCCAATGTCGCCCGCGAGTGCAAAGTGAATGTGGCACTATCTAACAGCTTCGGCTTCGGTGGTCACAATGCCTCCGTGCTAGTGAGCCGTTTCGAGTAAATTTCTTTTTATGGAAAACATCGCCCATCGGCAGCATCACACCATTGCCTTTGGCGATACAGATGCCAGCAGTTGGCTGCATTTTCCTAACATTTTTCGCTTCATTGAAGCCACCGAACACGATTTTTTGAAATCGCGGGATGTGATCGTTTTCGATCGCGCACTCGGCGGATGGCCACGCGTGCATGTGCAGTGCGATTATCATGCACCGCTCGTAGCGGGCGACGAAATTGAAGTGATTCTCAGCTTGGGAAAAATAGGAACCACCTCACTCACATGGAATTTTCAAGTCGTCCGCCTGCCTGAGCAACTCGCCGCGAGCGGTCAGATCGTCACCGTGCGAGTCGATGCCACCGGCAAAACGCAAGTGATCTCGGAAAAAGAACGCACGGCACTCACGCGCTCTAACACCTAACAATTTTAATGGAGCCTCCGACACATCCGCGCGGCCGAGTGGTGATCGTGCCCACACCGATTGGAAATCTAACAGACATCACGCTGCGCGCGCTCGAAGTCCTGCGCGCGGCGGACCGCATCGCATGTGAAGATACGCGGCACTCAGCTCCGCTGCTTGCTCATCACGGCATATCGGGAAAAACGCTCGTCGCCATGCACGATCACAACGAAGCGCGCCGCGCGCCAGAACTCATCGCCGCCGCCATCGCAGGAGAATGCATCGCGGTGATTAGTGATGCCGGCATGCCGGGCATTTCAGATCCTGGCTATCGTCTGATCCACGGCTGCATTGAGCGCGGCGTGCCCGTCGAAGTTCTGCCCGGGCCATCGGCAGTCATCACCGCGCTGATTGGTTCTGGCTTTCCGTGCCATGCATTTCACTTCCGCGGTTTTCTTCCGCTCAAGCAAGGCAAACGCCGCAGCGCCTTGCGCTCCACACTCGTCTCGGAAGAAACTGGCATTTTTTTCGAGTCTCCCCATCGCCTGCTTTCCACATTGAATCTGTTAGGCGAGCTGCACCCAAGTGCGAGAGTTTGCGTAGCTCGCGAACTTTCCAAAAAATTTGAAACGTATCACCGCGGCAGCGCCAGTGAGCTAATCGCATGGTTCGAGCAGCACCCACCGAAGGGCGAAATTGTATTGCTCGTGCACTGCGGAGAAGAACGTTTCAAATTGTTAGAAACTACGGAGTCTCCAGAGTAATCGAGACCGGGCAATGGTCCGAGCCTAACACATGCGGCATGATCGAGGCATGTTTGAGTTTGCTTTCAAGCTCTCGCGCCACACCAAAGTAATCGATGCGCCAGCCCACATTATTTTGCCGAGCACCCGCGCGGTAGGACCACCACGAATACGCACCCGTTTGCTGCGGATGCAGGGCACGGTAAGTATCAACAAAGCCAGAATCTAACAATTTACTAAACCCATCCCTCTCGCCATCGGAAAATCCCGGATTGAGCCGATTTTCTCGCGGGCGGGCCAAATCGATCTCGTGATGCGCCACATTCAAATCACCGCAAAAAACGACGGGTTTGCTTTTTCCTAATTTCACCAGAAACAAACGAAACGCAGCATCCCACTCCATGCGATACGGTAATCTGCGCAATCCGTCCTGTGCATTGGGCGTGTAAACATTCACTAAAATAAACGTCTCAAACTCCGCACAAATCACGCGCCCTTCGCGATCGTGATCTGATAATTCCATGCCGGACCACACGCGCTGTGGTTCTTCGCGGCTGAATAGCGCCACGCCGGAATATCCCGCCTTTTCCGCAGAGTTCCAATACCCATGGTAGTCCTTCATCGAGTCCGGCAGCGTAACTTGATGTTGCATCGCTTTGGTCTCTTGCAAGCACAACACGTCCGGCTGCTCTTGCTGGACAAACTCACCCAGCCCCTTGCCAATCGCCGCACGAATGCCATTCACGTTCCATGAAATTAAATGCATAAATCTATCTGATAGAAAATGTTAGAGAATCAACATGCAATCTCCGTAACTGTAAAATCGGTAACGTTCTTTGACAGCGTGCTCATAGGCCGCCATCGCTAATGATTTTCCAGCAAACGCGCAAACCAGCATGATCAACGTGCTCTTGGGTAAATGAAAATTGGTAAGAAGCCCATCCACCGCGCGAAACTGATAGGGAGGATGTAAAAAAATCGCCGTTTCGCCTGCCTGCGCATCGCCGGCAATGCGCTGCTGCCCAGATGGCAGCGCGAGCGATTCGAGCACACGCGTCACCGTGGTGCCGATCGCGATGACTCGCTCTGCCCGATTGACCGCCTCCGCAGTCTCAGCGGAGACCAGATATTTTTCTGAATGCATCACATGGTCCGTCACCACTTCCGCAGAGACTGGACGGAATGTGCCGACTCCGACGTGAAGTGTTAGAAATGTGTGCGGCACACTTGCTAAAATTTCCGGACTGAAATGCAGCCCGGCGGTCGGCGCCGCGATGGCACCTTCATTGCGCGCATAGATCGTTTGATATCGCTCGCGATCAGCAAGTTCATCGTCGCGGCCCATGTAATGAGGCAGCGCAAGATGGCCATGCTCATTCAAATCAAGTGGGCGCTCCCAAGTAATCAGGCGATCTCCATTTTCATCCACATGCGTCACCGTGCCGCGGCAGCCGCCGACAGTGAGGTGGTGCCCCAAGCGCAACGATTTACCCGGCTTGACCAAACAACGCCAAACGCACTCGCTGGGCCGATCTAACACTAACAGTTCTTTTCTCCCGTCATCTGACCACAAGCGCGCGGGAATGACCTTGGTATCATTGAGCACCACACAATCGCCTGGGTTGATGAACTTCGAAAAATCGGCAAACTTGCGATCTTCGATTTCCCCGGAATCACGATGCACCACCAACATCCGCGAACTACTGCGATTTTCTAACGGATGACTCGCGATCAATTCCTTAGGCAAATGGTAATCGTAATCGCGGACGTGAAGTGACATGGTGTAAGTTGCCAGAAGCAACTAAAGCAAATTGCCCATGATGCAAGATCGCATCCATGGTGCTTAATTAAATCCACCAAAGTGGTCGGGGCGGCCAGATTCGAACTGACGACATCCTGCTCCCAAAGCAGGCGCTCTACCAGGCTGAGCTACGCCCCGTGCACGCGCGGACACTTGGTGAATCATCAAAGTGAATCAAGCAATTCTTTTCAAAAAATTTAAAGAAGCGATTTAAAAGGCCCGCGGCTGAGAATGGCGAGGCCCGTGCAACGCCAGATCCCGCCGTGACTTTCAGCTTGCAAGGCCATCCGCCCTCGGCTACATCCTGCCTGCACAACTTCTGACGCAAGTAAGGAGTGGGTCTCGCACCCACTCTTTTGCGTCTCTAGGGATCAGCACTCTGCGCATTTGCCATCATGACTAACGATATTGTCGCCCTCATCGAGTATTACGAAAAAGAAAAGAGCATTGATCGTGCTAAGGTCCTTGCCGCGCTTGAATTTGCCTTCATTTCTGCTTATCGCAAAATGGTCCCAGGTGCTGAATCCATCGATACTCTGCGCGCGGATTGCAATTTAAAGAAAGGCGAGACGAAAATTTACGCTATGCTTCAAGCCGTGGAGGATGCTGAGCTGACGGATAAATTCAACCAAGTCCCACTCAGCACTGCCCGCAAAAAGAATCCCACCATCGAGGCGGAAGAATTTATCGAATTCAATGTGACTCCCAAAGACTTCGGGCGCATCGCGGTGCAAACTGCCAAGCAAACGATGATGCAGCGCCTCCGCCAAGCAGAGAAGGAAATGATTTACGAGGAGTTTAAGGACCGCGCGGGCGATATCGTTTCCGGCACCGTGCGCCGCTTTGATCGTAATGATGTGATGGTCGATCTCGGGAAATTTGAGGGAATCATGCCCAACCGCGAGCGCGTGCAAGGTGAAGATTACAATATAGGCGATCGCATTCGCGCATACGTTTTGGCCGTGGAAAATGAAGGCCGCGGACCTGAAATCATCCTCTCGCGCAGTCATCCCAATTTTGTCCGCCGTTTATTCGAGGCGGAAGTTAATGAAATCTCAGATCGCACCGTGGAAATCCGCGCCATCGCTCGCGAAGCCGGTTTCCGCACGAAAGTGGCCGTCTGGAGCAGCGACCCGAAAGTCGATCCGGTAGGTGCCTGCGTCGGCATGCGTGGTGCACGAGTCAAAAACATCGTTCGCGAGCTCAATAATGAGAAAGTGGACATTATTCGCTGGAGCGATGATCCAGCGGAACTCGTTCGCGAGGCTCTCAAGCCTGCCGAGCTGATCTCCATCACCGTCAATACCGAAGGACGCTCGGTGAACGTGACTGTCAATGAGGCTGATTTAAGTAAGGCGATTGGCCGCAAGGGACAAAACGCGCGGCTCTCATCTCGCCTCATGGGCTGGGACGTGCAAGTCAAGCGCGATGAATCCAAAGCCGAGCAATTTAAGGAAAAAATGGGTGGCGTGGCACACAGCCTTAGCGAACAGTTAGGCATCACCGATGAGTTGGGTGAAAAGCTCATGCTCATCGGCGGAGTCAGCGCGGAAATGATCGTGGATATGCCAGCGGATTTCATCTCTGGAACTCTTGATATTTCGCTGGACGAAGCAGAATCCATTCTCGAACGCGCCAATGCATTGGTTTCTAACAGCCAAGACTAAGGCCATTTCTAACATTTTCTCAAATCATCTATCATTTCATCGCTAGCCAATTTTTGTTAGTTCATTTTTAATCATTTCCGGATGCCCAAAGACAGCGAAAGCTCCCCCAAAAAAGAAAAGGTTCTCGATTTAATCGATGGAACCAAGAAGCCATCGCGTCGTGAGCGCCAACGCAAGGAGGCGGAAGTCGTGCCTGCTCTACCGAGCGCGCTTGATGCAAAAAAAGCGAATGCTCTCGATCTATTTGCCGAGGAAAAAAAGCCTAAAGTGCGAAAAACGGCACCTGCGGGGAAAGGGGTGATCAAACCGATTTCTAAATTGTTAGATAGCGAGGAGAAAGCCACCGCCAGCGAACCGATTCCTGTGGTGATCGAAGCACCGGTGGTCATCGCAGAAAGCGAACCCGAAGAGTCTCAGGATGTCTCGGATGATCCCAAGCTCATCGTCATCAAACCGCCAATTTTGGTAGCCGTCTTGGCGGCGAAGTTGGGGCTCAAGCCGTTCAATATCATGGCGGATTTGATCAAGCTCGGAGTTTTTCCAGCGCCGAATCAACCGCTGGAGCCGGACATTGCCGCGAAAGTTTGTGAGAGCCACGGCTTCGTCTTTGAGCGTGAAAAGCGCGATAAAGAAAAAGGCGTGCACAAAATCGAAGAGGTCATCAAAGAGCCGGAATTACCCGCCGCTGAGCCCGAAGATTTACTCAAGCCCCGGCCGCCGATTATCACCATCATGGGCCACGTCGATCACGGGAAAACATCCCTCCTCGATTACTTGCGCAAAAGCCGCATCACCTCGGGAGAAGCGGGTGGAATTACTCAACACATCGGTGCCTATCAGATTATCCATCAGGAAAATGAAATCACATTTCTGGATACTCCTGGCCACGCAATTTTCTCAGACATGCGCGCCCGCGGTGCGGACATCACCGACATCATCGTGCTCGTGGTGGCTGCCAATGACGGCATCATGCCGCAGACGATTGAAGCCATCGAACACGCTAAAAAAGCTAACAAAACCGTCATCGTCGCCATCAATAAATGCGACTTGCCCTCCGCCAATGTCGAGCGCGTGAAAAGCCAACTCGCGGAAAAAGGCCTGCAAACCACCGACTACGGCGGCGATACCGAATTTGCCGAAGTCTCCGCCCTCACCGGCCACGGCATGGATGATCTGTTAGACTTGATCGCTCTCCAAGCCGAGGTGATGGAACTCAAAGCGAATCCGAAAACCACGGCCCGCGCCACGATCATCGAAGCCCGCGTGGTGCCCGGTCGCGGCACGACGGCCACGGTGATCATCGAATCCGGCACCCTCAAGGTAGGCACTCCATTCATCTGTGGCCCATTTGCCGGAAAAGTGCGCTCGTTAATTAACGATTGCGGAGCAACGGTAAAAACGGCCCATCCGGGTATGCCAGTGGAAGTCATCGGCTTTGAAGAATTGCCAAACGTCGGCGATCATCTCACGGAAATGCGCTCGGAGCGCGAAGCCAAAGTGCTCGCCACGGAGCGCCAAGAAGTGCAACGCCTTGCCCGCCTCAAGCCGCAGCATCGCAACCGCATGCAAGATCTTTATTCCCTCGTCCGTGATGGCGGCGGGAAAGCTCAGCTCAAGCTGATCCTCAAGTGCGATGTGCAAGGCTCAGTCGAGGCGATCAAAAAAGCCATCTTGGCCATCGAGTCGGACAAAGTGGAATGCCTATTCATCACCGCTGCCGCCGGCCCGATCACCGAATCGGACGTCGCGTATGCCACTTCTACTGGAGCGACCATTCTCGGCTTCAACGTCAAAGTGGAAGCCAAGGCCGTCAAATCCGCCAAGGCGGGCGAGGTGGAAATTAAACTCTACTCCGTGGTTTATGAATTGATCGACCAAGTGCGCGAAGCGATGCTCGGCCTGCTTGAGCCGCTCACTCGCGAAACCGTCATCGGCCACGCAGAAGTTCGCAAAGTCTTCAAGCTCACTCGCGGACGTGCTGCCGGCTCGTTCGTCACCGATGGCCGCATCCATCGCAAGGCCCACGCTCGCATCATCCGCGGTGGCGTGCCAGTGTTCGATGGAAAAATGTCCACCCTCCGCCGTGAGCGCGACGAAGTCGAAGAAGTTCGCGTGAACTTCGAGTGCGGTATTCGCCTCAGTGACTTTAACGAATACGAAGAGGGCGATATCGTCGAGTGCTATAAACTCGAAAAAGTTGCGCAAACGCTGTGAGCTGTTTGCCATTTAGTATCTGATAGATTGTTAGAAATTGATAGTTGCTATGTCGCGTCGCCTAGATCGAGTGAATGAATTGCTCCGCAGAGAAATCGGTTCCTTGGTGCAACGCGATTTCGAGTGGCATGGAAAATTAGTCACCATCCGCGATGTGGAAGTGACCCAAGACCTCAAAGAAGCGAAAGTTTGGGTGAGTGTGCTTGGAGGAGATGCCACGCCGATTTTAGATAAATTGAACCGCGCGCATGGCATGATCCAAAGCAAAGTGATGAAGCGAGTGGTGCTCAAGTCCACTCCCGTGCTGAGGTTTTGCCTCGATGTTTCTACGGAGCGCGGCGTGCATTTGGTGAATCTGTTAGAAGAAGTCGATCAATTGCCAAAAGCTCCGGAGCTGACTCCAAGCGAGGAAGCTTGAGCGGATGCGATAAGAAATTTTTCGATCCGGCACAAAACAAGCTGGCATGGTGGGTTAGGTTTATTAGAATCCACCGATCATGGCCACTCTTGCAACGACTGTTAACGGAATTTCATTTGCCAACCCATTTGTCATCGGTTCGGGCCCTCCGGGGACCAACGTCAAGGTGATCAAACGAGCCTTCAAAGATGGCTGGGGCGGCGTGATTGCAAAAACGGTTAGCCTTGATTGCAGCAAAGTGATCAACGTCAGCCCGCGCTATGCCAAGCTGCATGCCAATGATGGCAAGGAAGTGATCGGCTGGGAAAACATCGAATTAATCAGCGACCGCAAATTTGAAATTTGGTTAGATGAATTCAAAGAAGCCAAAGATGCCTACCCCGAGGGCGTGTTGATCGCCTCTGTCATGGAGGAATACAACAAAGATGCGTGGTGCGAAATGATCGAGCGCTGCCAAGACGCGGGTGTCGATGCCTTTGAACTCAATTTTTCCTGCCCGCACGGTTTGCCAGAACGCAAAATGGGTGCTGCGATGGGACAAGATCCGGCGATTCTTGAAGAAGTCTGCAGCTGGGTGATGGGCGTGGCCAAGATTCCAGTTTGGGCAAAAATGACTCCTAACGTCACCCACATTGAAGAGCCAACAGCCGCCGCATTGCGTGCGGGCTGCGATGGTGTTTCAGCGATCAATACCATCCGCAGCGTGATGGGGGTAAATCTGGAAACGTTGCGGCCAGAGCCAAGCGTCGAAGGTTACACCACGCCCGGCGGCTACTCGTCCAAGGCGGTCAAGCCGATTGCTCTGCGCATGGTGATGGAGATTGCTCAATTGATCCGCAAGGAATTTCCAGGGCGCACACTTTCCGGCTTGGGCGGCGTGGAAACTGGAAAAGATGCCGCGCAGTTTATTCTGTTAGGGAGCGACACCGTGCAAGTCTGCACTGGTGTCATGAAATTTGGCTACGGCATGGTGACTCAGCTCTGCGAAGAATTGTTAGAGTTCATGGAAGGCAAAGGGTTCAACACGCTGGATGAATTCAAAGGCCTCAGCTTGCCCTATTTTACCAGCCACGCAGAATTGGTGCGCATGCAAACTGCTCGCAAGGCGGAAGAAGCGGCAGCTAAAGAACGCGCCGGCATGGTCAAGAGCGATGGCGAGTGGGATGGGGATGATTTTGTCAAACAATCCAACGCGCTCTCACGCTGACAAGCATCAAGGAGAGTGGGCATCTTGC
Organism: Verrucomicrobiota bacterium; assembly: GCA_004294095.1. GTDB lineage: Bacteria > Verrucomicrobiota > Verrucomicrobiia > Verrucomicrobiales > Akkermansiaceae > Luteolibacter. The sequence continues at coordinate 41,403 of RDZR01000029.1, forward strand.
CCACATCCATATGAAGATTGTGGGCATGATGCCCACGCTCCTTGAGAAATGTGGCTAAGCCCCAACCCGCGGATGATACTCTTGCAGGCACTTGACTGCGAGTTCGCTCGCTTTGAGTGAGCGCATCGCCTTCACGGATGCCTCGGCGGCGGCCAAGTTGGTGGCGTGAGAAATTTTCTGGGCGATGGCAGACGAGCGGATGAGCACTTCGTCCGCGCGAGATTCGTGGCTGCTTGGGGTATTGATGATGAAATGAATTTCGTGGTTTTTCATCATATCCAAAATGTTAGGACGGGCTTGTTCTAACACTTTGTAAACTCGCGTCGAAGGGATTCCCTCTTCAATGAATCGTTGATGCGTGCCACCCGTCGAGCAAATGTGAAAGCCAAGCTCGACTAAATCTTTGGCAATTTTCACCGCGCGGTCTTTATCGCGATCCGCCACGGAGAGGAAGACGTTGCCGTGAGTCGGAAGTGGATTGAAGGCGGCGATTTGAGATTTTGCGTAGGCCATGCCCCAATCGGCATCGATGCCCATCACCTCGCCAGTTGATTTCATTTCAGGACCGAGCACGATATCGATGCCGGGAAAGCGGTTCCATGGAAAGACGGCTTCTTTGACTGAGAAGTGGGTGGGTCTAACCGTTTCGGTATAGCCAAGGTCTTTGAGTTTTTGGCCAACCATGACTTTCGCAGCCAACTTCGCCAGAGAGATGCCAGTGGCCTTGCTCACAAATGGCACGGTGCGCGAGGCGCGTGGATTGACTTCAATCACGTAGAGTTGCTCATCTTTCACCGCGAATTGGATATTCATCAGCCCGCAGACATTGAGTTCTTTGGCGAGTGCCTTGGCAGCGCGTGTGATTTCTTCTTGGATCGATGCGCTGAGTGAGAATGCCGGAATCACACAAGCCGAATCGCCGGAATGAATGCCGGCTTGTTCGATGTGTTCCATGATTGCGCCGACGACAGATGTTTCCCCATCGCTGATACAATCGACATCCACTTCTGTTGCATTGTCCAGAAAGCGGTCCACCAAAACCGGACGCTCCGGGGATGCCGTCACCGCTTCTCTCATGTAGCGCGAGAGTTCATCATCCGAATAAACAATCATCATCGCTCGCCCACCTAACACAAATGACGGACGCACCAAAACGGGATAGCCAATGCGGTTGGCAATCAAGAGTGCTTCCGCTGCATTCGTCGCGGTGCCGGCGTCTGCCTGCTTCAAGCCGAGTTTATCTAACAGGCTTGAGAAAAATTTACGATCCTCCGCCTGTTCGATTGATTTTGGGCAAGTGCCAATGATCGGCACGCCATGGCGCTCGAGATCAGCGGCGAGGTTCAGCGGAGTTTGTCCGCCGAATTGCACGATCACGCCGACTGGTTTTTCCTGATCACAAATGTTCAAAACATCTTCAAGCGTCAGTGGCTCGAAAAATAATTTATCCGAGGTGTCATAATCGGTTGAAACGGTTTCCGGGTTGGAATTGACCATGATTGTCTCATAGCCAAGTTCTTTCAATGCGAAGGCTGCATGCACACAGCAGTAATCAAACTCAATGCCTTGACCGATTCTGTTAGGCCCGCCACCGAGGATGACAATCTTTGGCCGCTGCGAGTCGCGCGCTTCATTTTCATCGCCATACGTTGAGTAGAAATACGGCGTGTAGGCTTCAAACTCTGCGGCGCAGGTATCGACCAAACGATAGGTTGGGATGATTCCATGAGCCAGCCGCAGCGCGCGCACTTCTGACTCGGTGGTGTCCGCGGCGCGGGCGATTTGGCGATCTGAGAAGCCAAGTTTTTTCAGACGGCGCAGCTCGGCAGGCTCGCTCGGCAGCGTGCCAAGTGCGTTGAGCTGGTCTCCCTCATGAGCGAGTTGCTGCAAGTGGCGCAAGAACCATGGATCGATCTGTGTGACTTCGTTGACCTGCTCCAATGTCCATCCGTTAGAAAAGGCGGTTTGCAGCCAGAAAATGCGCTCGGCGTTGGGGATTTGAAGTTTGCGCTGGATTTCATCTCGCGATGGCGCGGCCGGCATCTTGGAATCAAAGCCAAATCCCCAGCGTCCGGTTTCTAACGAGCGCAGGCATTTTTGCATGCTTTCTTTGAATGTCCGGCCGATCGCCATCGCTTCGCCCACCGACTTCATCGAGGTGGTAAGAACAGCATTGGCAGTGGGAAATTTCTCGAAGGTGAAGCGCGGAATTTTCGTCACCACGTAATCAATGGTCGGCTCAAATGACGCCGGAGTCTCGCGCGTGATGTCGTTGGGCAGTTCATCCAGCGTGTAGCCAACAGCGAGCTTGGCGGCAATTTTTGCAATCGGAAATCCAGTCGCTTTGGATGCCAGTGCTGAGCTGCGCGAAACGCGCGGATTCATCTCGATGACGATCATGCGGCCCGTTTGAGGATCGGTGGCGAATTGGATATTCGAGCCGCCGGTTTCCACGCCGATTTCGCGAATCACGGCGAATGAGGCATCGCGCATGATTTGGTATTCTCTATCTGTTAGAGTTTGAATGGGTGCGACGGTGATCGAATCTCCGGTATGCACGCCCATCGGATCTAGATTTTCAATCGAGCAAATGACCACGCAGTTGTCGGCGCAATCACGCATGACTTCCATTTCAAATTCTTTCCAGCCTAACAGAGATTCATCGATCAGCACTTCGGAAACGGGCGAGAGATCCAAGCCCCGCGCGATGATTTGCTCGTATTCTTCGCGGTTGTATGCGATGCCGCCGCCTTGCCCGCCTAGAGTGAATGCCGGCCGGATGATGAGTGGAAAGGTGCCGATTTCTTCCGCCACTTTGCGTGCTTCATCGAGTGTGTGAGCGATGCCCGAGCGAGGCATATCGAGGCCAATTTTCATCATCGCTTCTTTGAATAATTGGCGGTCCTCACCCTTATCGATCGCCTCAGCATTGGCGCCGATCATGCGCACGCCATGCTTGGCCAGCGTGCCGCTTTTGAATAACGACATCGAAGTATTCAGCGCAGTTTGTCCGCCAAGAGTGGGCAGCAAGGCATCCGGTTTTTCCCGAATGATGATTTTTTCCACCACTTCCGGCGTGATCGGCTCGATGTAGGTGCGATCGGCAAATTCTGGATCCGTCATGATCGTCGCCGGATTGGAATTCACTAAAATGACGAAGAATCCTTCTTCTTTGAGCGCCTTGCACGCTTGCACTCCGGAGTAGTCAAACTCACAGCCTTGGCCGATCACAATCGGGCCTGAACCAATGACGAGAATCTTTTGAATGCTGGGATCTTTTGGCATGAGAAAAAAATGGAAGGTGCTGTCCGCCATCGGCGTGGGCGGGGGCAAATTTCGAGGTATGTGGCAGGGAATCCGCCGCTTGTAAAGGGCGGCGTGGAAATCACTGCAAAATCGACGTTTTCACAACGACTTGAGCATGCGTTCCAGCTCGTCAAGCCGTAGATCATCTGGGAAATCCCGCCGCAAGCATTCTGCAAAGTAAGTTGCTTTACCAGACATGCCCAAGCGAGCGGAGAGCCGCGCGGCATGAAATAGGCTGGCTTGGCGCTGGGATGGCAGGGAAAATCGTTCGGCCATGGCAGCATGCATGTCCAAGGCGGATTCTAACAGGCCCTGCTGTTCTTGAATGACGGCCAATGAGGCCATTTTGAGCCAATCGATCGATGATTCTGATGCTTGATTTTCCAGCCAGCGCGAATGCTGTGGGTGGCGATTTGATGCACCGGCATTTTTTTGCAGCTGATCTAACACATCATCGCTGCTTGGGATGAGCTGATAGACGACTCCGGCGGCAGTGTATTGCTTTGCTTCTAACAAAATGCGAGCGATTTCTAACAATGCGTGGCTATCGTCAAACGCGAGCTCCGCTTGGGGGCGCAGCAGGGATTGATTTTTTCTCACCCAATCGATCATCGCTTGGGGCTCGTTGCTTTTGATCACCGCCTGAGCAAGCACTTGCATGGCGGCCCAAATTCCTTCTCGTGGAGTTTGAAATGCATCTCGGTTTTGCAGAGCGATTTCAAAATTTTCGTTACCCGCTGGTAGCTCGCCTAACTGATAGAAACAGACTGCACGATTGAGATAAAACAATCCTTGCGGGAAACGATCTCGTTCCTTGTCGCGTTCTAACCGAAATTTTTCAAACAGATCTAAAGCGGTGCGCCATTGCTGATCAGCCATGGCCGCCTCCGCCCATTTGAGTAGAGCATGCTTGTGAAAAACATTGCCGCCGATGCCTTGGTAGGGCTCGGGATTGGGAAAGTAGCGGTAGCATATCCCAAACGAATGCATCGCATTTTTCCACATCTTGAGCTTCATTTCGCATAAGCCTCTGCGGAAATAAAGCACTCCGATTTCGGGCTCTAACCGATCGTTCGATGCATCTTGATTGATCTCAGCAATGAGCTGATCATGTGCCGCCATAGCGTTAGCCCAGTTGCCTTCGGCCATCGCGGCCAGCGCGCGATCCGCCCGCAGTGCGAGAGGACCACTCTCTTGAATCAACGCAAATCCGACCGCTGGCAAACAAGCGATGAGGACGGCGAGCGCAAGCTTCATATGCCACACTAAACGGCATTTTGCGGCGCGGTGCAAATCAAGACCGCGGCGGCTCTTCGGCGGGAGATTCTTCGGTTGGTGGCGCTTCGGGTTCAACGGCGGTGTATTCGATAATTTCGCCGTTAAATTGATCGCGAATGCCTTGCATGAGTTGCTCCGCGGGTTGGCCTTGTTCTTTTTTAAATCCGCCGTAAGTGAGGCCATCGATGCGCAGGCGCCCTTTGCCAGATGGTCCGTCGTAATCGATGAATGCGAGGCCTTTGGTGTTCCATTTTCTGAGGTCGAGTGACTTCATTTCGGAAATAGGCACTCGTTTGCCATTTTGGGAAGTCACCGTCGCACCCTCCAAACGAATCGAGCGGCGCAAGGTGCGGATGAGGAAAAATGCGGCACCCAAAGTGAGCGCGAGGCAGATCCAAAGCACAATCCATTGCTCGCGGATTTTTTTAGCATTGAAGGGTTCCTCTTTCGGTTCGGCATCGAGGCCTTCATTTTTAGAATACTCGCGCCACAGGATGTTCCACTGCAGCGGCTTCATTTTTTCAAAGTCGTGAAGAATATCAGGCCACGACATCGGCAGCTTCAGACTGGCGGGCAAAACGCTGCGGTCTTCGGGAAAATCGACCGTCTGCGTGGCTGCGAACGTTTTCCACTCAGTCGGCTGGAGTTGGCCATTTTGATTCATCCGCGAGAAATCATTATTTGCCCGTTGGAATGTTTTATGAAGATAGAACTCGTAGTTTTTCTCGCGATAGCCGGTTGAGCCGTCTTTGTAAAAAAGTGCGGAGAATACGCCAAACATCACTAGCATCGCGAGCGCGCGAAGAATGAACCAGGGCGTTGGTTTGCAAATGACGGGCTGCATTTCTGACATGAGTGCCAAAAGAAAATGATTTCACGTTCCATTTGGCAAGTGACAAGTGACATGATAGTTTTAAACAGTGGGGATTAACCCATATGGACTAATCACTTCTGTCAGAGTTCTCGGCACTCGCTGCTTCGATCCTTGCGTAAACGGTCACCCGCTTGGTTTGGGGATTTTCAAGAATCATCTGTTTCGCGCTGATTTCTTTGACGATGAAGACGATTTGCTTTCCTGGTTCCTTGTAGGTCATCGTGAAAATTTGCTCCCCCCCTTTTAGCGACACCGTGCAGGTGCCGAAAAACTGCTCCCCGTCTTGAGCAGTGATGCTGAATCTTCCATCTTTATGAATCATCAATTGGGGGGAAATTCTCTCGTCCATCGGCTCGACCCCTTGCGGTATCCAAGTGCCGTGCAGTGGGTTCTCGATCGCTACTTCGCCAGATTTTTCGGGGGCGTCTGTTTGGGCTCTGGCCGTGAGTCCGGTGAGAGTAAAATGTCATGCCTATAATTGTGGCGGCATTCATGTGTGGGAAGATAAAAGCTACAGATAAAGGGCTTTTTGGCCTTCGGGATACCAATTCTCTGGGGGCCACGGGAGCCTCCTAAATTCATCTTTTGCAACAGACAAGCTGTCTAATGGATGAAAGTAGAGGTGATCCCATTGAGTTTCTCGCGCTATTTCGACGAATTTTCGACTACAATGAATTTCTCCAAAAGAACTAGGCTTATTGATGTTAAAAAAATCGTGAACAGGCGACTCATCAGGAACAATGTAACGATATGCGTGTTGCCCCCAATCATTTCTTCCCCTAATCTCGACAATACGAGCGTCATCATGATCATTCGCTGAAAAAAGGAAAACATATCTTAGTTGCCCCCCTGATGCAATCTCTATCTGATACACTTCGATCGTAGTCGGCATCGTTACGGTAGCTTTAGCGAGATAGTATTGTGGAGTAGTTTTTTCAAACTTCGACTTACGGTTCAATTTGGATATTTTTATGGGTTCAAAAGCTAAACCAGTGAGGCTATTTTGCCCGATGAATTGAACTACGTCCTCATGAAGTGCAAACGGCTCGTGTGAGTGAAATGGGGAAATACAAGAAGGCCAGCTCTTGCGTATCCCGCCGAGCTCGGCGTTCGGAATTTCTAGTGGAAAGCCCGAGGAGTAATCATAGTAGTGAATTGCCTTGATGACCGGCGATGAGTTGGAGGCAAATCCTGTAAATGCAAAAAACTGCGGATTTAAAGCTTTCATTATTATGGTTTTGGATACCTCCACTGAATTTTCGATACATCCACATTAGGGTTAGCTGTGAGTCCTCGCATAAAATCGCGGAACTCCATAATTTGCTCGGCGGTGGCGTTGAGATTTGCGGCGAAGAACTTGTCCCATTGATGATTCCAAGGAGAACCTCTGACCCTCCCCCAACCGCTGCCGCTATGCAATTTCTTGTGGAAATCAGCCGGCAGGAATCGGCCAGTTGCAGCTCCTTGATTGATGTCGATTCCGGCTCTAAGGAATTGTAAATCAAATCCAACAGGGAGATCGTGGTGCGCGACTTCGCGCCATTTCTTTGTCACTGACAACTGGGCTTCTAGGTTCGTTCGTAGAACGGCAGACGCATTGTTTTTATACTTCAAAAAGCCTCCCCGATATAGCGCATCAACCAAATTGGCACTAATGGTTCCATCACGGATGAAAGGGGCGAGCGTGCTCATCCGCTCAACGCGGGTCACGTCCTTGAGCACCGTTTGCGCTAGGGCCGCTTGTGCATCCGGAAGGATGGAGAATGGGTTTCCAGGGAGGTCCACTCGCAGCACTTTACCAGCGGCACTGAGGCGTCCGCAAACGAAGGGAATCACCGCGAGGGCAGCGGTGGCACTGCCTTGAACGATCTCTCCCTCACGATAATGCTCTACTGCTAGGGAGAACGACATCACGTAGTCGAGAGGTTCATTGATGATGGTCAAGCCTATGATGGCCGCTGTGGAGAATGCTTCCAGAGCATCACCGATCGCACCGAGACGCGCTTCATGCAGTTCCCTGTAAACCAACTCGAAATTCCCGTCGCTCGCAATCGCGTCATTGAGGACGTTGTCAAAGACGGCTAATCTCAGATCGTCCCGCACATACCATTTTTTCAAACTGTAGAGGCCCTCGAACATCGCGACGGTTGCCCTGCTCACATCCTTGAGTTCATGGTCGATCCACAGTTCGGGGCGCAGGCCAAGCTGTTTATCTCGAGGTGTGAAATTTTTCCTGATCCAATCTCGTGCATCAATGTCCCAGACGTTTGTCATCTGGATTTTAAGACCTCGGCCTTCCATTGATTCTTTGAGAATTTTCCCATACTCCATGAAAATCAGGTCATAATACTCGAAGACTTGCCTCTGGGTGTAATTCCCCGTTGAACGCGCGGCAATCGATGGTCCTCCGCCGTCGAGCGGTGGGGGGCTGGGGGGAAAAGTGGCCGGTTCTTTCAGCAGGGCCCATCTAGAATTGGCGACCGGCTGCCCGATCGCCTTGTTCCACAAAATCGCGCTTAGTGTGCTCCTTTGAAAAAGGTTTACCGGTGCCAAAGTGCCGCTTTGATTGGGAGAAGCACTGAACAATTTGGGAATCCCACCTTCTGCGGCGTATGCCCATGACATGCCAGTGGGCGGACTTTCACCGGGAATGAGGGAATTGTTTACCACCACTGGGTAAGAGACATTGTTGATCTCGAAACGGTAGGCATCTCCGATCTGGGAAAGCGTATTACTTGGGAACGCCAGCCGGATCACAAAAGGTTTGACACTGCCCTCTAGTGAGCGAGTTCCCTTCGCGACGTGCGCCACTCTGAGGGGAGCCTGAGCCATGATGCCGCTGTTCTCGATACCAGTCTTCGCTGCGGGAGTGAAGACACCAGTGCTGGCATCAGTTTCCTGCCACCTTAAGAGAACTTCGCTGGTCGCTCCCGCGCTGGTGGACTGCAACCAGCCATGCACTTGGTCCACGGAAGAGGTAAGCTTTGTCTGCGGGTTGAGGATCACACGGACAGGCTTAGAGCTTGCTGCGTCAATCACGGTGCCTGTGAACTCAAGCGACGTGCTGCTTGTTTCCGAGAGCACCGCTTCGACACCCGTCCCGAAGCGGCCATAAATAATGTCAACACTGCTGCTTGACGTTCCTAAAAGACGAATGGCGAAATTGGTTCCAGCGGTTCCTTCCACTTCATCGGCACCGGCCCGTGTCAGCAGCACTGATGCGATGTCCCAGCCTTGGTTTCCTGCTGGATTGACTCCCGTTTCCGCCCGTATGTTCACCGCTCCGGTCCGCGCCGAGTGGATGATAAATGTGCGCTGGATAGTGACCTGCGACGCGGCGGGCTGCCAAACCGACAGAGTGCCTCCCCCGCTGACCCTTTCTGGGAGATTAGTGACGCTCTCAACCAACTCGCCGTCGAGGTAAAGGTTCAATTCTTGCAGGCGGAGAGCTGGATTGGAAATCAGCTCGGAAATAGGATCACGAACTGTGCAACTGATATCGATCTCCACATTTCCAGAACTGAGAACCCGAGTGCCCGTGACATTCAGACTGACGGAGGGAATGGGACGCGCTTGCTCAATCAGCCCTGTTCCTAGCGTAAAGTTGCCTGCAAGTTCATCGCGATAAATAAGGTCGATGCCGAATTCGGCTGGGCGGAGCAGGCCGTAGATAGACGGCACTGCCTGCCCGATATTGTATGCGCTAGCAAAGATCGTTCCTGAATCGTTGATCCCTTGACCACTGATATTCAGGCGCCCCAGGGCCGCGACCTGCGGCGACAAGCTAATCAGGCTGCGGCTCTCGCCATTGCGCCAGATACTTGTCCCCTGGAGAAATTCCCCTCTCTTGTTGGCAGCGGACGCGAAGACGATACTGGTCGTTTGTGCCCAGGAACCATCGGGCCTCGCAAAAAAGCAGGCGTTCCCCCAAGTCCCAGCGGAACCGGCCACCATGCCTCTGCCATTTGGAAGAACCTCAACTTCGTTGACTGAAAAATATGACGGAATGTTGGTGGCAAGCGTTGTGTATAAACCATTTTGGTAAGCTTGCAGGTCCTGCCGAGTGGTTAGATTAGGATTCACGTAGTAGCGGGCACCCGCACCTAGCTGCCGGTGAGCGATCGCGGCTGTTTGTCTGGTCTTGAGAGGGCCTCCTGAGAATGGAAGAAAATAGTTGTATGAAAACTGATTGGTCGCCTGTGCCGTGCTGGTATTGGCTGTAGTGTAAAATTGCCCGCCCGGAGCCCAATCGCGAACACCTGAAACATGAATCGTGCCGTCGTTGGCGATCACTGGAACTCCATACCAGTGGTGAACGAGACCCTGCCCCCTGCCGATGATAGCGGGAGTGGCCGATGGTGAAGACCAATAGACCGCTGCCGATTCAGTCTGGAATCCACTAGACCACTTAACTCTGGCAGTTCCCACGATCTGACCTGCATCGTTGAAGTGAGACGCGATGGCATCTGTGATCTGCTGGGGGCTAGTCATATTCCGGATCAAGGGCTGCCAAGCTCCCGAAGGAAGAATGACACCGTTGGTGAAGTAAATCGCATCGTTGTTTCCGATTCCAAGGGAGATCGCCGCCGCAGCCGGTAAAAAAAGAGGCGTCCAGCTATAAAGTGTGTCATCCACTTTCTCCCAATCTAACAATGCATTGCTAGGATGAACATCAAGATAGTTGGGAATTCTATCAGCATCGTTATCTGCTAGATCTGCGGGGTTGAGGGGGCTAAAACCCATTAACAGTTCGTCACCATCGTCGTATAGGTCGCCATCACTGTTTTTGGAAAAGGGGCTAGTTCCTGTATCCATCAATTCACGACTATCATGGATTCCGTCGCCGTCCGTATCGGGACTTGCGTGCTTTTTGATGCGGTAAAACTGCCGTAATCCTGTTTCGGTGACCTTCGGTGGCCGAGCAATCGGGTCGGACGCGATGTTTCCTGAGCTTACCACCGCATTGAAAGTCGCAAGATTACTTTGGAAGGCCGAAAGCATCGTCGCGTCCAAGGAGCTTACAGGAGTGGTTGCGGGGGGATTGACCGTTGTGAGTGTGGAGTTCTTGCGGATGAAAAAGCGATGCCCTCCGCCGCTCTTGGAGATCAACGGTGGGCCAGTTTGGGTGCAGTGTGCTTGAAGCCAAATAAACCTGCTGAGCGGAGCCATTATCCAATGATCTCCAAGAAACAACGAGGCCGGTTCCACCCACCCCAGGCTCCACCAACAAGCTGATTGCTGGATCGGAGTAATTGGAGTCACCGTTCGCCGGACCGGTGGTGTTCGATCCGGCAAAAAGGTTCTGTTGCACCTCTTGGCCCAAGCCATACCACTCTTTGACAGTGACCCAGTCATTGAATCCAGATGAAATCTCCAGCCCATACAGCTCTCCGGGTTTGGCTGCGAGCTTAAGGGCTTTTGTAGCGGGTGTGCTTTCGTAAAATTCGCTCTCTATCAACAGCTGCGCTAATAACACAGGACAAAGCATCCAAGCAACCATACCGCGGAGGAAAATTGCGGCAGCGAGGCGAGTATGGGGTGAAATTGATTGGCACACGAAATATCAATTTTTTACTATATTAAGAATTTGGTGAGTGATATTCTAATGTCAATCGATTTTTAGGCCAATTTTTGTAACAAGGCGTGAAGACTGATTTTTTTGGGATTCTACGCTTGTCGATGGTGGAGTCAGTCGCTAGGCAAGGCGGCGTTATGCCAATCGCAACTCCTGCACAATATCGCGCTATGCTCGATGCCGCTCAACAAGGTGGCTATGCTTATCCCGCAATCAACGTCACTTCACTGCCAACTCTCAATGGTGCCCTGCGCGCTTTTGCGGAATCAAAATCAGACGGTATTATTCAAATTTCCACCGGCGGCGGCGAGTTCGCATCCGGCACCTCAGTCAAGGATGCGGCACTCGGTGCGATCGTGCTGGCTGAAGCATGCCACACGCTGGCTGAGAAGTATCCGGTGCTGATCGCGCTGCATACGGATCATTGCCAACCGAAGAAGGTGGAGAGCTTTTTGCGCCCGCTGTTAGATGCTTCTCGCGCAAGGATTGCCGCAGGTAAAGGACCACTTTTCCAAAGCCACATGTTAGATGCATCTGAGCTGCCGTTGGAGGAAAATTTAGCACTCTCGACGAAATTGCTCCAAGAGTGCGCCGAGCTGGAGATCATTTTAGAAGTCGAAGCCGGCGTCGTCGGCGGTGAAGAAGATGGCCATGACACATCGGGAGTTGCGGCGGAGAAACTTTACACCACACCGGAAGACATGCTGGCGGTGTATGAGGCGCTGCAGCCGCTTGGCCGGTTTTTGTTTGCCGCTACTTTTGGCAATGTGCACGGGGCATACAAACCAGGTGCCGTAAAGCTCAAGCCAACGATTCTGCGCGATGGCCAAAAGGCCGTCACCGACAAATACGGCGCAAGTGCGGAAATGGACCTCGTCTTCCACGGCGGGTCGGGCTCAGCTCTTGAGGAAATTCGCGAAACGCTCGACTACGGCGTGGTGAAGATGAACATCGATACGGATACGCAATATGCCTTCACACGGCCGATTGTGACTCACATCTGCCAAAACATCGAAGGTGTGCTCAAAATCGATGGCGAAGTAGGCGATAAAAAAGCCTACGATCCTCGCGCATATTTGAAAAAAGGCGAGCTGAGCCTGTGCGAGAGAATGAAGGTGGCATGTGACGATTTGCGCTCCACCGGCAACACGATTTTTGGCAAAGCCTAAAATCTGAACTATCCACTGCCTCGGAATGTTCACTGCATTTCCGAGGCTTTTTTTGATAAACATGTTAGATCGCCCCCAATGAGCCAGGCACCTGCAAAGCAAGAAAACTCACTCGCGAATATCTTAATCAACGTGCTGATCCCGGTGATGATCCTGAGCTTTTTAAGCAAGGATCCGGCGATTCAGGAAAAGTTAGGCAAAGCCGTGCGGCCATGGCACATCGGGCCTGTTTACTCGATGGCCATCGCCCTTGCGCTGCCACTTGGCTACGGGATCTGGCATTTTATCAAGAGCCGCAAAGCCAACTTTTTTTCCGGGCTGGGTATGGTGTCAATTCTTCTAACAGGCGGGTTGACACTTTATTTATGGAATCAAGATGGCAGCGTGAAGCCAAATGCTGGGATGCTCTTCGGCTTGAAAGAAGCGTGCATTCCGCTGGTGTTAGGAATCGCCATTTTATGCTCGGGAAAATCCAAATCGCCGTTGCTCAACACGTTTCTTTACAACGATGGATTGTTCGATATTCGGAAAATTGAGGCAACGATCGCAGCACGTAATAATCAGCTGGCTTATGCAAATTTGCTGAAGCGCGCCACCGTGATGTTCTCTTGTTCATTCTTCACCAGCTCGGTGATGAATCTGTGCCTCGCGCTTTGGTTTTTCCGTGGATTCGACCACCAAGCGATCGATGCGTTGGAAAAGTATAACCAGATCGTCGGCAAATTGACCGGTTGGGGATTCGCGGTGATCGGCGTGCCCATCTTGATTTTCTTTTTCCTGATTTTGCGCTACCTACTTAAAGGATTGCACATTCTAACAGGAATGAAGGACGATGAATTGATGTTGCCGCGATAAAATTGTTAGAATCTGCTAGATTCTAACAATCATTGGATTCATAAAAATTAATCCACCAGATTATCGACGCGTTGGGCCAGCTCGATATCCAAATCCGTGAGACCGCCCATGTCATGCGTGGTCAAGCGCACGGTGACTTTGGTGTATTTGATGGTGATGTCAGGATGGTGCTGCGCTTCTTCGGCAATTTCTGCTAGATCGTTGACGAAATCGATCGCTTCCATGTATTCCTCAAATTCAATGGTGCGGGTGATGGCTTTTTTTTCGTAATCCCATTCTGGGCATTTTTTCAATGCGGCCTTGAGATCGTTATCTTCGAGAAGTTCGGACATGTTCGTTGGAATGTGAGAGGTGTGAGAAAAGATTGCTGCTCGGTATTCCCGATTGGCGGGGGAGATTGCAACCACATTTCTTTGAAAAATGCGCAGGCATGTCTTGCAAAAAAAATGCCCGCCGTGAAATTGATGATGATGAAAGCAATTTTGAGTTTCGTAGGCATCGCATGCTTGGTGATTTCGTGCGCGCCAAGCACACCGGACTCGCGCATCGCCGCGCGGCCAGAAATCTATCAGTCACTTAGCGGCACTGAGCAAAGTCTGGTGCGCCAAGGGCTCGTCCGCCGCGGCATGTCGCGCGATGCAGTGCGCTTAGCGTGGGGTGAGCCGAGCCAAAAAATCATCGGAGCTGAAGGCCGGGTGGAAAAAGAGCGCTGGGATTACGCAGGCAACCGCCCGAGCTTTGAATCGCAGTTTTATAGCGGCTTCGGCTATGGCGACTATGGGCATCCCTATCGTCGCAGCCGATATGGCATGATTGGAGTGGGTTATGGGCCAGATGTGACTTATGTGCCATATTTGAAAGCTTCGGTGACCTTTGCAAATCAACGCGTTGAATCATGGCAGCGCGCGATGGGAAATCGTGATGATTAACTTCCCGAGAAAAAGATCCTAAAAGATTGACGCTGGCAGCATGCAAGAGTAGCTGAATGCCCATGAAAATGAATCACCTGATTTTCAGCGCAGCAGCCGTAATCGGCGCCCTAATGATGACATCATGCTCAGACATCAGCAGCACTGGCTCTGGTCTCGCGGCGTATCAAGCATATGATCGCCCAGCAAAATTGCCGAGCAATCCGGCGAATGTGCGGGTTAAAGTTTCTTTGAGCAAACAGCGCACTTACGTGATGGAAGGCAATGAAATGCTGATGGTCATGCCAGTCTCGGTAGGCACTGCGAGCGATCCCACACCGAAGGGAAATTTCCGGATTATGAGCAAAGTGGTAAAGTATCGGGCCAATTCCCATGGCTACGCGTTCAAGGGGGATCAGGTGAAAAAAACCAAGCTCTCCGACAAGCCGGGTGGATGGTCATTCAAAGGCACGCCGATGCCGTATTGGGCAGAATTCGCGCCGCTTTATGGATTCCACACTGGCTGGATAAAGCACCATCCATGTTCACACGGATGCATCCGCATGCATGAAAATTTGGCACCTAAATTTTTCCAAATGGTGCGCGTTGGCACACCAGTCAACGTGGCCTACTCGCAGCCAGAAGATGCCACTCACGGGAAAATTCCGCTGCCTCCAGATGCTGGCCCGCTGCCAGATTATCCGGCATCGATGTATCTTGGTGATGGCTATTTCACTCGCCACAAGGCACCCAAATTCGATTGATCATATCGATTTGGAAAACTGGCCTAACAATTGCTCAAAAAAACCTCAGCCTTGAGCTTGGCTCTCAGTGGCAGCCATCTGTTTCAGGCGAAGCAGACTGCCTCGTAAAGTAGTAGGTGCTCATGGATGTGCTTTGACAATTCAAGCCGCGCGATTACGCTGCATGTCGCGTCGCGGCAAATAAAATTTTACATCCTTCGCACCAATTTTTGGAAGACACTATGAATACACTTCGCACATTTACAACGGGTTACGGAACTGATGGTCAATATCACTCACTGCCAGCTTTGGCCGCTGAGGGATTTCCACAAATCGCACGCATGCCCGCTTCGATTCGGATCGTGCTCGAATCCCTCGTGCGGAATTGCGATGGCTTGAAAGTTTCACAAAAAGACGTTGAGAATTTGGCGCGTTATGAGGCGAAAAGCCCGGGCGATTATGAAATCCCATTCGTCGTCGCGCGCATCGTGCTGCAAGATTTCACAGGAGTTCCGTTGTTAGTGGACTTGGCGGCGATGCGCTCTGCCGTGCATTCGATGGGCCGCGATCCCAAGATGATCGAGCCGCTGGTGCCGGTGGATCTCGTCGTCGATCACTCGGTGCAAGTTGATTACGCGGGCACGAGTGATGCCCTTGGTCGCAATCTGGATTTGGAATTCCATCGCAATCGCGAGCGTTACGAATTTCTCAAATGGGGCGAGCAAGCATTTGATACATTCAAAGTCGTGCCTCCGGGCATCGGCATCGTGCACCAAGTGAATTTGGAATACTTGGCCACCTGCGTGTTGGAAAAAAATGGCATGTTTTATCCAGACACCTTGGTCGGCACCGATTCACATACCACGATGATCAACGGCCTCGGAGTCGTCGGCTGGGGAGTTGGCGGCATCGAAGCAGAAGCAGGAATGCTCGGCCAGCCGGTGACGTTTTTGGTGCCGGAAGTCGTCGGCGTTTATCTAACAGGCGAGCTCGCAACTGGGGTGACAGCTACGGATTTGGTTCTGCGCATCACCGAGCTGCTCAGGCAAACGAAGGTGGTTGGAAAATTTGTCGAATTCTACGGCCCTGGTGCACGCGCCTTATCACTTCCTGATCGGGCAACGATTGCGAATATGGCTCCTGAATATGGAGCGACGATGGGCTTTTTCGGCATCGATGATGTCACCACCGGATATTTAAAAAGCACGGGCCGAGCACCGGAGCTTTGTGAAACGGTGGAAAATTATTACCGCGCACAAGATTTATGGGGCATCCCGCTGCAGCGCGATGCATTGGATTTTTCCCAAATTGTGGATCTCGATATTTCAAGCGTGCAGCCATGCGTCGCTGGTCCGAAACGGCCGCAAGATCGCATTGAAGTTTCAGCACTCAAAGAAACGTGGAGCAGCGCTCTAACAGCTCCGCTGCCGGCTGGCTATGGCAAGCAGCCAGAGATCGATACCCGCGCGGTGGAAAATTTACCGGCCACGCTCGATGAAGTGCCAGACCAAGGCAATGACCTTGCCGCCGCATTTGGGGCTCAAGTCGGAGTGGTTACGGAGCTCAATGAAGACCCAAGTTTCCCGATTTGGGAGGTGACGGTGGATAGCAAAGGCGGCACTCAAGATACGATCACGCACGGCTCAGTCCTCATCGCGGCGATCACTTCTTGCACCAATACCTCGAATCCAAGCGTGATGCTCGCTGCCGGACTTTTGGCCAAAAAAGCCAATGCCAGCGGTCTAACCATCAAGCCATCCGTCAAAACATCGCTCGGCCCTGGTTCGCGCGTGGTGACGGATTACCTGAACCAAACTGGCCTGCAAGCCGAGCTTGATCAACTTGGCTTCCAGACCGTGGGCTACGGTTGCACAACGTGCATCGGCAATTCCGGCCCACTCGATCCCGGCATCGAAGAGGTCGTCAAATCTCAAGACATCATCACCGCTTCGGTTCTATCAGGAAATCGCAACTTCGAAGCTCGTGTCCATCAATCGATCAAAGCCAACTTTTTGATGTCGCCACCATTGGTCGTCGCCTTCGCAATCGCCGGGCGAGTGGACATCGATATGGAAAATGAACCACTCGGCTTCGGCAGCGATGGCCAACCGGTTTTCCTCAAAGACATCTGGCCATCCTGTGCGGAAATTGAAGAAGCGATGGTTTCTTCGCTGAAACCGGAAATTTTCCAACGCCTTTACACTGGCTTTGCCGATCAAAATCCGAAGTGGAATGAAATCCCTTCGAGCATCGGCCACGTTTATGAATGGAATCTTGAATCCACCTACATCCAAGAGCCGCCATTTTTCGATCAATTCACTCCAGAACCACGCGATATTGAGGAAATCCACGGCGCGCGTCCGCTCGGAATTTTTGGTGACTCAGTCACGACCGATCATATTTCACCAGCTGGCGCGATTAAAAAAGATAGCCCAGCCGGCCGCTATCTATCAGAAAACAACGTCACCTTCGCAGATTTTAATTCCTACGGTTCTCGCCGCGGCAATGACCGCGTGATGACGCGTGGCACGTTCGCCAATGTGCGGATTAAAAATTTAATGGTCTCCGGCACGGAAGGTGGCATCACTCGCGTGGGTAACGATGTGATGCCGATCTATGATGCGGCGGCAATCTATCAGAAAGAAAATACGCCCACCGTCATCATCGGCGGTGAAGACTACGGCATGGGTAGTAGCAGAGACTGGGCAGCCAAGGGCACCAGCTTGTTAGGCGTGAAAGCCGTCATCACCCAATCGTTCGAGCGTATTCACCGCTCGAATTTAGTCGGCATGGGTGTGCTCCCGTGCAATTTCCTTAACAAAGATGATTACGCGAAAGTGAAAGATCACGCCGATGCAACGTTTGATCTGTTAGGTATTTCTAACGACCTCAAACCACAGCAGCAGGCGACCTTGCGCGTGCATCCTGCAAATGGAGCCGCGTTCGATATTCCGGTGGTGGTGCGCATCGATACCCCAGTGGAGAAAGATTACTACCGCGCGGGCGGCATTCTCCCCTACGTGCTCAACCAAATTTTAGGCTAACAAAAAAAATCGCACTCTTTCACGCCGTTGCGATCACCTTCCCAACGGGGAAAAATCACTGAAATTTTCTCCTGCTAATCCTTGCCAGCCATCGCGCGCTGGGTTAGTTCCCACTTCCTATGGCTAGCTATCGTGTATTGGTTTCCGATCCCATTTCGGAAAAGGGCGTGGATGCACTCCGTGCCGCACCTGAAATTTCCGTCGATGTGAAAACTGGCCTCAAGCCGGACGAGCTTCTTAGCATCATTGGCGAGTATCACGGCCTCGTCGTCCGTTCTCAGACCAAGGTCACTGCCGATGTTTTCGCCGCTGCGAAAAATCTCAAAGCGATCGGGCGCGCCGGTGTCGGCGTGGATAATATCGATCGCAACGCAGCGACGGATCATGGCGTGGTGGTCATGAATACCCCAAGCGGGAATACAATCTCCACCGCCGAGCATGCATTTACTTTGATGCTTTCGCTCGCTCGCAATATCCCCCAAGCACACGCCTCGATCGTCGCTGGCAAATGGGACCGCAAGTCATATGAAGGCGTGGAGCTTTGCGGCAAACGCCTGGCCATTCTCGGCATGGGCCGCATCGGCACCGAGTTTGCCAAACGCGCTCAAGCCTTCGGCATGTCCGTCGTCGCGTATGATCCATTTCTCACCTCAGCGCGCGCGCAATCACTCAAAGTGGATCTCGCGGCGAGTGCCAACGAGGCCCTCACCGGCGCCGATGTTGTGACGCTCCATATCCCACTCACCGCCGAGACGCAGCATATCCTTGGTGCGGAATCGATCGCATTGATGAATCCCGGCGCTCTGGTGGTCAACTGCGCCCGCGGCGGGCTCGTCGATGAAGCTGCCGCGAAAGTGCACTTGGACTCTGGCCATCTCGCAGGCATCGCTTTGGATGTTTTTGAAATCGAGCCACCACCCGCAGATTTTCCACTTCTCAACTGCAAGAAATGCGTTTTCACCCCGCACCTCGGCGCATCGACTGCGGAAGCTCAGGAAAATGTCGGCATCGAAGTGGCGCACCAAGTGAAAAATTTTCTCATCACCGGGGAAATCGTCAACGCAGTGAACATGCCAAATCTCGATAGCCGCACGCTCGAAAGCGTTGGCCCGTATCTGGATCTCGCCTCATCGCTTGGCACCTTGCTTTGTAAAATTGCACCTGCCCAATCCGATGCCATCCGCGTTTCCTACCTTGGGCCCGTCTCGGAATTGGATACGGAATTGATCACTCGCAAAGTGCTTACTGGATTTCTTGCCACCGCCCACTGCGAGGCCCAAGTCAATCTAGTCAACGCGCCAGCGATCGCCAAAGCCCACGGCATCCGCATCAGCGAGTCCACCGTCGCCCTCGCCACCAATTGCACCGAGCTCATCGAAGTTTCCGCCATCAAAGGCGATGAAATCTGCACCGTCGCCGGAACGTTCTTTGGCAACTCCGCACGCATCGTGCACATCGCTGGCCACTACGTAGAAACCAACCCGATGGGGCGCTTTTTATTCGTCGAAAATGACGACCGTCCGGGCATCGTCGGCACCATCGGCACGGCCCTAGGTGACGCATCGATCAACATTGCCAATATGGCTCTGAGCCGCAATGAAGATCGCTCGCGAGCCGTGACCGTCATCGAAGTGGATACTGCACCGCCGACAGCAATGCTCGATGCCTTGCGCGGAACTCCGGGGATCATCCGCGTGCTCAGCTTCGAGCTCTGAAAAAATCATCAATCTGTAAAAAATCCGTTGCCAAGCCCCCACAGACATCTCTAACTTACTTCCAGCATGAAAAAACTCTGCATTATTGCTACTACTCTCACCGTTCTAACAGGATTCGTCGCGGCTGATATTCACGCGCCTCCAGGCTCCACCTACACCGCGACTCGGAAGCTTGGCCGCGCCCTCAGCAACATCGTTTATGGATTCATTGAAATTCCTGAACAGATCGTCCGCAAAGGTGACCAATACGGTCGCAAAGCTGGATTTAGCTATGGCGCAGTCGATGGCTCGCATCGTGCACTCCGCCGCCTTGGCTACGGCTTTTACGAGCTTTTCACTTTCACCTGCCCAACATACCGCGGCACGTTCAAGCCACCTTATGAGCGTTGTGGCGAAGACAACCGCATCGAGATGAATGTGCACGACGGTCTAAGCGAGTTCCCACCGGAGCTTGGCTTTGAAGGCTACTTTGATCATAGCCGCACTCAGCGCTATTGATTTTTCTAACTGCAGATCTTTAATTTCAAAAACCGACAAGGCACCACGCTTTGTCGGTTTTTTTCGATCTTAGTCCGTCCTTTGATGAAGCTCTAAAACCCATTTCACTCCCGAGTCCGCACCTGTTAGATCGCGAGGATAGACTGCATTGCCGAGCGAGTGAAAAATGCGAGCGCCACCATGGATTTCTTGGCGCTGAATCACGTGAGGATGGGATCCCGCGATGATTGAAGCACCTCGCGCAACCAACCACCGCGCCCATTGGCGTTGTTGGTCATTGACGCGCGAGTCATATTCATTCCCACCGTGGACCATGACCACGATTTTTTCCTGAGCGATCATGGCATCTTTGAATCGTTGCTCGAGGATCTCGCGGTGGATCGGCAGCGCCGCGACTCCAGCATGATTGGAGCCTGCATTTCCGACGTCGAGATAACTGATGCCAAACACGGCGAGTTTGATTCCATTGCATTCCATCCGCCATGGCTGGCAGGCTTGCTGTTGATTTTCGCCAGCACCAAAACTAGCGATTCCCGCCTTTTTCAAGGCCGCAATGCCATCGATGAGCCCATCAAGGCCCGCATCGGTGGCATGGTTATTTGCGAGCGAAACGGCATCGATTCCACGTGATTTTAACAAGCTCAAGCGATCGGGTGGGAAACGAAAATCGTAGCGTTGCAGCTCCCCCGCCCCGCTCATGGATGGGATTCCTTCTAAGTTTGCGATAAAAACGTCGGCATCATTTTTTTCAAAATGTTGGATCACTTCACGTTCCTCCGCAGCCAGCACGACGTCTCCTGCGAACGCGATTCGGCAGGTCTTTGGGGTCAGCGGAATTCGCAAGGAAAACACTGGGCGCCTATCGGTGAGTTTGGCCAACTCGACGATTTCAGGAAATCCACCCAAGTGATGGACGACGAGATCACTTCCATCTAACAAGCCCAGTGGTTCGCGATCTTGCCACAGCGCGGCAACGTGTTTTCCGAAGTCGATGGCAATGCCTGCTTCAATTTCAGCGGAACTGATTTCAAGCCGATCCGCGAGGCCAACGTCCGCCGCTTTTGTGGCGAGTTGTGCGCGCAAACGACCAGGATCGCCCCAATTCATTGGGATGCCATTTCGCCTCCATGCATGAATCAGGAGATTGGAGCAATCTGCACCCCAGCCGGATTCCACACCTGATAGATCGCTGCAACTTACGTCGGCGATGCCGAAGACGTAGGGCATGCCGAAGCACTCGGAAAGAGCACCGCGAAATCCCTCGGCGAGACGAATGCGTAACTCGATGCCGGTGACTGGAAACCAACCATGCGCGGTTTCAACTTCGGCTTCGATGAGGAAACGCCCGCCAGTCTCGGGCTTCCATTGTTGAGGATGCAATTGAAAATCCGACGTCTCGCCCAAGCTACGGCGTTTATCGTAGATCCAGCGGGCGGGTGAATTTGAAAAACTTTTTCCAAGACCGGTATCTGGCCACAAATCGTAGGCTTTTCTAACAGATTCCCGCAGATACCAGCGGGTTTTTCCGGTTGCGTCTAACGGAGTCTCAATCCGCAGCACGGGAGCTTCTTTGTTAGAAAATCGCCAAACCTCATCACAGTCGATCTCGCCGTTGGTTGGAACGATGCGTGATTTACCAAACTCATTTTTCCATGGCGACGCCAGCCAGCTCCCGTTCCGGTCGGTGATGGTGAGTCGCTCGCCCAGCTCAACTAGCTTCATCCGCGTGGCGGTTGAGGTGCTGCCGAGAGTCCAACGTGGCAATGATTGCTTGGATTCGGCAGCTTTCAATGAGTGGTCCGGCCGATCATCCAACGAAGCATCCAGTTCCAACTTCGCGCCGCGAGTGAACCGCACAGCATCCACAGCGAGCGAGACCAAGGCATCTGCCTCGGCATCGTCTGTGAGCCATGGTCGCGAAACGGCAAAGGCGACTCCGGCGAGTCCCGGCCAATCCATCGCTTTTTGCCAAATTTCTTCGAAATTCGCGGCACGCTCCGCCGGATCCAATCCGGCGAAGAAATCAAGATCGATGGCAAGGATGACCTTCCGCGACCCCGGATCCCACTTGCGGAATTTTGCTAAATCGAAAGTGGTCCATCGCTGCTCGAACGATCCGGCGCTTCGAGGCTCTACTTCGAGCCTACCATCTAACAATTGAGTGGCTTCCAACGTCATCGCGCCTCGCTGTTCGTCACTCAGCACCGGAGATGCCAGCCAACCTACATGATCAAGCGGACGCGGCATCAAGGGTTCGATCCAATTAAAAGGCTGCAAACGGCCACTTTGCCGCCATTCTTCGATGCGGAGCGCACGTTCTGTTTCTGTCGGCACTCGCCGCAATTGCTCGCGCATTTCCTCCGAGCGCTCAACTGCCGATGCATCGGAATGCGCATCGATCAGAACGAGGAAATGGGACTCATCCAGATCGAAATTGCGAGTGATCCAGCCCGCCGTCTCGGCGTGGTTATCCGCAAGGAATACCGGTAGCTCCTGCGCTGCGCAGGCAAGAGACGCGGCGATGAGAAAACTAACGGGCAGCTTCAATTTTTGGTTTTTTGTCGAGCTTGGCTTGAAGTCGGATGCCGCTGACGCAAAGATCCTCGAACTGGCTTCCAGGCCATACCTCCTCGAAGGTGAGACGAATTTTTTTCACGGGCTTGGTGTAATCGTGAATCAAAATACGGTGGACGTCCCTTGAATCTGGAATTTGTGCGTTAAAGCGTTTTTCGCCGTTGAGTTCGACAAGTATATTTTTGGGGCGGGCGTTGGCCTTGAACAGCTTTTCATCTTTGGTCATGCCCGGCTCGATTTCGATCGCGTTCAATGGCTTTGGCACCTCGGGCGTGATTTCAAGCCACTCACCGATGCCCGAGCCTTTTGCTCCCTCGCTCCAAGCATCTTGACCCCATAAGTTTTTCACTTTTTCCGGCTCATAGGAAAGGTCTCCTGCTGGTGGCAGAAACGAACTCGCCTTGATCTGATAGTTGATATGGGAAATCAACCATACGCCACCACGCTCGACATAGGTTCCCTCGTTATGGGTTCGGGCATAAGTTCGAATTTCCGGCTGTGCTTCGATTTCCAAATCGTCGGCGAGCGTTGGCTCCAAATTTTCAAAATTCCACACCCAGCTATCGCCCTCTTTTTTGAAGCGATTGACCGGCTTGAGCACTTTGAGTTCTTTGGGATCGATCCCAACTGGCTTGAGCGTGATTCGTCCAGTGCCAATCGTTCCGGCCCAACATGCCGCGGATGATAGGCGGTAGCGAAACAAGCTGGCATTTTTCGAAGTATCATCACTAACGGACCAGCTTTCCGAAGGATAGCTGCTGACAAACTTGATCATGACGGATTTTTCCTCGCCGGCAGTGAACGTGATTTCCGAAATCAACCACCCGGCGATTCCCTTAAATTGGCGCTCGTTGGTTGCATTTTTTTCTTCCTGCCATGTTGCGGCAATCTCTTTTCCAGAGGCGGTGATGGCGTAATTCTGGCAATAAATGAGTTGCTTGTGGACTTTCGCCGATGCATCCGGCTCAACATCCCCCATCTCCGAATCAAACGATTCTTCAACGGGGAATCCAAATCGCACCTTCACTTTTTGATCCGTTTCATTCCGCATCAAGTAGCGCACTTCGACATCGGCTGACCTTGGTCCAAGGGCGACGGCTAGCTTTTCATCGAGGATGCGGATATGTTCAGTCTGCTGCGGCTCAAAGCCCGAAATGTCGCCAAGCTGCTCGACCCCACCACGAAAATAGCCACCGCCGTTGGCAAATGCGTTTGGTGCAATGAGAGCCAGCGCAATTCCTAGATTGAGCCATTGATTGGATCTTATCATCATCAGTAAATCTTCGTGGTCAGAACAATGCAGTCAAGGGATTTGATCTTGTGAACGACGTTGAGCCAAGTGGAGTGCTGCTCGGCGCTTTTTCTCTGGGGAGCATGCTTCTCATCAGAAAGAGAAGATCCGTTCAGTAAAGCATCATTTGATATTGCTTCATCATACAAATCCTATCTTGGGAGCAGGCTCATATCAGAGCCTCTGCGTCTATCGCAGACTTAAGCGGTGCTCCCAAGTATTGGATGCGTAAATCAATTGCGATTTTGGGGTCGCGGAATTGCCAAGTGTGAGTTAGATGTCCGATTGATTTCTGGCATGCAAAAGGAATCCCTAGGTCAGATTTCCCTGTGCAAGATTTTTCTGATCTTGCTGATCTTGCTGAAAAAATTTGCCAGCACGCCATCGCAAGTGCAATCTTTCCGTGCCCATGCCGGACCTAACACCAGCTGTTCAAATCACCGCCTTAGTGAAGGATTTTAAAACTTCCTTCAAGCGCCAGCCCCTGCGTGCCGTCGATCACGTATCGATCAAAATCATGCCCGGAGAAGTTTACGGGCTGATCGGCCCGAATGGCTCTGGAAAATCGACGACCATGAAAGCGCTGCTCGGCCTCGTCGCCCCGACGTCCGGCCGCTGCGCGATTTTCGGCAAGGATTCGCTGCAGGTGGATTCGCGAAATGACGTCGGATTTTTGCCGGAAAATCCATATTTCTACAAGCACCTGAGCGGCGCGGAAACGCTGCGTTTTTACGGCAAGCTCTGCGGTCTCAAAGGTGCTGATTTGAAATCCCGCGTGCAGGAAATGCTCGCCTTGGTGGACTTGGAAAATGCGCGGGATCGCCGCTTAGGTGGCTATTCCAAAGGCATGCTCCAGCGCATCGGCTTGGCTCAAGCGATGATCCAAGAACCGCGCTTGGTGATCTTAGATGAGCCGACCGCTGGGGTGGATCCAATCGGCTCACGGCAAATTCGCGATTTGATTTTGCGATTACGCGAGCGTGGCATCACGGTTTTTCTTTGCTCCCATCTGTTAGAACAAGTGCAAGAAGTCTGCGATCACGTTGGGATCATTTTCCGCGGCAAAATGGTCCGCGAAGGACGCTTGGAAGATTTGATCGCCATCGAAGATCAGACGGAAATTATCATCAAAGATGCAACGCCGGAATTGATCGCGGAAATTCATGCTAAAATTTCAGCCACACAAGGTGCCTCGCTGGTGCGCATGGGCAAACCTCGGACCACGCTCGAGCGCCTATTTCTGCGCGAAACTCAGACAGATCGCGAATCATCATGACTTCACTCAAGCCTCATTCTCAAGCATCTCATCTGACGAGAATCATCGTCATAGCTCGGCACACCTTCACCCAATTGGTGAGAATGAAGGTGTTTTACTTTCTCGCTGTTTTTGCAGTGATCGCCATCGCCAGCAATTTTTTTGATCTGCCACAACACGAAGGGCCAGAATCTTTGGGCGCGAGCGTGCTGCGCTCGATCAAAAGCTGGTCGCTCGGATCGATGACGTTATTTGCCATCGTGCTTTCCATTGTAGCAACCGCATTGCTCCTGCCGAAAGATGTGGAAGATCGAACGCTCTACACCATTTTGGCCAAACCCGTGCCGCGGCTCGATTATCTAGCAGGAAAATTGTTAGGCGTGATGAGTTTGGTTTTTGTCTCGATGATGTTGATGAATATTTTGATGGTGTCTGTGTTGCACGTCCGCACGGAAATGATTCTGACTCAACAAGCAGAAATGGCCAAGGCGCTGAACTGGCCCGCCGAGGCAGTCGATTCCCTGCAAAAAGAAACGATGGCTCAAGGCCCAACATGGTCGCTTCAAGGCGCGGTGTTCGCCACATTTCTGAAAGCCACCGTCATGGCCTCGCTCGCATTGGTGATATCGACATTTTCTAGCAGCACACTCTTCACCACGATCGTCAGTTTCTTGCTCTACTTCATTGGCCATTTTCAAGCGGATGCGCGCAGTGCTTTTTTCCATGCAGATGCGGCTGGAGAAGGGATCGCCTCGAGAATCGGCGGCTTGGTGTTTTCCATTTTCATTCCGGATTTCCAGCTTTTCAACGTGATCGATGCCGTCATTGAAGGGCAGTTTTTCCCACCAATTTTATTCGCAAAACTGGTGGGCATCGGGCTGTTTTACACGGTGTTCTACACACTTGCCTCTTGGTATATTTTCTCGGACAAAGAATTTTAATGCCAATGGCAATGTATCAAAAGCTGGGAGTTTTGACCCTCGCACTGGCCGCATTTGGTGCAGTGCGCATGCCGCTTGAGCAAAGCCTAACAGATGAGCTTACCGCGGTGAAATTGCTCAGCAAACCGATCGGCATCGGCACTCGCGAGCACATCGGCCAGACCAGCAGCGTCGTCGCACTCGGCGGGCTGCGCACTTTGGTCGCGACGTTTCTCAACCTCCGGGCATTCACTTTTTTTACCGAACAGAAATGGGATCAAGTGGCGGAAACGTATGACACGATTGTCGATCTCGCACCAAATACGCGTTACTACTGGGAAAGTGGCTCTCACCACTCTGCATACAACGCTGCCTCTTACTACATCAACGACTCGAAACTTCCCGCTCTGCGTCGGCGCGAAGCGTGGAAGCAATCGATTCTACGCGGCAAGGCATTTCTCGAACGCGGCATTCGTAATAATCCACTCGATTGGAGCTTATCGGCTACTTTAGGATTTCTTCTATCAGATTCTAACAAAATTGCAGCCTTTGGTTCGAGCCAAGATGCCTTTCTAGCAGCAGCGGCTGCCTACCGAGCATCGTGGGAAACGGGCAAAGCTCCGAGTTATATCAAGCGCTCGGAGTTTTACTGCCTTGCACGATTGAAAGGCCGAGAGGCAGAAGCACTCAAGATGGCGCGCGAGTTGTATCAAGATCGCAGCAATCAACTCCCTACCGTGACGATGCTCTTTTTCGTGCTCGAGGCTTGGGAAAACCCGCAACGTGATCACCTGAAGCGTGCCCTCGAACTTTATCCAGATCAAGAAACAGCTTACGATGCATTTTGCACCCACTGGCTTCGCACGCGCGAAGGCTTTCCAATTTACGGTGTAGCAAATGTGTTAGAACAGTTAGAAAAATCACTCAAAATTCCTCCAGATAAAAGTATTTTTAAGGAAAAACTCCGTGGACGCGATATCGAGGATTGGTTCGATACCGCAAAAGACAAACGATGAAAGAACATTTCATAAAATTGTTAGAGTTGTTAGAAAAACGCGAGACAATCATCTCGGACCACAATTGGCGCGATCGTGATTCTCAAAGCCATCTAACAGCTCTGCGCGGAGTTTCTGAAGAAATCGATGCCTGGGCTCATGAAAATCAACCAATCATCGATGGCAAGCTCCGGCACTATCTGGCGAATTGCAGTTTTCAAAAGGCACTCGCACACCTCAAAGCATGAAATAAATTGCCCAGCGTGGTAAATCTAGTTCGACATTGAGTCGCATTCGTGGTAGTAACTGAATGATTGTATGAATGAGGAAACACCAGCCGCTCAAGATGTCGTCAAAGCACCTGCACCCACGGTCACCAATACGCCACCGCCTTCATTTGAACAAAAACAAACCGTCCAACCCAATTTAGAATCCAAGGTGACGTTGGCCACAGCGGACAAATCACCGCCTGCACAACCGGGACTTGCTTTATTGAACCAGCGTCTCGCTGCAGGATTGATTGATTGGCTAGTCATGATTGGCTTGGTCATTGTTCTAACAACCATTCTGCCGGGCTTTGTCAATTCCATCAGTTGGCTCATCGGCCTCGCGTATTTGGTCACTCGTGATAGTCTGTCATTTTTAGGCGGCCAAAGCATCGGCAAAAAAGCGATGAAGATCAAAGCCGTGACCATGGACAATAAATCATTGGTTGATCAATGGGAAACAGCGCTCTTTCGCAACGGCCCACTGATCATCCCATTTTTCGCACTGATCGAAATTTTTATTCTGATCACTAGGGAAAATCAATTGCAGAAGGGCAAGCGCTTAGGTGATGAATGGGCGAAAACCAAAGTCATCATTGCCCCCACCGAGCCCAAGCCCACCAGCGATGTTGCTAGCTAATCTCTTGAAAGAAATACACTGCCGCACATGAGGATTTGTGAAATTAGCTTATGGAGAAGGGGCTTCTAACCCATTTTACCTATTTTGACCAGAATCACACAGTCCGATGCGCACCAGCATAGCCGCCTCTTTCTCCCAGCCATTCATCACCCACTACGGCGAGAGTTCCACTTCAAGCCGATAGAACATTTTGGGAGGGTTCGGTGCGAGGTCGCGGAGCCGTAACGTATCCCCTGATAAGGTTAATTCATAGCCGACGATGCCTATGCTAGTAATCGTTGGGCCGTCGAAATAAAAAATTTGTTCTGAAAAACTCTGTAAATTCGTGGAGCGCTTGATCACCCAGCGGGTATGAGGCCGGGCAGCAAATACAAATCCACAGGTCAATACCGGCTCGCCACCGACCATCTCGATCCGTAGATTTCTCGGTGAGGAAGGATCAGAAATCAATGGATTCGTGCCGACAGCCTGTTCCATGCCATACACTGAGCCATCACCATCCCAATCGCTATCCCAGAAGCGAGCGATATCAGCGCGGCCTTGGTATTCCGCGGCGCCGGAATCGGCGGCACTGTTGATCAAAAAGCCGCGCTGGTCACCAGAAAAGCTGGTTTGCGTCACACGATTCACTGCGACGGATTGCGGTAATGGCGGCATGGTATGAGTCGCGCCGCCGTAATCGGCCAGAAACGCGAGATTCGCAGGTTGAGGCGAGGCGGTGGTTCCCACAATATTGTTATTCGTTCCATTTACGATTCCCGAGTCCGTTCCATTGCCAATGACGCAGCCGGACGCAACAATCGTGCCTTGATTTCGCAATTCAGGGCCGATTCCGGTTGCGCTGGAGTTGCCCGCGAGCACGCAGCCTTTCAAATTTAAAGACCCTCGGTTTAAAATTGCACCACCGCCGCTGGTGATGCCGGATCCTAGGCTACGATTTCCGAAAAACGTGCAGTGGGTGATGTCTGCATTTGAAAATACCGTCACCGCACCTCCTTGGAAGCTTCCCCTATAGGTATTTCCCACAAATGTGCAGCGCTCCAGCTTGATTGACCCGATGCCTTCTATCGCGCCACGATCCTCGCATTTCGTGAATGTTGAGCCACTCGCTGCTAAGACCCCATCAACAAGAACCAAGACATCTTGCTTGCCCTCGTAAGTCACCTTTCGGATCGCGAGCGCTTCGCCATTCCCTACCACGATTCCAGAGTTGCTTCCCAACCTATCAGTGAAGCCGATGCGGACACGGCCGCCGTGCGAACCACCGTCGATGATCGTATCTCGTGGGCCTGTAACAAGCCCCGGGAAATCCACATCTAGGGTAATTTTCGAGGGTGCCACACTCAAGCCGCGGTAATCGGGGTCGGAAGGAAGCGTCCCGATCCGGTTAGCGGCACCTGTCTCTAAGTTGAGGTTGTAGATCTCTAAACCACCCGCGCCAGCCACAGAAAACACGCCCACGCCGTCGTCAGAAATGTCGAACCCATCATCGGATCGAGCAAGGGTTGGCGGCGTGACATCACGCAGCGGAGTCATCACTCCACCATTCGCGCTGGGGTTGCCATTTGGCCCACCGATGCGCCAGAGCTGCGGATCGGAATCGATAAAGGCAAACAGAGTGCCTCTACTGGATAGATCGCTAATGTCATGAGCCATCGCCAAGACGTCGCGCCCGCTGAGGAAGTCGTTGAAAGTGATCGATCCAGTGGCAGGGTTCAGCAGTAAATGCAGGCCGTTTTCATGAAGGATGCGGATGCCGGAATTTGATTCAGTTTCGGGTGGAGTGATTGTTCGAAAATCAAATGCATATTTTGCCCGTCCGGGCAGACTCGTGCTGAACGGCCCGCTGCCGACCAGCGAAGCCGCACCCGTTACAGGATTCAGGATATAGAGGCGGCCAATATCGTTTCCGACTCCCGCCACTTCTGTAATCCCTAACGCATAAAGTGCAGTGAGAAACGACCCGTTCCTGAAATCCATCGCCACGATCTTTTCTGAAGGCTGAAGGCCAGTGATCGCAAGATCTTGAGCAACCACCGATGGATTATCCCGCCTCAGACGAAGCAGGCGATTTCCTCCGCGGAGAAGATAATACGCTCCTGCTTGGGGAAACGTGACGCGCCCACCTGTGGCTCCCGCCGCCGCTGCCGCTGCTAGCAATGAGCCGGGGCCGCTTTCGCTACTTGTCGTCACCTCGTAAGTGCGGAGGCTTTCCCATGTTGTGGCCACTGTGAGATCGTCCCAAGCCGTCAGCCCACTTCCAGCGCTGGCGACGCGCACTGCTGTGCTCCAGTGGCTACCCGTGTAGGTGCCCGTGGCCACCGGCGTGTTCGACGCCTCCGTGCCATTGAGATTCGGATTCACATATAGCGAGACGACATTGGCCGCGAAATCCACCTTCGCCACCATCGTATAAGTCTGTCCGACGTTGACCGGCACAGTGCTTTCCGCGATCGGCGGGAAGCCGGCAAGATTGTAGATCCCAAAGACCCCGCGCCCAGGATACAGGCCAAATTGCAAGCGTTCCGTTCCGAAATCAAACGAACTCAACATGCACCAAGTCGTCCCGGTGCCGCGAGTCATGGTGATGCGGTAGTAAACTTTTTTATCAAAATTCACTTCATTGACCGCGCCTGCCCCTTCACCCGTCGTATTGATGCCAGCATACTCGCGGATGATGCCGCTGTCGGCCGTGTAAAGAATCCCATCCGCACATGCCGATACTCCTGGTAAGCCCGGTTCATTGTCCCAATCGGATGCCTTGAGAGTATGGCCGCGGGCGGTGGCCGTGTTGACGTTGTCCCAAAATACCCCGCCGGTCGCATCAAGAATCGGCCCCTTGTAATCGAATGGTTCATAGCCGATGATCTGCCCCTGAGCGGGCATGGGCAGAAAACGAGCACCGATCAAGATTCCTGCAATCAAAGTTGTCCATCGCATAACTAGTTTATAAGACATGATCGCCAAACGTGTAAATAGGTAAAAATACGCAATCTCACGCGCCTACGCATCATCAAACACGCTTCACCGCCGCTGTCCGCGTCTCCGTGTGCGTTTTGCGTAAAATCATTTGAACATGTTTTTCCACCGTGCGGGGAGAGCGTCCTAGAATGATTGCAATCTCTTTGTTGCGCTTCCCCTGGGACATCCAGTGAAAAACCTCCGCCTCCACCGGACTCAACAATTCTACATCATCCCTCGATACCTCTTCGATCTTGTTTGCTAATTTCTCCGCTTTCCGGATGTGGGCAAAAATCGGCTGCAAAACGACGCGTGATAGATTGAGCCAAGCAATTTCCTGTTCCGAGAAATTCTTATCAGCCCTAGCGAGAACTGGCATATAGATCGCGTCACGACTCGCCTCGCCTTCGTCGATTTGAAATGAAACAACGTGGGTAAAACCAAGTGGATCATTCACCTCAGCACGGAATGGATTGCGATTCCAATCTGCCCGAGACAAGACATCCAGCGGACCCAAAGGGCCGCGCGCCGGATCCGCAAGCATCACTTGCAGCACAGGATTGTGCTCTCGAAATAGCAACTGCGCCTCTACAATGGACTGCTCAACGGGTGCTAGCGCATGCAGCAATAACGACTGCTCACCCACAACTTTACCAAACGTTCGCGGCTCCCCCACCCACAGGCCCTGGATCAGATCGAACCACTCTCCATATCTTTGTAAAGTCACCATCCGTGCCTCGGCGATCGTCCGCGTCTCAAGCACGTCCGCAATCAAATCCGAAAGCTTCCGCTCAATCGTTGTTGACGAAAGTGTTAGCACGTTTTTCATCGAAAGATCTCAAGAATGACGACCATCCTTATCAAGTGGAATCTTTGAAGTCTTCCGATCAAGAAGCAAGATCCTTTCGCGACAACACGCAGCTTTTTTTCAAAAGCCATCATCTATCCGCCATCAAGTGTCACTAAAGTGGAAGCAAAGTGGCGGCGATCTCCGGTCGCCGTTCTTCAATATTTCAAAACCCTCACCCGCAAATCACGCATGCTCCACAACACATCCGCCGCGGGTTGGCCCGCTCCCTCGCATCCGTCACTCCCCACTTCTGAATCACTTGAATTCTGGCAGGAGATGGATTTCCCCAATCTTTTGATTCCGCGTGAATAATTTCTTGGTTAATCGCATAAGCCAATCCTCTAATTTGATCCCCAAGTTTAGCATCAGCCTTCCAGTTTGTGACTTCCCTACTTTTGAGACCATCGCGAATTGCTTCCAAATAAGGTTTAGGATTTTTCCACATGTTAAATACCTCTTCTCTTGTTTGTGCGATAAGTGGTAAAGCAATCAACACAGAAAATAGATAAACTATAAAATAGATTTTTTTCATAGAAATTACTAAAAGCATGGCTTTTCCTGCACTCAGTTTTGCCGTTTAACTTTCCTCATGCGAACAAAATAAATTAATGTTATTCCCACCAACATAGCAAAT
>RDZR01000013.1 GCA_004294095.1 Verrucomicrobiota bacterium
AATCGCACATCATCTACCAAGCCTGATTCGTAGAGAGACTTAATATCGTTATCCAAATTTTCCGCGCGGTAAGCACTGCCCGCTTTGGAAACCATGAGATTGCGCAAACGTTCTTCATCGACCGTTTTCGGGCCAACGTAGCGAATTTCAACTTGAGAAATGGTTTTCCCCTCGAAGTCTTGAGCATGGGAAATTCCGCTGAGCGAAAATAGGCAGATGATGCCAGCGGTGATTTTTTGGGCCATGCCGCGCGACATGTGCTGAGTGAGAAATTGAATCAAACGCATGAGGTAATAATTGGTGCAGGCAACTTGGCTAGGATTCAGCGCTTACGTCAAGGCAATAGCTTGCGAGCTGAAAGAATACATCCGCTGAAACGAATTGAAAATCTTGCCGAGCTACGTTGGACGGATACCATCCGCGGCGTGCTGACGATTCATCGATTAACCAAGACACTCGGAGGGCGGACATTGCTTCGCGAAGCGGAAATGACGATCAATTGGGGCGAGCGCGTCGCACTCGTCGGGCCGAATGGTGCGGGAAAGTCCACTTTGTTTCGCATGATCTTAAATGAAGACTCGCCGGATGAGGGCGTGATTGAGCGCGATGAATACTCGATCGTCGGCTACTTGCCACAAGAAGCTGGCGAGCCAAGTGATGAGACGATTTTGGAAATCGCCATGGGCATCACGCCGGAAATGATCGGGCTGCTGCGCACAATCCGCGAGGGCGAGCTATCTGGCAATTTATCGACCGCAGAATTTGCCCACGCGCAAGATCAATTCAACGCGCTCAACGGCTATCAGTTAGAACCTAAGGCAAAAAAAATTCTATCTGGGCTTGGTTTCCAACAAATCGATTTCCAAAAACCTGCACGCCAATTTTCGGGTGGCTGGGTGATGCGCGCCCACCTCGCGCGGCTGTTAGTCATGGAGCCGGATTTATTGATGCTCGATGAGCCGACGAACCATTTGGACTTACTTTCTCTGCTCTGGTTGCAGCGTTATTTGCTGAATTATTCAGGCGCGATTTTGATGATTTCTCACGATCGGGATTTCATGGACACGATGATCGAGACCGTCGTCGAAATTGATCCTGATGCCGCGCAATTGATCTCCTACACGGGAAATTACAGCTCGTATCTTGATCAGCGGGAAAAAGTGTATGAACAAAAAGTGCAGGCTTACCGCAACCAAGCAAAGGAAATCGAGCAGCACCAAGAGTTCATCGATCGTTTCCGGCAAGTAGGATCCAAGGCGGCGCAAGTGCAGTCTCGCATCAAGTTTTTAGAAAAGCTCGAACGCGTCGAAAAACCGCGTGCGCCGCGCAAGCCATTCAAATTTTCCTTTCCGCAGCCACCACGCTCTAACCAAAAAGTTATCGAGCTTAACAAGGCAAGCCAAGCGTATGGTGAGAAGGTGATTTATAAAGATCTGGATCTCACCATCGAGCGTGGCGAGAAAATCGTGCTCGTCGGCCCAAATGGTGCGGGCAAAACAACGCTGCTCAAAATACTCGCTGGAGAAATCCCGCTGATCGGCGGCAAGCGCGAGCCTGGTTACGCAACCAAGCTCGGCTACTACTCGCAACACCGCGCCGAGGCATTGAACGAATACAACACCGTGCTCGAAGAAGTGATGGGCGCTTGCACCACTTTGCGAGAGGAAGATGCCCGCGCAATTCTCGGCACCTTCTTATTCCGCAGAGCCGATGTGGAAAAACGCTGCGGCGTGCTCTCCGGCGGTGAAAAATCGCGGCTCAATTTAGTCAAATTTCTCGTCGATCCACCGAACTTACTTCTAATGGATGAGCCGACGACGCACTTGGATATTCTTTCGATCGACTCGTTGGTCAACGCGCTAAAAAGCTATCAAGGCACCTTGGTTTTCATCTCGCACGACGTGCACTTCATCCGCACTCTAGCAGAAACGACTTTGCACATCACTCGCAATGATCAGCATCCAGAAAAAGGCTCTATGCTGACTCGCTACTCCGGCGGCTATGATTATTTCTTGGAAAAAAGTGGCTTGAGCGATGATCGCGGCGCCGTCACCGCTTAAACTAATTTCAACCGAGCGAGGTCTTGCGAATCAATCAGGCCAACTGGCTTCCCATGACCATTGATGACGACGATGTCATCAATCCGATTTTTTCCTAACGTATTGATCGCCTCCACCGCGAGTTGATCATCTCGCAGGGTGATCGGCCGCTGCGTCATCACTTCTCTCACCAGCCGCTGGCCGAGTTCGGGATCTTTGCGAAAATTGCGGGCGAAATCGCCGTGGGTGAAAATGCCGGCCAGGCTGCCATCTTCGCTGACGATCAAACAAGCCCCCGAGCGCGCGGCATTCATCGCATCAAGTGCTGCATAGACATCGGCTGTTAGATCGACCATGGGCAGCAGCGCCTCCTTGCGCATGATGTCGGAAATGCGCGTCAAAAGTGCGCGGCCCAAGCTGCCGCCCGGATGATAACGCGCGAAGTCATTTTCCGTAAATCCTCTGGATTCTAACAGCACCATCGCGAGTGCATCGCCCATGACTAGCATCGCAGTAGATGAAGAAGTGGGTGCTAAATTTAATGGGCATGCCTCTTTCGCCACTGAGGTATCTAACACCACTTCGCAAAAATGGGCCAAGCTGGAATCAGGCCGCCCAGTGATGGCTAACAGACGCACGTCAAAGCGCTTGATGAATGGCAATAAATTAAGCAATTCGCGCGTTTCTCCCGAGTAGGAAAGAAGAATAACCGCATCGCCATCATTGATCATGCCGAGGTCTCCATGCAGCGCATTTTGCGAATCCATGACCACCGCGGTGGCACCTGTCGAGTTCAAGGTGGCTGCGATCTTTTGGCCGATGTTTCCAGATTTCCCAACGCCTACGACGATGATTTTGCCGCGAGATTCCAAGATAGCCTGCAATAAATCCACCGCGGCGATGAAAGATGCATCGAGGCGTTGCGCCATTTGCTGCAAGCCATCCGTCTCAATTTCAATCACCGAGCGAGCGCGAGCGAGAATGTCCATGCCCATCCCAAGCGGATTCTCCAGAAAAATGCAAGGCCCACTCTGCCCCAAAATTTCGCGAGCTTAAGATAAAAACGTGCGCTCAATCACCCATGCCATTCCGGCCAATGCGACGAAAGCCGAGCCAATTTGTTGCACCAGGCGGCTCCATTTCCGCAGTGGCCACCAGATGGCAAATGCGATTAACAGCACGGAAATTTGCGCCAGCTCAACGCCGACATTAAAGCCTAACAGCGGACCCAACCATTGATCTCGCGGCACTCCTTCTAACAAATCCGCGAGAACGCTGGCGAAGCCCAGCCCGTGCAATAATCCAAACCCAAAGATCATGAAAAATCGTCTGCGAGTCAGCTTATTCAAAAATAGATTCTCAATCCCAATAAACGCGATACTCACCGCAATCATGATTTCCACAAAGCGGCTCGGCACATGCACGAAGCCGAGTGCTGCGAGTGCCAACGTCAACGAATGCGCAAAAGTGAAGAGCAGCGATTGCACCATCAGCATTTTCCATGATGGCTTCAGCAAAAATAATCCGAGCATGAACAAAATGTGATCGAGCCCTAACGGAATCACATGATGGTAGCCTTTTTGCACCCAGCCACCCGTGAGCGGCGCATCCACTTTTTGATTTTCTCCTGCATCTGATTTTTTCAGCAACATCAGCGATTGGTTAGGCACGGCACTCATCAATCGTGGCTCATCCCCTTCATCGATCAGCACGATCAATTCGGTATCTTGATCTGACGACCAATCGACCATCAACTCGCCCGCGGTGGGCAGCGCATCCAGCACCAAGCGCACGGAAATCAAGGCGATATCCCCAGAATCAAACGGCAAATCGAAGGACGATTGTTCAAAATCAGGAAACTCAACTCGGAAAGGAATCACCTTTCCGCCAAAACGAAATACGAGCAGCTCACGCAGCCGTTTGTCCGTTTCCGTGCGGATTCTTTCCCACTCACTCGCAGGATATTTTAATGCTTCCTCACGGCTGAATGGCAGGCCGCCGGGATCCTCGCGAGATTCCGGCATCATGTTGGCAATGTCCATTTCTCCATTCATTTGCCATGTCTCACCACGATCAATGAATTCCAACTCGATGCTATCGACTTGATGCGCCGCGGCTCGGCCCAACATCACCACGAGAAATATCAGGAGGCAGGAAAATTGCTTCATTGTTTGGAGCGTGTTTTGTTTGAAGCCGCTCACAAGAAATTTCTCAATTCTTGACCGCTACGATGCAATCGGCTCGCATAGGAACAACTGCATGCGCTTCCCACCCGGATTTTTATTTGGCACTGCCAATGCCGATCATCAAGTGGAGGCTCACGATCCATCATGCGAAGATGTTTGGGATGTGTGGGAACGCTGCCAAGGACTCACGCCGCGTGGCAAAGCGACTGATTTTTCTAACAGATACGAGCAAGACATCGCTCATGCCGCCGCGATGGGCTGCCGCATATTTCGCTTTTCAGTGGCGTGGGCACGCATCGAGCCACGGCGTGGCCATTACGATGATGCGCAACTGCAGCATTACCGCCGCGTAGCAGAATGCATCCGCAGTCATGATATGAAAGTGATGCTCACCTTGCATCATTTCGTCTGGCCAGTTTGGTTAGAGCGTGACTGGGGCGGAATGTTGGCCGAGACATTTCCAGACTTTTTTGCAAGCTATGCCCAACAAGTGGCAACCTCGCTGGGAGATATTGTGGATTTCTGGATCACTTTTAATGAGCCAAGTCAGTTGACCTTCGGCTTCATCAAACCGTGGTGGCAGAACCGCTATTACATGCCACCAGGCTTGCCCAGAGGAAGCAATGTGGACGCAGAAGCCCACGCCGTCGGCAAATTAATCCCGAATCTATTTCTCGCTCACGCTCGTGCACGGCAAGCGATCCGCGCACTGCGAGCGGATGCTCCCGTCGGTGCCAACCCACTCGTCACCGGTTTCCCACCTTGGTTGCAAGCGATCATGGATTGGGGAGCGTGCCACCGGCGGTTGTCTGAGGCTTTGTTTAAATTCACATCCCGTGATGCATTCTTTTCCCACAAGAAAGTGGATCTTGTGATCGGCGGACTTACCGCAAGTGATCAGACACGCTATGCCCAAAGCGACCCTTATCTAACAACTGGAAAGGCGATATTGGTGCGCAGTGATTTTTCTTCGCAAGATGAAGCTGAGCCGCTCCGCGGGAAAGTGGTGGGCGTGGTAGCCATCGGCAATCAACCGCAAGCGTGGGGCCGAGACCTTCCAAGCTCTGCAACGAAAAAAGTTTTCACAAATTACTGCCAAGCACACGAGGCGCTCGCACAAGGAAAAGTCGATGCATTGTATGGCGATGGGCACTACCTTACCTCACCGACTACCGATCTAACAAAAGACAATTTCCGCTGGTTGCATAAAGACTTAAGCCATGAATCGTATGTCGTGGCCATGCCGCATGGGCACACGGATTGGATGGATCGCATCAATCAAGCAGTCGCCAATTTTCAGCAAAAATGGTTAGAAAAAGGGAACATCTTTTACTCACCTACATCGCGCCCGGCACCGCGCCCGCTGTCTCTATCCGAAGTGCTACACCCGCAACTCAAACATGCCCGCCAAGCAGCACGCCGCTCGTTGCGTAAATTGCAGCGCCGTGGCTTCATCCACATCGGCATCCGCCTCGATGCCCCAGTGGATCATGCCACGGAGCACGGTGCGGACTATCAGTTAGCGCGTTGCATCGCCAAAGAATTGTTAGGAGATGAAAGCAAAATGAAGATTTCACTCATCGCCCCAAGCCAACGGCTCAAAGTGTTAGATGGGCGTTCTTCATGGTTGAACTGGCTGTGGCGATTTTGGGGCACCACATGCCTGATTGCGAATGCGAATTGGTGGTATTTAGGAACGTCTGGCCGCCTGCCCAAAGAACTGTGCCCAGAAGAGGCAATCGGCGCACAAGACTTCATCGGGCTCGACTACTATTGGGGACTACCGACATCCAAGTTGCATCGCTATCGCAGCTTGGAAGATGCGGCGCATGGGCGCTTTACCCAAGCACCTGTCTGGCCAGAGGGACTCTATCATGCGCTGTGCAGATTTCATCGCTGGTTCCCAGGGCAGCATTTGTTCATCGTGGAAAATGGCAGCGTGCCGATAGCGGGGGGGATCTCGCGCAGTGACTATTTAGTTGCTCACCTCGCTCAAGTCCGGCGGGCAATTGCTCGCAACATTCCCGTCATCGGCTACAATTATTGGTCGATCACCTCCAATCGTGAGTGGGGCCATGCCTTTGATCCCAATACCGATTTTGGCCTCTACTTTGTGGATCTTGATCGCGATCCTGCACTCCAACGCATCGCCAGCAAAGAAGTTGCTCTCTATCAGAGAATCATTGCTGAGGAAATGTTAGAATTATCGCCAAAAGCCTAACATGCCCTCGCGCGGACAACACCAAACGACTTCAAAAGAATGCCGCGACATGATGCGCCGCATTGAAGCGATCCCCGGCGTCAATGGCCTGATCATCGGGCGATCTTATGGTGGTAAGTCACTCTCGGCAAATGCACGCACAGGCAGCGTGAAAATTCAACGCACGCAGCCCGGCGGACTCAAGGCCGTCACCCAATCGTCCAAAGGATTGCAGGAACTATTTATCCTCGTCGAGCAAGGCCAAGAACAAGCGGTCACTTTAGCCATTGATGCATTGAATCAACGCTAACATTTGCGCGCCAATTGATCTAACACCAAAAATTGATCGCCCGCATCACCGACAGAAGAAGCACCCCAACGGGACATGAATGCATTCAAAGAATCCAACGATTGCACCTCGGCCCATCGCTCACTCCAGTCCACCAAATCAGTAAAATTAACATCCGCAGTGAGATCTTGCCTGCCAAGGTGTTGATAGATTTGCAAACCTTCCATGCGTTGATGAAAAAGGTAACCACGTAAAGAACCGCGTGGTTGTCTAACATAAGCATCCTTCACTCGCCAGCCGTAATCAATCGTCAGTAATTTCCCCGCCTTCCACTGCGGCAACCATTCTGTTAGAAATTTCTGATAGGAGCTATGAACTTCCACCATTTGGCCATTCCCAAAGTGAGGTGCTCTATCGCTGAAAATGGACGACTCGGGCAGCGCTGCTACTGGTAACAACGATTCGATCGCTTCGCCATTTTCGCCAAAATGCACTGCCATTTCGCGCCAGCCATCGGGCGTTTTCTGATAGCGACGCACCGCAAACGCATCGACCAACTCATTCGAAATCAAAATTGCGCGTCCATCGCATGCTCGCAATGCCGCGCTTGCATGATCATGCCAACGCAGCTTGCCAGAGAATGATGCTCTTTGCTGGAGACGAAGTGTCTCCGATGTTTCCACCACATGAAAACGCATTTTCCAACGGATCCGAAGCGGCAACCTGCGGCGCAGCTCGGCTAACAGCTGGCCCGTTCCTGCACCCATCTCTATCAGATCGCGGCAACCTGTTAGAGCGACCGCATCGGCAACCCACGATGCTATCGCTTGGGCGAGATTTTGAGTGGCGATGACTGGCAGCGTCGTAAAATCTCCGCCGCGGCCCACGGTCCGAATTTGCCGAGCATAATATCCGCTCTTCGGATCATGCAGCGCTTTTTGCATGAATGCCTCAAACGGAATCGGACGCTCAATCATCGTCACCAGAAATGACACATGCCCACAAAAAAACAACCGCCATCCATATGGACCGCGGTTGCATGGTAAAATCTAAGAAATGAGCGACTCCGCAATTAAGCGTTCGCTGCTGTGCGTGCTTTGCGAATGATGCTATTGACCGTTTCCGAAGGCTTGGCACCGACTGCGAGCCACTTATCGGCAATTGCTAAATCGATGCTGTAATTCACGCCTTCGACTTTCGGGTCATAAGTGCCGAGTTGCTCGATAAACCGACCATCGCGGCGCTTGCGACTATCGACGGCTACAATTTTATAGTAAGGACGATCTTTAGTTCCTTTACGATTGAGGCGAATGGATACGGACATAATAAAATCTGGAAGTTCTCTGCCCAGCATCGGGCGGGCAAAAAGATTTGCGTAAACTCGATTCTTTGCCAAGCAGAATCTTACGGAATTTTATTCCCCCTGAGCGATTAGCTTGAGTCGAGCAATCCCTCTTCACTATTTGGTTTGATTTCCCGCTAATCAAAAGAGCCTGGAAATGCTGGCTTCATCTAGTGCGATCCGAACGCTCGTCAACCCGTCTGTCGTCTTGTGCCTCGCAGCCTTGTTGAAGGTGCAAGCCTTCTCGACCGCCGGAGCTTTAGCGAAGGAGGTGGCGAAGAACCGGACAAAGTCGGATGCCCACCCACATCAGCCCGCGGCTCTCCAGTGCTGCTCTGGTGCTTGATCTCCGGCATTTGTTAAATCCAAACCTCGCGGAAAATTTCCCCCATCATCCAGCGGACTCATCACCCCAAGTCCATTTTCACCCACCGCCACATGAAGGTAAATTTCCGTGGTGGTGATGTCTTCATGCCCCAATATCT
>RDZR01000058.1 GCA_004294095.1 Verrucomicrobiota bacterium
AGTCCCAGCAAGCAAGGCCGAGATCGAAGAAAGACCCTTCGCAGAGCCCGAGCTTGAGGAAAAAGAGAATGTGTTAGATGCGATGGCTGCGGAAGGATTCAAGCGCGCAGGGAAAGACTTGCCGCCGAAGCGTGGTGGGGACTTGCAATGGGGCGAGCCGAGTGCCGCGAATGTTGCCAGCGCTGTGGACAAAACGGCGGACGACTCACCGCCAGCGCCGAAGTTGCGCCTCGGCGTAAAAGCCAATACCTCACAAAGCGAGCTTTCGTTAGATGTAGCACCTCGCGGGAAATTTGATGGTGAGCAGCCAAACTTTTTCGATGGGGAAGACTTGGATTTGCCGCCTTTTTTACGCAAAAAGAAATGATGCATTTTTAGGTGGCCGTTTCTTGCTTTGCCAAGTGATGGTCGCTTACGCTTCGTCATGGCCGCTGACGTTTTAACGCAATTTTTCCATTTCGGCAGTGCAGCTGCGCCTGTGCGTTTGCGCGAAGGCGGTGAATTGCCAGGAATTGTGTTAGGTTATGAGACGTGGGGAACGCTCAATGAAGATCGCTCCAACGCGGTGCTCCTATTTCACGCGCTTTCCGGCTCGCACCATGCGATGGGCCACAACTCTGAGATCGCAGGAGTCGAGCGGCTTTGGCAGCCGGAACTCCACGATGGCTGGTGGGAAAATATGATCGGCCCGAAAAAAGCGATCGATACCGATAAGTTTTTCGTGATTTGCGCGAATTATCTAGGCGGTTGTTACGGCAGCACCGGCCCATCATCCATATGTCCCACCACTGGGAAACCATGGGGAGCCGCATTTCCCGCGGTGACTGCGGCAGACCAAGTTGAGGTGATTTCACAGCTAGTCAGGCATTTGGGCATCGAGGTGCTGCACGCAGTAGTGGGCCCATCGGTCGGCGGATTGGTCGCTCTCACTTATGCCACTCGTTACTCGGAAATGGTCCGCAATGTCGTCATCATTGCTTCTGGATTTAAGACCACTGTGCTCAATCGCTTAATCTTGTTTGAGCAAATTCTTGCGATCGAAAATGACCCACATTTCAGTGGCGGAAATTATGAAGCGGAGAATCCGCCGCTCTACGGCTTGGCCCTCGCACGCATGATTTCTCACAAAACATTCGTGCATCTTGATGCCATTGAGCGCCGCGCACGCCAAGACGTGATCCAACCGGATGACGTGCTCGCGTGGTATCGCGTGCGGGACCAATTTCAAAGCTACATGCTCCACCAGGGGAAAAAATTTGTGCGCCGTTTTGATGCAAATACCTACTTGCGCATCATTGATTTGTGGTCGCGCTACGATGCCATCGCCGAGGCGGATGCCAAAGATGCACTCGATTTATTCCGCCGTTCTCGTGAGTTCGGACAGAAGTGGCTGGTCTTTTCGATTGATTCAGACTTTTGTTTTTATCCTGAAGAGCAAGCAGAAGTGGTCAAACATCTCACCGCGGCAGATGTCGAAGTGATGCATATCACCGTCCACTCAGATAAGGGCCACGACTCATTTTTGTTAGAGCCTAACCTCTACACTCCACATATTGCGTGGCTGTTAGGTTAAGGCGCGCTTCGTGGAATCGGCCAATGTTCTTTGACGGGATCGGCGGAATAGATGGATAAAAATGTGATGTTTGTCTGAGTCGTCAGTTGCCGCGCTAAAAAATCGGTTGTTATGATACACCGGTGACTGCTGCATCAATGACATTTCTTGGCACAGGGACATCCGTGGGGGTGCCAGTGATCGGTTGCGATTGTGCGGTTTGCCGATCGAGCGATCCGCGCA
The DNA here is from genome assembly GCA_004294095.1 of Verrucomicrobiota bacterium. Lineage (GTDB taxonomy): Bacteria > Verrucomicrobiota > Verrucomicrobiia > Verrucomicrobiales > Akkermansiaceae > Luteolibacter. Next base: position 1,796 of record RDZR01000058.1, read on the forward strand.
ACAAACGGCTGCGATCATCGGTTGTTTATGAGGCGGGCGGAATGAGTATTCTTGTCGATACCGGGCCGGACTTGCGTCAACAGGCATTGCGGGAGAAATTACGCTCGATTGATGCGGTGGTTTACACGCATGCGCACATGGATCACGTCGTCGGTTTTGATGAATTGCGGGCATTTTGTTGGCATCGTGATGAGCCGTTGCCCATGCATGCGACAGCCGAGTGCATGGTGAGTCTTAAGCAGATGTTTGCATGGGCATTTTCGCCCGAAAACCGAGAGCGTGGATACGTCCGCCCTGCACCACATGTGATCGACGGGCCGATTATCTATCAAAATTTAACGATCACGCCGCTTCCGGTTTTGCATGGTGCTGTTAGAACGATCGGTTTTTTGTTTGAATTTCCCCAAGCGAGATCCTTGGCTTACATTCCGGATGTGAAGCAAATTCCTGATGAAACTTTGCTCCGGATCCATGGCGTGGATGTCTTGGTCATCGACGCGTTGCGGAACAGTCCGCATCCCACCCATTTTTCTCTAACAGACGCACTTGCAGTGATTGAGCTCGTAGGCAGCAGTGAAGCGTATCTCACTCATATGAGCCATGAATTTGACTTTGTAGAACTTTCGGCCCGCTTACCTCGTGGGGTGAATGTGGCATACGATGGCCTAAAATTGCATTTATGATCATCTCCAGCTTGCCAATTCTTGCATCTGTGACCGATCTCGGCATGCTTTTGCCATGAAATTCATTTCTTGGTGCGCCTTGGGATTTTTTGCGACCATTCTTCACGCCCAAGCTCGCCAACTCGGTGCACAGGACGTGGTGATTCTTTACAATTCATCGAGTGAAGAATCCAAAGAGCTGGCAAAATTTTACAGCGAGGCGCGCAAGATTCCTGAAGAGCAGCTCGTCGGCTTTAATATGCCACTTGCCGCAGACATCTCGCGGGCTGAATACGAGAAATCCATCCTCAGCCCATTGCGCGATCATTTTGATGAAAAAAATTGGTGGACCCGCCGGCCAGACAGCAACGGCCGCATGCTGCCGATGAAGAATAAAATACGGGTCATTGCCATCATGCGCGGGGTTCCGTTGCGCATTCAGCCGACACCATTGCCACCTGATCCTAATGTTAATGCGAATCAACCGCCAGCACCACCATCACCCCAAGATCCATTCCGTGGCCGAGACGATGCTTCAGTAGATTCTGAATTGTTGACATTTGGCATCGATGGCTTGCCCACACTCGGCGGTCTCAACCATGATTTTTTCAAAAGCGAAAAAAGCATCACTGAAACCAATTTCCCATTTTTAGTTCTCACATGCCGTATCGATGCCGCGAGTCTTGAAACATGTAAACGCATGATTCGAGATGCCATCGAAACCGAAAAATCCGGACTCTGGGGGCTCAGCTACATCGATGTAGCCAATAAATTTCCTGAAGGGGATCAATGGATGGAAGCCAATTTCCGCGCCAATCAATCACGCGGAATCCCGACAGTGATTGATCGCTTTAATGAAACACTTCCTAACAGCTATCCCATGACTTCCGCCGCTACATATTACGGGTGGTATGATTGGAGTGTGAGTGGGCCATTCCTAAACCCGATGTTTAAATTTCGCCGTGGAGCCATTGCGGTGCACTTGCACTCATTCAGTGCTGAGCAATTATCAGATTCTCAGAAAAACTGGTGTGCTCCGCTGTTAGAGCGTGGCGCAGCTTGCACCGTGGGCAATGTGTATGAGCCATATCTTCACATGAGCCACCATTTATCCATTTTACATCAGCGCTTGTTAGATGGGCATACTTTTGTTGATGCAGCATGGATGTCGATGCCCGCGACTTCTTGGCAAGGCATCGCGCTTGGCGATCCGCTCTACCGTCCTTTTGCTCATTTGCGGGGAACTGGAGAAGTATTAGATGCTGACCGACCATACCGTGCATTGCGCGCCGCTTCATTGCAGTGGCCAGCTGATCAATCGAAACGTTTGAAAGAGTTAGATCGCGCGGCGGACCGCATGAAGAGTGGTGAAATCCGCGAAGCAGTCGGGCTGGCACAAGCTCAATCCGGCCACTTTGCGGAAGCGACGCAAACGTTCCTTGCCGCTAAAGTTGATTTGGTTTCACCAACTGAAAAGATGCGCCAAGATTTTCATACGATCGCCATGAACCGAGCCAATGGACGTAATCAGCTAGCCATCCGCGGCTTGCACGATGCTGCGATGCGTTATGCGAACATGCCGGAGGCTGCAGCAGTCAAAGCGTGGTTAGACATTCTCGAGCCACCGCCGCCACCGCCTGCGGCCGCTCCAGCGAATAGTCAGCCAACGCATTAATTTCAAAATTACTCATGACCTATAGTTTTTTACTCGAATCGGTTTGGCACCCACCATTGATCTTTGCAGAAGATCCGGCTGAGGCTTTACCGTTAGAGTTAGAATTGCAGGCGCTTTGGTTTTCAGGTGCTTTTGGGAAAAAATTCCAAAGCGTGTGTGGCAAGGAAATTCACATCGTGCAATTCGGAGAATGGAACCGAGGTGCGGGGCCAGATTTCCGGCAAGCGGCAGTCGAGATCGATGGAGAATTGCACCATGGGCCGATTGAGTTAGATCGCAAAGCACAAGATTGGGACGCCCATGGCCACGCTGAAAATCCGGCCTTTCGGGAGGTGATTTTGCACGTCGCTTTCCGCTCAGATCATCGTGAAATATTTACTCGCACTGTGGACCATCGCCATGTGCCGCAAGTGATTATTCAAATCGCGGCGGTGAATGAGGCTTTGAATCGTCCGCTGCGGGAGACGGCCATCGCGCATCCGGGCCGTTGTTTCGCTCCGCTCAAAGGCATGAGTAAAATCGCCATCGAGAGGTTACTCAAGGAAGCGGCAATGTTGCGTGCTGCGGCAAAATTCAAGCACTTCAGCCGTGTGGCAGCTGCTCACAGTGCCGATGCTGCCCTCTATCATGCGACGGCTGAGACTTTGGGATATCGCTCGAATTCACTCGCTATGTGCCTGTTAGCCCAACGCGTGCCACTTGCTTTGCTGAAGGTGGAACCTGATCTAACAGAGGCAGTTCTTTTTGGCACTGCTGGATTTTTGAATGCCGATGTCTATGACACAGTGCCGCAAGATTCTCGTGCATATTTGCGGCAACTTTGGGATGCGTGGTGGAAAAATCGGTCGCGCTTTGAAGTTTCCGCCGAACGTAAAATTCCATGGGTTTTGCATGGCCAGCGGCCTGCCAATCATCCACAGCGGCGGATCGCGGCATTGGTCGCCATCACTCATGATTGGGCTCGTTATCGGCAACTTGCTCTAGCATCGCCTTTTTCTACTAAGAACGTAGTGGATTTCTTGCATGCTCTGCCTCATGTGTTTTGGAGAAATCAGCATACGCTCACATCGGAGCCGACGGCGCAGCCTATTTCCCTTTTCGGCCGCCAGCATGCTTTGGAATTAGTGGCCAATCATCTTGCACCTCTCGCATTGCATGAAAAGCGCATGACTTTTTATGAATACTATAAAGTCCGTAATTCGGCAGCGAATGACAAGGTCAAGCGTTGCGCAATTCGTTTATTTGGTTCACTTGATCAGGCCAAACCGTGGACGAAACGCGTTTGCCACCATCAAGCATTATTGCAAATTTATCGGGATTTTTGTTTGGAGGATGTTTCGAATTGCCAGCGGTGCCCTTTTCCAGAGCAACTTTCCCAATGGCGCTGAGCCACTCATGCCATGATAATTTTTCTCAATGGAAATGACTACGAATGTGCAACTGGCGCATCGCTGCCCAAGTTGCTCGATGAGCTCGGATTGGCGACGAAGCCGGTGGTCGTCGAGTATAATGAGCAGGCAATTTTTCCCCGTGAATATGCTCAAATTTTTCTTCATGAAGGAGATCGCGTGGAGATCATTATGTTGGCTGCTGGTGGTTGATCGCGCGAGGCCAAGCGCAGCATTTTTTTGCAAAGTATCATTTTTCCCTTGCATGGACCAGCCGTTGGATTCCATCGTCCGCGCGCGGCCGAAAGGAAGCATTCCGGTGTAGCTCAGCGGCAGAGCGGGTGGCTGTTAACCACTAGGTCGTTGGTTCGATCCCAACCGCCGGAGCCATTTGGCAGGCAAAAAGCGCGCATTATTGAATGGGTGATGTCAAAATTTAGCATGTTTTCGTTTGAAACATCGTATCTTAAGCACAGCACATTGTTTGCTTGTGAATGGACCGCGGCTTGATTTAATTGCCCGCATGCAGCATAAACTTAACAGAGCCTATAGTGGTCAGAGTGCTCGGCTGTATTTCAAGCTCAACCATCGTGATGTCCATCTATGTCGTCACTCTTTTCCATCATCATGATGGGATGCAGTAGCAGCGGTTATTTTTAGAAAATTGCGATGTCCACTTCGATTCTTGGCCCTGAGATCCACGCAAAGTTTGAGAGCATCCGGCACTTGTTGGCGCGGGCACAGACACTTGCGGTGAATTGCTCGAATCCTCAAGCGGCGACCATTCTCGGAGACCGCTTGGCGGCGCTCGATGCGGCCGCGCTGTTTGTCATCGTCGGCGAGGTTAAGGCTGGGAAATCAAGTTTCATCAATGCGTTGCTGGGCGAGGAAGTGTGCGAAGTGGCACCAGATCCTTGCACCGCGGTGATCCAAGAATTGGTTTACGGCACAGAGCGCAAGCAAGTTTCTCTGGGGGATCATTGGGAGCGCCGGACCTTGCCAGCCGAGGCGCTGCGCTCGATCTCAATTGTCGATACTCCCGGGACGAATTCCATCATCCGCAATCATCAGACGATTACCGAGCAATACATTCCGCGCAGTGATTTAGTGGTTTTTGTTTTTTCCGCGAAAAATCCGCATACGAGTTCTGCTTGGGATTTATTGACCTACATTCGCCAAGAATGGCATCGCAAAATTGTGTTTGTCCTGCAGCAGGCGGATCTTGCCAGCGAGCACGAGCTGAATGTGAACGTCGAGAAGGTGAAGCAATATGCGCGCGAGCGGAATTTGCAAAATCCGATCGTGTTTGCCGTTTCTGCGAAAAAGGAAATCGAGCGGGTGCCGGATAGCGGGTTTGATTTATTTAGAGAGTATCTTTTGGGCACGGTCAAAGATGGAGAAATTTGGCAAATCAAGTTTGCCGGCTCGCGGGAGACGCTGCGCAAAGTTTTAGCACGCCTCACTGCGGATTTAGTGAAAAATCGTGAAGGGTTCGAGGCAGATCTTGCATTCATCAGTGCCTTGGAGGGCAAAGTTGAAGCGCGCAAGGAAAAAGCCAACTCGCTCAAACGGCTGGCTGTGGATAGCTTATGCCTTGCCTACGAGCGCATTGCCGAGCGGCTGAAAGATGATTTCACCGCTGGATTGGGCATTTCTAACATTCTGCGGCGTTCATTGCCATTCGTTCGGGATAAGGATCTCAAAAGCTGGTTGAGCGATACGCAGCGGACTTTTGAGGAAAATGCGAAATTTGAGATCGAGGCAGAGGCCAATCGTGTTTCAAAAGATATTTGCCGTGAAATGAGTGCGCTATTTGAAGATCTCACGCAATCGATCGAATCACACCAATCGCAAATTTTATCCGAAGCTTTGCCGTCCATCGAAGATCGATCTCAAATTTTTGCGCGCTTGAAGAGCAGGTTGGATGAATTGAAAATTTCCGATATTGTTTCTAACCAATCGATCGGCAGTTCGGAGCTTGGCAATCTCACGCTGACAGGTGGTGGCATCGCCGCGCTCGGTGCGGTGATTGCCCTGGCCACGAAAATTCTCATTTTTGACATCACCGGTGGCATCATCGCGGGTGCCGGAATGCTCATCGTCGCGGCAACGCTGCTATGGAGGCGCAGATCGATCATCACGGATTTTGAAAGAAAATTGAATGTTTCTAAAAGTGATTTCCGCAGTAGGCTGGATGCTGAAATCACCGGTCTTTTTGATAAAATTTTCATCGAGCTTGAATACCGCCTGACGTCTCCCGGGAAAAATATTCGGCAGCAAATCGATCAATTATCGCCACTTCTCTCAGAAGCCCGTGAGTGCGAGCAAGAAGCCACGGCGATGATCTAGATTTTTGAGAAGCAAGGTGGGACGATTTGGCGTTCTACCTGGCATCTTTTTGCAAAGGTTGAGATCGGCTCTTGTCGTGCGCGGCGGGGCTGATTTAATCCGCCACGTGGTGCTGCATGGAAAGTTGAAAAGCGACTTTCGTGGTCAGCATGGAAAACCAAAGATTTCGCACTCGTGTCTCATCTAACATGTGACTCATCTTTTCTGTTAGGCGTGCTGCCGGCGCGTTGGGGATCATCGCGTTTTCCCGGTAAGCCACTGCATGTGATTGCTGGCAAGCCATTGATTCAGCACGTTTGGGAGCGATGCAAGCAGGCCAAATTGTTAGAAGAATTGGTGGTCGCCACGGATGATGAGCGCATCGCTCAAGCGGTCTCGTCCTTTGGTGGAAAAGCGGTGATGACATCGATCGATCATCCCACCGGCACGGATCGTCTCGCCGAGGCGATCTCCTTTTTTCCGCAAGCCACTCATGTGATCAACATCCAAGGCGATGAGCCGCTCATCGACATCAAACTAATCGATGAAATTGGCGCGGCATTGCTCACTGATTCCAAGTGGCAGATGGTCACCGCGGCAAATCCGATGGCAGTGGATGATCCTGATGTGTTAGATCCGAATGTGGTCAAGGTGGTGATGGGTCTTGATGGCCGCGCGTTGTATTTTTCACGTTCTGCGATTCCATTTTCCCGCCAGCAACCTGACGGCCTAACCGTTTTTCGCCACAAAGGTATTTATGGATACCGCCGCGCATTTTTAGAACAATTCATCAAGTGGCAGCCCACGGCGCTGGAGTGCGCGGAATCGTTAGAGCAACTGCGTGCGTTAGAGCATGGGGCGCAGATCAAAGTTTTAACCACACTCGATACTTCGCCCGGAGTCGATACCCTTGAGCAGGCTCAGGCAGTTGAGCTTTTGCTGCAATCGTCCACACATTTTTCATCCTAACAACTCAGTTCACCACATTTTATGAAATACATTTTTGTCACGGGCGGCGTCGTCTCTTCCCTTGGAAAAGGGCTCGCGGCTGCCTCGATTGGCACGCTGTTAGAGCACCGTGGTCTCTCGACGCTGATGCAAAAGTTTGATCCATATTTGAATGTGGATCCGGGCACGATGTCGCCCTATCAGCACGGTGAAGTGTATGTGTTAGACGATGGTGCTGAGACGGATTTGGATCTCGGCCACTACGAGCGTTTTACTTCCGGTGTGCTCTCGCGAATGAATAACCTGACCTCCGGCCAAGTCTTCGATGCGGTGATCAAAAGCGAGCGGCGTGGTGATTACCTCGGCAAAACAGTGCAATTTATTCCGCATGTGACGGATGAAATTAAGAGACGCATGCATTTGGTCACCGAGCAGAATCCGCTGACCGATGTGCTGATTACCGAAATTGGCGGCACGGTGGGCGATATGGAGGGCTTGCTTTTCATCGAAGCGTTGCGGCAATTTGCGTTGGAGGTTGGCAAGGAAAACGTCTGCTTTATCCACGTGACGTTGCTGCCTTACATCAAGGCTGCCGGCGAGGTGAAGACCAAACCAACCCAACAATCTGTGGCGAAATTACGCGAGTTAGGCATCCAGCCAGACATCATCATCTGCCGCACCGAGGCGGATTTGGATGAGGATAACCGCCGGAAAATTGCGATGTTTTGCAATGTGGAGCGCAAGAATGTGGTGGCCTTCCGCGATGTGGCGCACAGCATTTACGAATGCCCGTTAGATTTGCGCCGAGATAAAATTGACCGCTTGGTGGTAGATAAAATCGGGCTTGGGCACAGTCCACCGCCTGCTTTGGAAGATTGGGAAAAGTTCGTGCAGCGGGTGGTTAAGCCGAAGCACCGCGTTTCCGTGGCAGTGGCTGGGAAATACATCGTTCTTCAAGATGCCTATAAATCAATTTACGAATCACTCATTCACGCCGGTGCGCATCACGATACGAAGGTGCATATCATCCGCATCGATGCCGAGGCGGTGGAAGACCACGGCGCGAAGGCGGTGATTGGTGATGTGGATGGCATTTTAGTTCCAGGCGGCTTTGGCGATCGCGGCATCGAGGGGAAAATTCTTGCCGCTCAATATGCTCGTGAAAATAACATTCCATTTTTTGGGATTTGCCTCGGCATGCAAATCGCCACCATCGAATACGCGCGCAACATTTGCGGCTTGGCGAGTGCGAATTCGACGGAATTTGATAAATTAACCATGCATCCGGTGATCTGCCTTCAAGAAGAGCAAAAGGGCATCGAAGATATGGGAGCGACGATGCGGCTGGGTTCCTGCGAATCGATTTTATTTGCTGGAACAAAAGCCTCGGATCTCTATCAGAATGCAGACCGCATTCACGAGCGGCATCGGCATCGTTATGAGTTCAACTCGGATTACCAAGATCGTTTACAAGAGGCGGGGCTGGTGATTTCCTGCGTCTCCGCCGAGGAGGGATTGGTCGAAATTGTCGAGTTGCCCAATCATCCGTATTACATGGCTTGCCAATTCCATCCGGAATTCAAATCGAAGCCCAATAAGCCACATCCACTTTTTTCGGGATTTATCGAAGCGGTGCTCAAAAACTCACTGAGCTGCGAGAATAGCGATTAAGCGATTTCCATCTAACCACACCCGCAGCGGATGTGGCTCGATGGATGGTTAGGAAATTATTCCTTCTCGGCTTTTTCCGTCGTCGCGACTTTCGGTTTAGCGAGCACTTCCACGCGCACTTTGGTGATGCCACGCTGTCTGAATCCTAATTTTTCGGCGGTGCCGATCGATACATCAATCACGCGGCCTTTGATGAAGGGTCCGCGATTATTGATGCGCACGATTTCGGATTTGCCATTGGATTCGTTAATCACACGCACTCGTGTGCCAAATGGCAGCGTGCGATGAGCGGCCGTTCCGCTTGCATTGGAAAAACGCTCGCCGCTCGCGGTATGAGTTCCTCCATTGGTTTTGACGGAATACCATGAAGCGATTCCACGTTGCACGGAGCGCACCACGTAACCTTGTTCGTTAGGCTTGGTTGTTGTTTGGGTATTAGCGTGTCCAGTTGAGCTGCAACTGACAGCAAATATGACTCCGGCGATTGCCAGGGCCACGGATTTTAGGTTCCGGGTCATGTTCATCGTTTGTGTTGCCTTGATTGGCTCGGTTGGGGTAGGTGCCAGAACGCTCATGCACAAGCGAAAAGTTACTCAGTGCGAAAATGCTAACGTGCTTATTTTGAATAACTTAGATAAACTTTTGGAAAGCGGCTGCGATTTTCCACCTGCGAAACGTGCCTTAGAACGCCGTTTTCCAAGAATTTTTTCGGCCACGCAAAGCGCAGAGCCATTGGCCACCCGCGCCGCGAACGCCCATGGTTCGAATCGACTTATTTAGTGCGCCGAATGAGGGCAACCATCACGCCTTGGATCACGAGTTCGCGGGTGGGGATGAGATCGGGGTAGTCTGGGTTTTCAGCATGAAGGTAGTGGCCTCCATTTTCTACGAAGTAGCGCTTCAAGGTGGTTTCGCCATCAATCAATGCGGCGACGATGTCTCCGCGACGAGGTTCGCGAAATTCGAGGATGACGATATCGCCAGAGCAAATGTGGGCATTGATCATCGAATCCCCGCGGACTTGGAGTGCGAACGTTCGCGAATGATGTGGGATGCCGATCGTGGAGACATCCACCGAGATGCAGCCTTGTTTTTCTTGCTCGATGTCTTGGGCCATGCCGGCGGCGATGTTGCCAACAATCGGGATATCGATGATTTCTTCGCGATCTAACATTTCGGGGAAAATCACGGCGCGGGCTTTGCCGGGTAAGCGCTGGATGGCTCCTTTGCGCTCAAGCGCGCGAAGGTGGCTCATGGCGGCCGTTTGGCTCGCGAAACCAAAGAAATGTTGGATCTCCCGCGTTGATGGCATGATGCCTGTCTCGCGTGCCGAGCGGCGTAGATATTCGAGAATGGCTTGCTGGCGGCTGGTGAGCTTTGCGTTCATATGGGTGATTGCTGTTCTTAAGAACAAATGATTTTGTGGCGGATGCCAAGTTTTTTTTTCAATGTGGACAAAAAATTTCAACGGGCTGGTAATCGGTGAGGTGCAGGGCAAGCTGAGGCCGTGCGTGAGCAATTTGCGGAGCCTCGAAAAAATAGGCACTTAGTCGTCGGCTTGTGGGTGGTATTTTTTTTCCATGGCATGTCGCCTGGGTTTTGGGTGCCCGCATTGACGAACATGCTGAAATCGCTGGGCCTGAGTCCGTGGGTGGCAATCGCTTTTGTGGTGCCACCGCTGTGCGCTTTATTCGCGCCGTTGTTGGGTGGAGCATTGGCGGATCACAAAGTGGCGGCGCAGCGTTTATTGATGATTTCTTCGATGCTCTCGGCGCTATTCACGGCACTTGCTTTTGCGGCTCTTGATTGGGGTTGGAATCCGTGGTGGTTTATTTTTCTGTTAGGAATACAATCGATTTTAGCAGGCCCGAGTTGGGGCCTATTGACGACGATTTCCATGACGCATCTGCGCGCCGGAGAAAAGCAGTTCCCGTTGGTGCGGGTGGGGGCGACGTTGGGCTGGGTGATTGCGGGATTGATGACGAGTTTTCTGTGGCAAGCGGATCATAGTCCAAAGCTTGGTTACGCGGCTGCGGGGGCGCGTTTGATCGGTGGCGTGCTCGCTGGGTGGCTGCCGCATACGCCGCCGCTGGGGGTGATTCGTTCTTGGTGGAGCCGTGTGGGCTTGGATGCGCTGGTGCTTTTTAAACAACGCGACCATGCCGTTTTTTTTGTGGTGACCACACTTTATTCCATCCCATTGACGGCATTTTACATGTATGCACCTGAAATGTTAGAGGCGCTGGGAAATCGTCACGCCACGGCGGTGATGACGACGGCTCAAATTACTGAAATGGTAGCGATGTTTGTGGTGGGTGGAGTGATGGTGCGTTATCGTGTGAAGGTGGTTTTGTTGTGGGCCTTGGGCCTATCGATTTTGCGCTTTGGGTTAAGTGGATTTTCAGGCTACCAAGGAGAGGTCGGATGGCACATCGTGGGCATCGCGCTGCACGGGGTGTGCTACACATTTTATTTCATCACGGCGCAGATTTTTTTAGACCGCCGCGTGGATCCTGGATTGCGCGGGCAGGCGCAAGGGCTGCTGAGCATGGTTTCTAACGGAATAGGTCCGCTGTTTGGTGCTTCTCTCTGCGCCTGGTTGAGGATGGTGTGTGTGGCCAGCGATGGCAGTGGGTGGGAAATTTTCTGGGGTCTGTTAGCCGCGATTATTGTGGTGTGCTTTGTCCTATTTGCATTTTTGTATCGCGGGCTCGGGCCGAGAAATTTTAAGCATATGGAAACTGTTAAATAACAGTTAGATAATAATGTTAGTCTAACAATTCGCAAGCCATGCGGATCGCCGCGATCATGGAAGAAGGGTTCGCGATGCCTTTTCCTGCAATGCCAAAAGCGGTGCCGTGATCAGGGCTGGTGCGAGGAAATGGTAGGCCAACTGTTAGATTAACGGCAGAGTCAAAATCTAACAATTTAAGTGGAATGAGCCCTTGGTCATGATACATCGCAATGACGGCATCAAAATCGCCAGCCGCCGCCTCGCGGAAAATCGCATCTGGCACAGCGGGGCCGGAAAAAGATGCGATGCCGAGGGCGTTGAGCTGGCGGATGGCCGGTGAAATGATGCGTGCTTCTTCATCGCCAAAAGCGCCGTGTTCGCCAGCGTGTGGATTGAGCCCGGCAACAGCGATTCGAGGATGAATCCGCTTGCGGCGGGCGATGAAATCGGCCGTGAGCTTGCCAATGCGCATGATGCTAGGGATGTCTAACAAGCGAGGCACCGCGGAAATCGGTTCATGAATCGTGGCGAGTCCCACCGTCAGTGTATTTCCGCTCAAAACCATGCCGTAGTCATCTATTCCGAAGGCGGCGGCGAAAAATTCTGTTTGCCCGGGAAATGGGAACCCGATGGCCTGCATGCCTTCTTTGCAAATAGGGCCGGTGACGACTGCGTCGGCTTGCCCAGACTTCAAAGCACTTACCGCATGATCTAGGGCGCGCCACGCAGCGGCGGCAGTGTGTGGATCTGGCTTGCCAGGCGATCCCACGTTGCCGTCGCCGATAACGACAAACTCATGCCCAGAGGGACATTTTTCTGATGCGAGTGCGAGTGCGATGACCTCGGGCCCAATTCCGGCAGGATCGCCCAAAGTGATGATGATGCGCGCCATGGATGGATTCTAAAAAATAATTAACGATTGGCAAGCGAGGGAACATTGCAGCGTTTGGCTACCGTTGCTATTAGACACAAGCCGATATGAGCCAAGAGTAGATCGCAGGAATCTCAAGCGTGAGTTTGACAACCAATGGCGATAAGCCATGATTTGTGGATGCACCAAATTTCAGGCACGATCAAGGTCATCCAAGAGACGCAGCATTTTCCTAGCGGATTTTCTAAGAGAGAGTTTGTCGTGACGACGGAGCACGAGAAATTTCCCCAACATCTTAAGTTTGAATTGGTGAAAGAAAAATGTGCGCTGTTAAGTGAATATCAGATTGGCCAGCAAGTGATGGTTTCGTTTGATTTGCGCGGTAACGAATTCAATGGGAAATACTACGTGAATCTTGTGTGTTGGCAGTTGCAGGCTCAAGATGCCAGTGGTAAGGCGCAGCATAGCAGCGCAGCCGAAACGAGCACTGCGGAACTTCGCCAAGAGTCCAACTTTGATGACGATATTCCATTTTGAAATTCCTCCTCCATCGCGGTCATCAGCCCATCCGGTATTTTCCAGAAGATGCCAGATTTCATTTTTTATTTGCTTTATGATCGAATTGGTAGTTAATTTTTTCGAGCAAAAGTTACGTTCAGGGTAATGCACGATCCACTCATCTAATTCTTGTTAATTTCAGACCTAAATCCATATACCAACTTACATCGAAAAACTCGACAACCCCATGAAAACCCCTAATTTCCCTAGTTTATTACTCGCTTGTGCCCTCATCGGCACTGCTTCGTCCCCTGCGCAAATTGTTGCTTATGAGCCATTTACGTATGCGCCAGGAATCAACCCATCTGCTAACACCATGAATGGGGGCACTGGTTGGACGGACACATGGCTCCGCTCGTCAGATACTGGTGCCAATACTTATCTCACCGTGGCTGGAGGTTTGACCTACCCTACCCTAACCACTACGGGCGGTGCATTGGGCATCAACATAGTCAATGCGGAAGGAATTCTTAGAGAATTTACGCCGATTGAGGGCAATATCGAGGATATCGTAGGCACACCCGGCCGCTCATGGGGCTCGATGTTGATTCGTTTCAATATCGTGCCAGCCGATTTCGAGATCAAAATTTTCAATCCGGGTGACCCGGCTGCTTCCGCATTCCAGATTCGCAAAGATTTCGGCCCAGAGAAATCTTGGGTAGGCCCTTTCCCTCCGTCGATTTTCATTCGGATGGCGCAGACGCAACCGGTAGAGGGGTTCGATGCTGAAGTCAGCTATCAGCTCCTTACAGGCCAGACCTATTTATTTGTCTGGAGCTTTGCGGCAACTGGAGCAAATCCCACCCAATTTTTCATCAATCCTGGCATCGGTGCGGTAGCACCTACTCCAGGGGTGGTTAACCTTGAGAAAATATTCGTCAAGCCGCCAGACACAAATGACTACAACTTTCCAACGAATCCGATCGGTGGCTTCCAATATTTTGCCACCAACGGCGATGTTGTGATCGACGAAGTTCGTATTGGCAAGACATTCCAAGATGTAACTCCCACCAGTGCTTCAGCTCTTAATGGCATTCAACAGTTCCGGGTGGACAAAGCGCTCGCCGCCAACGGTAGTCAGGACGCTGCGGAGCCAGCAACGGATGGCGTTAGCAACCTTGAGAAATTTGCGTTTAACATGATCGGAGCTGGCCCAGGTCAAGCATCTGGCATTGCTGTTCCGAATGTGGCTACTCTTGCTCCTGCGGGATCAGCAGGCTTGCCATTAGTCAGTCGTGATGCCACTGGTAAACTCCAGATCACCTACATTCAGCGTAAAGCTTCGAGTAATTCCGGAATTACCTACACCGTGGAGTTCAGCAACGATCTCGTCGCATGGGCACCCAATGCAACAGCAACGACTAGCCCAGTATCCATCGATAGCATTTTTGAGCGTGTGACTGTGACAGATAGTGTCGTGCCTCCTGGCAAGCGCTTCGCACGCGTGAAAGTTATCGCTCCATAATGAATGGTCCGTGCTTTTAGGCAAACTGCCAAAATTGATAACCCTGTTGCTGGTTTACGCGGTAACAGGGTTTTTGATTTGGCATCACCCATCTCATGTGGGTTTGTGTAGCGCCCCCATCGAGCGGATAAACAGTGCGTCATTACTATTTGATCTATGGAAGGTCCGACAATTCGTGAACTCGCGCAGCACTGTGGGCTTTCTCCTAGTGCCATCTCTGCTGCACTAAGAAATAAAAAAAATATATCGCTTGCGACAAAGCAGCGTGTCCATCAAGCGGCTCAGGAACTCGGCTACAGCTCAGATGCTAAATTGTCCCAGCTGATGTCCTATTTGCGGAGCAATAAAGGCAATCGCACGGCACCAAGCTTGATCCTGCTTTACGATAGCCCAAGCCCGTCTTATATCGATGACCGTCCTTGGCTCGCTACTTATACCAATGGGGTCGAGCGTCGATGTGCCCAGTTTGGCTATATCATTGAAAAAATTTGGGCGAGGTCTGCGAGCACGGCACGCTTAAATCAGATCCTGCAAGCGCGCGGAGTTGAGGGCGTGATCCTATTCCAACCGACGGACTTTTTCCCAGGCGAATTTACGAAAGACTTGGGAAAATATGCGCTCTGCGCAATTGAGGGTGATCATGCTGGCCGAAACTTCCCGCGAGTAGTCTCGATGGGATTTGAAAATGTAAGGCTGGCTATGAAAAAAGTCATAGAGCTCGGCTACGAAAGACCCGCCATGGTGATCGGAAATTGGGTGAACGAGATCAATGACGGCCTGCTTCGTGCCGGCTTTATTGAGAGCCAATGGGCGCTGCCTGCATCTCAACGCATTCCCCCTTTGATCATGGATGATTGGCATTTACAGCTTGATCGTTGGGTGAAAAAAAATCGCCCTGACGTTATTTTATGCGGAGATTCCAACACCGTGAAATACCTCAAAAAATCCGGTTTTCGGGTCCCTAAAGATATCTCTGTCGTTCACCTCAATCATGGGCATGACGTGCAATCATGGGCTGGAGTTGATAACAACCACTCGGAAATTGGCTCTGCAGCAGTCGATCTAGTTGTGGCTCAAATCCACCGTGGTGAGACCGGCTTGCCAACTCATCCCAAAAGCATCTTCCTCTATGGGGTTTGGAAAGATGGTGAAACTTGCCCAGCAAAATTAGGCTAATTAGCGCACATGCTAAGATGAACGATTCACTCGATTTTTTATGATTTTTTTTTTTTCTATTTGCCAGCCACCTGATTGCCGATAACTTGTATGCTCAATGATAGCTGATTATGATAAACGGCTATTTCAAAACCCAATGATAATATATTTTATGAATTTGCATAATTTGTTCGCTTGCTCACGTCGCGGTGTCAACCCGTTGCTCGCATCCTTGAGGGTGACATTCTTCACCTTACTCATCGTCCTAAGCGGGATCACCATTGCCCATGGACAGGCGACCTTCAAGGCAGTGCCTCTCGATTGTGGTGGTTGGTTCAGTGGATATGATCAAGCAAATGACGGCACCCTCTATGGATTTGGCGACGTTTTTGGGGCTTGGCGCAGTGATGTTGTCCCCGGTCAGCCAAACCAATTAGGCTATAAATGGGAATATCTCAATTGGTCGATCCCGGAGAATGCTGTGGCTGGCATCGCCATTGCCGTCCAAGAAGATGACTCGAATGTCGTGTATTACGCCTCCACGAAGTCA
Source organism: Verrucomicrobiota bacterium (assembly GCA_004294095.1). Classification (GTDB taxonomy): domain Bacteria; phylum Verrucomicrobiota; class Verrucomicrobiia; order Verrucomicrobiales; family Akkermansiaceae; genus Luteolibacter. The sequence goes on from RDZR01000058.1 coordinate 17,801, forward strand.
CTTTTTAAATCGGTGAATCGAGGAGTGACGTGGTCAAAACTTCTCGGGGATTTAGCCGACCGCCTAACAGAAGATGGCCGGATCCGTGGGAGTTCTCCCTTAATGATTCGCACGAATAATCCGAATGAAATTTGGTATGCAGGCCCGCGCACGAGTCTCACTGGCACACTGTGGCGCTCACAAGATGGTGGCACCTCTTGGGACAAAATGGGTGGCACGGCATTTGATGGAAACCCGAGCACGCTTGCTCGGACAATTCACAACATTCCCCAATTTCCCAATCAAATATGGGTAGGATCAACTGATGGATTGCACGTATCGGTAGATGGAGGAAATAACTTTACCAAGGTGGGCTCGCTGGCACTCCAAAACGTAGGAATGATTGCCCGCTATCCGACGAATGTGGCTGGGGCTACCGCAGGAACGGGGCTGGTGGCACGTGCTAATTCAGGTGGCGGCATCAGCCGCATCACCTACACCGATGTCAATAATGTTTCAACCTACACGGTGACAAATTCAACAACTTTTGACATCAATTTCCAATACCCAACTGGCTTGCAAATTTTTTCTGACGGCAGAGCTAGCGCGTGGACAACATCCGCAGATCGCCATGGGGTTAGCACGGCGGCGAATGGGGGTTTGCATTTCGTCCGCACTGCGACATCGGTCAATCCTATCACCGTTCCGATTTGGACGGACTTTGACACACTTGCCGCAAGAACGCGCCCGGACTTTGGCACGGATATGGTCATCGAGTGCAAGTTGAATCCAGGCCGCTGGTATATGACTGGTGGCGGCGCTCCGATGTATAGCGAGGACTCGGGATCATCATGGCAATACTTCCCCAATCAAAATGGCATCGCTGCGGTGAAAACTTACCGCGGCAATGTAAGCCGGTTTAATCCGAATGTTCTGTATTTTCCCGCATCGGATGTTGGAGGCGTAATCGTCACAGATGGTGGTGCAAGTGGCGACGCACAATTCACTCCTCATCGCAGCTACAAAACTCTGATGGGCAGCTTCACCATCATGGAAGGACCAAATCCAACGAATCTCGTCTATGCAGGATTGGATCAAGGTTTGGATAAATCCATCTTGCTTAAATCAAATGATAGTGGTGCTACGTGGACGCAGACGGATATTACTTCCAGCGGCCTCGATTTATCGCGCGATGGAATTTTAAAATCGGTCATGTCGCTGAATGATGCCAATGATTTTCTAGTGGTGCTTGCTTCAGGCACGGGCAAAGACGGCACCATTACACCCGGCACCATTAATCCGGGTGTCTGGCGCACGACCAATGGAGGTGCTTCTTTTACAAAAGTGAATGGACTTCCTCATGCAAGTTTGCAGACCGGCCACCGTTATGACGGACAGCCATGTTTCATTGAGCGCGATGCAGTCTTGCCAAACGTGCGTTATTTCGCATCTCGTGGCTTGAATTTAAAGAAATCCAACGACGGTGGCTCGAATTGGGTCGATGCCACCCATCCGTTTCCTAATCCCGCAGGCGGCTTCTTTTGGGCATGGTCGTTCATGGCGGATCCTGTGCGCAGCAATGAGCTCTGGGCTGCAGGCGATTTCGCGGGTATCAAGCGCTCAATCAATGGCGGTGCTTCATGGACATCCACCGCTCAATACATTAATGCGAAATGGGTATCTTCCAATAACGGTCGCATCGCGGCTTGGGGTAAAAAAGCCGGTGATTCGCTTGAACGTATTTATTACTCTTCCGACAATGGGGTCACGTTCAATCCTTTGACGGACTCGACACGCAACTTTTTTGGCGTGCAGGGTCTCACCGTGGACAATTTTGGTAATGTGTGGGTCAGTTGGAACTCAGTCACGCGCATCAAGCCAACCCTTCCAGTCATTGTCCCCGCGCAAATCGCTCTTGGAGTTCAAGGTTCCCCTTTGAGCTATGCGCTGGTTACTTCCGGAGATCCAACATCATTCACGCTCTCATCCGGCAGCTTACCACCGGGCGTGACATTCAATACAACTACTGGAGTGCTCTCAGGGACTCCCTCGGCCACGGGCACATTCACTCCGAGCTTCACTGCGTCTAACGCCTTCGGCGCATCCCCTGTGGTTTCAATGACGATCACGATTTCAGCACCCATTTTACCAGTCATCACCAGCAGCCTAAGCTCAACTGGGACTCAAGGGTTGCCTTTTTTGTATCAAATTGTTGCCACAAATTCTCCCGCTTCCTACAGCGCGTCTGGACTACCTGTAGGACTTTCTATCAACACGACCACAGGCCTAATTAGTGGCACTCCAAGTGTTTCTGGTTCAGTGAACATCACGATCGGCGCAACCAACTTGGCGGGCACGGATTTAGAAGTTCTGTCCATCAGCTTGACTCCCACCTTTGTGATCAGCGGCACGGTAACGTTGGGAGGGAATCCGCTCAGCGGGGTGACCATCACAGATAATCTTGGAAATATCGCGCAAACTGGGGTCAATGGCACCTATTCCCTCATCCGATCTGGAGGTGGCTATACGATCACACCTTCACTACTGAGCCATACTTTTGCACCGGTATCAGTGAGCGGAACGTTGTCAGCCAATTTGCCGAATCAGAACTTTGTCGCAACTTTCGTGCCGCCGACCTATGAAGGCTTCGACTACACCGCCGGCACCAGCGTTTTGGCAAACAAGAATGGCGGAACCCAATGGGGCGGAAGCTGGAACTCGTTGAGCAATGGTGTCAGCTCACCAGGATTTACTTATACCTCGGGTGCCAATACTTTGAGCACCACCGGCAATCGCGGAAATTTTAGAAATAACGTCGAGAGTTTCCGCTCATTATCAACTAGCTACGCCACTGGCACCTATTGGCTCAGCTTCATTGCTCGCAGCACCAATCCTGGTGTTAATTGGGGTGGGCTCTCGCTATTTGACAATGCCTCTGAGCGGTTCTTCATTGGGCAACGCACGGGGCAATCGGTTTGGGGAATCGAGCGAGGTGGCAGCGGCTCCGCCAGTAGCACGGCTTCCACCGGTAGCTCGACTTTCATCGTTGTGAAATTGGTTCTTCAAAGTGGAAACGATTCAGTTTTCTTCTGGACCAATCCATCGTTGAGTGCCATTCCGACGGATGGTTCCGCGGTGCAGTTGATCAATACGGCGGATTTTAGCTTCAATCGCATTCGGGTTTCCCATGGACTTGGTTCTGGCCAATTTTTGGAGTTAGATGAAATTCGCCTAGGAAATTCATTCGCCGAGGTGGCTCCGCTCGCGACTCCCGCTCCAGTTATTACGGCTGGCCAATCGGCGAGTGGCACGCAGGGAGATGCATTTAGCTATACGGTGACGGCTACGAATAGCCCAACATCATGGGCGCTCATCAGTGGCATGCCGGCGGGGCTTTCATTGAATGTCGCAACGGGCGCGATCACTGGCACACCTTCGGTGAGCGGCACGTTCACACCGAGTTTCACCGCGACCAACGCAGGTGGCACCTCGGCAACTCAGACGGTGACGATTAACTTAAGCCCATCATTGACCTTGTTACAGATTTTCCGCTCGGATCAAGGACTTGCCGCCAATGGTTCACAGGATTTAGAAACTCCCGCGACGGACGATATTGAAAATTTGCTCAAATTTGCCTTCAATATGATCGGTGCAGGGGCCGGGCAAGCATTAGAGCTAGATATCCCGAATAGCCAAATGGTCAGTCCATCAGGCAATGCTGGTTTGCCGATGAGCACACTGGATGTTAACGGGCGCCTTGCAACGACTTACATCCGGCGCAAGGAGAGCAGCAATCCAGGCGTGACTTACGTTGTCGAATACAGCAATACTCTCGAAGTTGGATCATGGTCCGAGAACGCTTCTGCCACTGTATCGGTCACTTCAATCGACGGATTGTTCGAGCGTGTTATACAGACGGATGATCAATTAATTCCACGCCGCTTCGTCCGCGTAAAAGTGATCGCGACTCCATAATTTTATCAGCCTTTACAATCGCAGCATTGCATTAAACTCATGAATCATTCCTATCGGACAAGCTCGATGGGAATGCCTTCTTTGACGCGGCTCTTAGCATCATGACCAGCAGCAGATTTAAATCAGGTTGTATCACTAGGTGGTTCTCTCCAGGTGGCGCCAGACGATCAGTGGTTTCTATGCAGGTTTCTGCGCTGGTGTGTTTGAGAATGAGTGAGTTGGCCTCTGGGTGAGACTCCGATATGGCAGCATCGCCCCTATTTTTAATTTCAGAGAACTAAGCGCGCCGGAAATACAAGCAACTATTATTCATGAAAAAGCTGAACTACACCGGAATCGGGATTTTATTAGCTGCGGCAAATATTGCCACCGGCCAAACGGGCACCATCGAGTTTGCAGATCCCATCGTCACCGTCGTTGAAGTGGCCAATCAACTCCACGCGAGCACACCATTGACGATGACGGTCAGGCGGCTTGGTGGCTCGAGTGGTCCGGCTCAAGCGAGCTACGCGGTTTGGGATAGCTCGATCACGGGCAACGCGATAGAAAACACCAATTACTCCCTCGCCGGAAATATCCGAAAATGGATTGCGGCAGGCCGAGTTTCATGGGCGGATGGAGACTCGTCTGACAAGACGATCATCATCAAGAGCGAACCGAGTGTAGGAATCCGTTTTTCCGATCAGGTCACCGGCACATTGCGATACGATGCTCGCTTGGTAAACGTCACGGGTGCGACGCTGGGCACACAATCCACCGCCCGCTTTGAGGTGCTCGATGCCCAAGCGCCCGCAGCTGGCGTGTTGCGCTTCAGCTCCCGCGTTTTCTTTGGGAAAGAGGGTGGCACTGCGCAAATTTCTGTCCGTAGAGATGGCGGCACGAGCGGCAGCGTCGCAGTGAATTATGCGACGAGCAGTAGCTTGCCGACGCTATCTTCTTTTTCCCAAGTCATTCCCGCAGGGGTGGTGGGAGTCAACTATCTATCTGCTAGCGGCACGCTGACATGGAGTGATGGCGATGCGGCAGAGAAATCATTTACCGTCATGCTGCCAGCGACTGGATCAACCGCTGGCCAAATGCAAGTAGCCCTGAACCTAACGTCTCCATCGGGTGGCGCAGTTTTGGGCACCTTGCCCTCAGCACTATTGGCGATTCAGAATCCGCGGTCGAATCAGTTTGATTTCAATGACCGCAGTTTTGCAAGTTGGAGAGTTTGGGTTCCAAGCGGCCCCGAGCCGATTCGTGGCATTCTTTTTTCCTTCCCTGGCAGCTTTGGTGATACGCGGGACATTCCGCTAGCCACGATGTTTCAAAATGCGGCGAGGTATTGGCGCTTTGCGCTCGTCGGCGTCGGCAGTGCGACAACGCCGGATCCACAATTTAATGACATCGCGGAAATTCCTCTAGGCGGCTGGTTTGATGTGGTCGATTTGGTTGCTGGCACATCGGGCAGACCGGAGTTGAGAAATGCCCCATTTGCCTTTCGTGGCATGTCGGCCGGTGGCTACTCAAGCTCGCGCTCATTTTTACCATGGCCAGAGCGCACGATTGGTGCGATGTGCCATGCGGGCTGGAATCCGCCACCTTCTGAGGCATACAATCCGCTCACGCCGTTGCAGAGTCAAGTGCCGGCCATCGCACTGATCGGCAGTTCGGATGCGACGGTGCCGATTTCAGAAATTGGACCGAGTATGAGCATGTCTCGCCGCTATGGTCAAACTCGCCTCGCATTAGCGACGGTTTGGGGGCTTTCTCACAATTTCCAAAATTCTTCAGCCTATAATGCCTATGCTCTTTATTGGTTTGATCAATTGATGAAAGCAGGACGCTACCCGGCTCATCTCGTGCCTACGGCTTCGACAGCACCTGTGTTGGGCCAGCTGCCGATGAATTCAGGGTGGTGGGGCGTGCGTAATTCGACCAATAGCTCTGCCAACGGCTATCAGCTTTCAGGGGGCTCCAGCCGTTTCCTCAATATTGGACCAGATGCAAGTTTTGCCGGCATCAAAGATCCTTCCAATCCGTTGGTTGACTCCTGGCTGCCCAATCAATCAGCAGCGATGGGCTATCGTTCGCTTAGCTCGCGCGCATCGATAACCATCACTTCGCCAGGAACGTTCTCCACAGTCTCCCTCGGCGCGGTGACAAACATCACCACCAGCCTTTCAACATTTGCCTCAGTGATTACTCAAATGGAATTTTTTGATGGCGATACGTCGATTGGAATTGATACATCAGAGCCATATTCCATGCCGTGGGTTCCTTCGGCCACAGGCATGCGCAATCTAACAGTTGTTGCCTCCGTCACCAGTGGTGAGCCGCTCACGGTCAGCAGAGTATGCTTTGTCGCATTTGCTAACGTTCCGGCATCTCCCACTGGAGTGGCGGCTTCCTCTGCGGGCACCGGTATTTTGTTAGAATGGACTGGCGCGCCGTTTTCTGAGTCCTATCAGATTTGGCGAGCCACGGCTGCTGCGGGTCCATTTTCTTTGCTGCGTGCCGGGCACCCTAACAGTAGTTTTACGGATGTTGAAGTAATTGATGGTGTTACATATTTCTATCAGGTCCGAGGGGTCAACACACTCGGCGAGGGCGCTCTATCAGGGGTGGTGAGTGCCACGGCGGGTGGTGCGCAGAGTGACCTTGCATTGTTCCGCCAGCAATATGGCATTGAGGCAGATGGAAGCGAAGATCTTGGAATTCCCGCAAGCGATGGCGTGGCCAACATCCTCAAGTATGCGTTCAATATGATGGGCAGTGGCGTCGCCCAGCAACTGGCTCTGGATTCTCCAAATACGGCAGTGATGAATGCCGACGGACAAGCGGGTCTGCCGCGCATCGAGCAAACGGGTGACATGCCCACACGCTTGATTTTTGTAAGACGTAAGGCATCCTCGAATCCGGAAATTATCTATCAGGTTGAGCACTCCACAGATCTCAGCCCTGGATCCTGGCAGGTCAACGCGGCGATCACCGAGACGGTCAATTCATTGACCACCGCTCTCGAACGCGTCACAATCGAGCTACCAGCGTTGCCGACGGCTAGCTTTTGCCGCCTTAAAATCATCATTCCAGCCAACCCTTGACGCGGCGAACTTTTTTTCTCGAGGCGGAAAGATTTTCTAGTTCCGTATTGCTTTCGTCGCGCCGCTGGCTTTGATCGGGCACCCGATATTCTCAAACGCATCTATGTCCACCGAACCATCTAACAGTTTCTCGCCGCTCGCGGAAATTTCGCAAGCACCAAGCCCGTTTGAAGCATTTTTAGATCGCAATCAAAAAGGCATCGCCATCGCCGCCGTTATGTTAGTATTAGCTGCCGCGGCATTGGTGATTTACCGGGGAGTTGAAAAAGGTTACGCAGAAACAGCAGGCGCAGCACTGGTCCATGCTCAAGATATAAAAGGCTATCAGGCGATCACCCAAGATTATGCTAAAACTGCAGCCGCTGGCACGGCCATGATTCGCCTCGCTGAACTTCAGTGGAAAGATGGCCAGCAAGATCAGGCAATCGCCACCTTACAGAAAATATCTAGTGAGTTTGCCGACCACCCAGTAAACGCAAGTGCCAAAGCGAGTCTCGCTTCCAAACTGATGAGCCAAGGCAAAACGGCCGAAGCGCAAAGGATTTTCCAAGAGTTAGCGAAAGATCCATCCGCGCGCTTCATCTCGCCATATGCCTTGCTTGCCCTAGGCGATATGGCAAAATCAGCTGGTGAAATAGACAAGGCCGAGGCATCCTACCAGCTCATTCAGACGGAGCATCCGATGAGCCGCTTCAGCCAAACAGCTGGAGAGCGGCTGTCTTCACTCCGCGCAAAATTACCTGCAGAGGTCGAGCCGCCTGCGCCCGTTCCGCCGGCTCTTGAAGCGCTTCCTTCTGCGCCGAGCGCGATTGATCCGCTCCCTCAGCCAGCACCGGTGGATGCCGTGCCTGCGCTTAGTAATCCTTGAAATTAGTTGACATTTATTCATTCTATCCCAACTTAGCTCGTGTCGATATTCAAAAAAGTCGTAGGTCAAGATCAAAGCGAGGCAGCAAGCCACGCGCCGCTCCCAGAGATTAGCCGGCCGCAAGCGGTTTCCGCCGCGCCTGCTTCTCCGGTATATTCAACGCCCGCAGCTCCAGCTCCGGCACCTGCCGCTGTGATGCGTAGCACGCCGAGTGCGGCCCCGCGCAATGTGCTCTCCAGCGATGTGGAGATCCATGGCACCGTTAAATTCAGCAATGATTTAGTGGTCGATGGAAAAATTGAGGGTGAGATCGCCTCAGACGGAAATTTAACCATTGGCGAGAACGCTCGCATCAAAGCGGAAATTAAAACGGCGACTGTTGTCGTCTATGGCAAAATTCATGGCAACATCACCGCCATGGACCGAGTCGATTTGAAGGCCAGTGCAGAAGTCGTTGGAGATATCAAAGCAAAAATTCTCACCATTGAAGCGGGCGCTGTTTTTGTGGGTAAATCTGTTGTGGGTGCTTCGGTCAACGCAAAATCGTCAACGCCAAGTGCCGCCAGCGCGCCTGCCGCCAAAGCGCCCCCCACTTCTGAGCCGCCAAAGCAAGGTGAGCTTACCGGCACTTCGCCATAACCGATTTTCCCTTCTTCTTGCAATTTTTAAGCCATGGCCGATGAGCTTCAGAGCCATCGTATTGAGGTGATTTGCCCTGCATGTGGTCACCAGCAGAGCGAGCCGGCTCGCGTCGTGTCCACGCAGTGCCGCAATTGTTTGGAAAATTTCCAAGTCGTTGATGGCAAAGGCATTGCTCGTGCACGACCGATGACGCGCCTGGCCAAGCCAAAGCTGGATTCGGAAGATGAACCCACACCTAGCGAGCCAAGAAAGTCTCTCGCTTACGTCAAACAATCAGCGGCAACGCCTGCAAAACAATCCTTATGGATGCGGCTTCTGAACCCGATCAAACCACCTCGTGAAGTGACTTGTCTCGGCTGTGGCCATTCATACCACGTCGCTGGTGAAGCTCAATCGAGCCAATGTCCAAAATGTGGCAATTATATGAGCTTGTTAGATTACTCAATCGATGAGCACTGGAATCGCCGCATTCAGACATCCGGAAATGTCGTGATCCAAAAGGCGGGGCGGGTCGCCGGAGTGACTTTGCGCTGCCACCATCTCACCGTGCTGGGTGAGCTCGCTGGCTCTGTTGAATGCACGGGAGATTTAATTATCCGCAGCCATGGCAAAATTGTTGGCAAAGTGCACTGCCGGAATTTGCGCATCGAAAAAGGCGCTAAAGTTGAATTTTTAAATCCAGTTACAGCGGATAGTGCTTTTATTGATGGCATGGTGCGAGGGCAAATTTCCTGTTCGGGGCCGGTAGTTTTAGAAAAGCGCGCGGAACTTCATGGACTGGTGCGCACATCTTCACTTGTCGTTCGCCCAGGTGCCAAGCATAGTGGCACCATCGAAATGCATGCGAGCACTCCCTCGTAGCATTTTTTTACAAATTTCATCATTCGCGACGTATGCTTGCCGTCCTTGACCTCAAAGAAGAAATTTTCGCTCTGAAAAAATCCCGCAATGCCGTGATTTTAGCACATAATTATCAGACTGGAGACATCCAAGACGTGGCCGATTACGTTGGCGATTCCCTCGGCCTCGCCTACCATGCCAAGGCCACCAATGCGGATGTGATTGTTTTCTGCGGCGTGCATTTCATGGCGGAAACGGCCAAAATCGTCAATCCAAGCAAAATCGTCGTCCTGCCGGATGCTGATGCAGGTTGCTCGCTTGAGCAATCGTGCCCTGCCGATCAACTCGAAGCATTTCTCACGGAAAACGCCCATAAAAATTACTACGTCATCGCCTACATCAATTGTTCTGGCGCAGTCAAGGCACTCTGCGACGTGATCTGCACCTCTGGCAATGCGGTGAAAATTGTCAATCAAGCGCCGCAAGATCGCCCGATTTTATTTGTGCCGGATGAGAATTTAGGGGCGTGGGTCATCGAGCAAACCGGCCGCCCGATGGATCTTTGGAAGGGAAATTGTTACGTGCACGTTGAATTTACGCGGGATTCGATTCGTAAAATTAAGGCCGAGTATCCGCAGGCACTCGTCGTAGCCCACCCAGAATGCACTCAAGCCGTGCGCTTGCTCGCGGATGAAGTTTGCTCCACCGAAAAAATGGTGACATATTGCCGCGAGGCACCGGTCAATGACATCATCGTCGTCACCGAGAGCGGCATGCTGCATCGTCTGCGCAAAGAATGTCCGGACAAAAATCTCATCGCCGGCCCCACTGATCGCTGTGCATGCGCTGATTGCCGCTACATGAAAATGAATACGATGGAAAAATTGCGCAACTGCCTCAAAAATCTCTCACCACGCGTGGAAATGGAAGAGTCTCTCCGCGCCCGCGCTGAAAAGCCGCTCCTGCTCATGCTCGAGCAATCGCGTTGATCGCGTGGTTGGCGGCCAAGATTGAAATCAACCTCAGTTTAAAATCCTGAGGCGACCATCTTTTTCTCAGAAAATGCCATTCACGATTTCACATGCGGGGTTTGTATTGCCGCTGAGGCCGATCACCTCGCCGCATGTCTTATGCGGGCTGGTGATTGGTTCGATCGTTCCGGATTTTCCATATTTCGTCCGTGAGTTTGGAGTCGCATCGTTCGCTCATACGGTCTTGGGCGCACATTGCGTTTCCCTGCCAGTTGGGTTGTTTGTCTATTTTCTCGTGCGCCTATTTTTCGGCCGAATGGCTGATGCGTTGCCGAAGCCTCATTCCATTTTTCTTTCAAGCTGGGGGCTCGGCAAGATTGGCTCAAAACCGAATATCATGGCCATCGCAGTTGCCATTCTTGCAGGAGCGTTATTCCACAACTTTGTTGATAGTTTCACTCACCAGTCAGGTGCGGCGGTTTCAATTTTTCCAGTGTTAACTAAAGAAGCCATATCTTTTGGTGGCCAGCCACTTCATGCCTTCCGTGTGCTCCAGTATGTTGGATCAGTTCTCGGTATGGTAATGATTGCCGCTGCGTATTGGAGTGGACTGCGCGGGTATTGCCGTGCACATGAATTCCCAATTTGGCAGGACTCTCAAAGATGGCTGTTTCTTACCGGTTTGATCATTGTCACAATTCTCGCCGCTGCTGGACTGAATGCTGAGTTTTTCCCCAGAGGGCTGGATTTTTACGCAGCGAGGGTTTTCGTCTTTAAGTTTCTGATCACTTGGTTGCCGATTGCCGGAATCGCGTTTTTAGTTTTTGCGTTATGCCGCCGCGACTGAGCTTCCAACGGTGAAGTGCTGAAAAAATCGCGCCTTGAATGGCCGTTGGAATTGGCGACTATTTGTCACACGCATGTTGACCGAAACACTTCCTATCCCTCAAATGCCCGATGCCACTGGCCATTTTGGTCAGTTTGGCGGCATGTTTGTTCCAGAAACTCTGATGTCGCCGCTGCAGGAATTAGCAGTGGCCTACGAGGCGGCGCGCAAGGATCCGTCATTCCAAATTGAGTTGGACGGGTTGCTCAAAGATTACTGCGGGCGGCCTACGCCACTTTATTTTGCCGAGCGTTGGACGCAGCATTTGGGCGGGGCGAAAATTTATCTGAAGCGCGAAGACTTGCTGCATACCGGCGCTCACAAAATCAATAACGCGATTGGCCAAGTATTGCTCGCCAAGCGCTTGAAAAAAAAGCGCATCATTGCGGAAACCGGCGCCGGCCAGCACGGAGTGGCGACGGCGACGGTGTGTGCACGTTTTGGCATGGAGTGTGTGGTTTACATGGGCAAAGTGGATATGGAGAGGCAAGCGCTCAACGTCGCGCGGATGAGGCTGATGGGCGCCGAGGTGCGCGCCGTCACTGCTGGGCAAGCGACGCTCAAAGAGGCGGTGAACGAAGCGATGCGCGATTGGGTGGCGACGGTGGATCACACGCATTACATTTTAGGCTCGGCTCTTGGATCCCATCCATTTCCGATGATCGTGAGGGATTTTCACCGCGTGATTGGAGTTGAGGCGCGGCAGCAAATTTTGGAAAAAGAAGGACGGCTGCCGGATTTGTTAGTGGCGTGCGTGGGCGGCGGATCGAATGCGATCGGCCTCTTTCACCCATTTTTGCAAGATCCGGATGTGCGCATGATCGGGGTGGAAGCTGGCGGTGATGGCATCATTCCGGAGCGCCATGCGGCAAGATTCCAAGGCGGGAAGCTCGGCGTCTTGCAGGGCACGAAAACATGGCTACTGGCCAATGCGGATGGGCAAATTGAGCTCACGCACTCGGTCTCTGCGGGGTTGGATTACGCAGCGGTGGGCCCGGAGCATGCATTTTTACAAGACATCGGGCGGGTCGAATACACCTATGCCACGGATGATGAGGCGCTTGCCGCTTTTAAGGAACTCGCGCATTTGGAGGGCATCATTCCCGCATTAGAAAGTGCTCATGCGATGGCGTATGTATCCAAGATCGCTGGGAGTTTGCCGCAAAGCGACATCCTGATTGCCAACTTATCCGGGCGAGGGGACAAAGATGTGGAGCAGGCGAGCAAATATCTGTTAGTCTGATTTCTCCTCATTTTTTTCTAACGCCTGCATCCATTCGCGATTTACCGGATAAAGGGCTAACAGAAAGAACGAGGCGAAAATAAACAACGGCCCTACTAGAAAAGTAACGGCCGTGATCGATTGCACTGCGGCAGTGGTTTGTTGCTTTGCCTCGGGCACGATGCCTGCGAGGTCCACCATTTTCCCAACAAATAGCAGACCTAACGAAAGGCATGCTTTGAGCGTGAAGGTGAACATCGCCGAGTAAGTGCCTTCTTTGTGCAGGCCTGTTTTCAAATAATGAATTTCTGATAGATCGGCAACCATCGAGAGCGCGATGGGCACCAGCATGCCGCAGCCGCCCCACCAGAGGAATTGCCCCAAGGCAAAAATCCCGACGCCGACCGGCACTTGCACGCCAATGAATGAAACTTCCGTGCGTGCTGGCATGCCGAGCCATAAGAAAATGGTGGCCAGTGCAAGGCCGCTAAACATACAGATTCCCATGGCGAGGTAGCCGGTCTTTTTTTTATCGAGCCTTTGCGTGAGCCAGCCTTGCCAGAGTGCCGCCAGCGCATAGGCGAGCATGCCGCCGCCGTGCACGAATGTTTTTTCTCGGTCCGTGAGTTCCATGAAAAACACGTAGGAAAACATTTGCGCTTGGCCGACGACCATCATGCCAAATTGCGCCACCGAAAAGAATCCAAAAACCCACCAGACCATGCGCTCGCGCGAGATCTGATAGATTTCCTGCAAAAATACTTTAAGCGTGCCGGGAGGCACTGGGTCCGCGCGATTGTCCTTTGCGTATGGCCATGTGATCCATGTGCACAAACAAGCTAACAGAAATACGCCCGCGCTCAGAGCAAAGCCCATTTGCACATAATTTCCGGCAATCGATGAGCCATCGATGCGTGAGCCATCCACTGCTTTTTGATCGGTAAAAAATAAACTCCACGCCAGCGCACCAAAGATGAAATTGGACACCTGATTGACGAACGAGCGCGCTCCTTGCAACTTTGAGCGGCCTATGTAATCACGGCACATTTCAAATCCCAATGCCGTGTAAGGAACGCTAAAAACCGTGAGCGAAGTGCGCAGCACCAGATTGGTTGCAATCACCAACGCCATCGTCATGCCGTATGCTGCGGGCAGCCAATGCAACAACCACATGCACAAAAAACTCAATGCCACACCAAGGCCGCCGATCAATAAATACGGGTGCCGCCGCCCCCAACGGCTGCGCGTCTGATCGGTGAGGTGGCCCATGATCGGATCGCTCACCGCATCCCATAGCATGCCGATGCTCAGCGCGATGCCTGCCTGCGTGCCAGTGATCCCTAAAATTTGCCCATAATACAGCAGCGCGAAATTCGATACGCCATTGGTGCTGATGGCCACCGCTCCATCGCCGAGCGCGTAGCCATAAATCCGCCCAAGGGTCGGTGATTCACTTGATAAAGATCGTTTCATGTGGGTTTGCCTTCATCTCATGTGCCAAATGGAAATTGTAAATGCTGAAAAGCCTCCGTTCGCAATTCGCGGTGCTCGTCTAGCGCAGCCCGAGCAGAACGTTCATGAAATGATCTGGCCGTTCTTCGGTCTGGCGGATCTCTTTTTCTAACAGCGAAATGGCGCCGACGTCTTGGCTTACCCGCAGCCGTTCGATTTCTTTATTCAAGCCAAGCACATACGTCCGTGCGTGGCTGGTGAGCGCGACGCGCAGGCGCTGATCCAAATTTTCTTGAAGTGCCATGAATTCTCTAACAGCATCGTCAAAGCCATCGATCTCGACTAACAGATCGGGGATATCGTGATCGATGCGGCCTCCTTCGGTGTGCCATTTTTCTTCAACGGCATCGAGGGCGTTCAGAGCCTCAGTGACGCGGGGTGCCTTGCGAGCGATCGGCAATAGCTTTTGCTCCAATTCGCGCAAGTTGTCTTTTAGATCAGATTCGTGGCGATCTAGTAGTTTTTTGGCGCGCCCGCGCATGATGCCGCGCGCACGATTGAGAAATGCCTGCATATCGGCAATAGGAGCGATCGCGGCCGGTGCCGCTTCTTCATCGCCAAATGCGGTATTGATTGCCTCCGCTTCTACCGCTGGTGCCGCATGGATCGAATCCGGCATCACGCTGATGCCGCTTTCAACCTCATCCGTGGTGGGTTCCTCCTTTTCCTCTTCAACTACCGGTGGCGGCGCAGGCGGCTCAGGGGAGAGATCCTCCTCAACCGCAGGTGGCGGTTCAGGGATTTCTGGAGCTGGGCTTTCTTCGACTGGCTCGGGGATGGGTTCTGGCAGCGGTTCTACGATGGCTACCGTAGTTGCTGTGGATTGTGGGGTTTGGTTTTTCCACCAAAAATAACCACCTGCCGCGGCGGCGCAAATGACCATGAAAATGAACGGATAGAAAATTTTTCCCAAAGAA
>RDZR01000014.1 GCA_004294095.1 Verrucomicrobiota bacterium
GTTGCCAATTTGTGAGTGTATCATTTTGATTCAGAAATGAAATATTTCATTTCTTCACCCTGCGGGCTTCGTCTAAAATGCTGGCGCATTGTTCTAACAGATTGCCGCGAACTGATCGTTTTATATTACCATTGGGATCGTAGGATTTTGAGTGTGAGTATGATGTGAGGTGGAACGGGAGGTTTTATCTGAGAGCGGGAATTTGAGGTAGGTTTTTTTTGGTATCCTCCTACGCTGAAGCTACGGCGGACAAGCTGCGGTGGTTCTCGATGGACGGCGTATGCTGCCGTGTTGAAGCGTTTGAGTTCCGGAGTAGCGGAAGCCGGGTGCTGCAGCGTCATTGGCCAACGTTGCAAGCAATCAGGCAGTTTGGGACGGAAGAAGGTGTCGGCGCTGTCATGGCGCCGCGCTGCCTCAATGCAGGAAATCGCCTCAGATCCTTCTGGAACACTCGCTACTCCAAACTCGCAGCGAGATGAAACATTTTTGTCATGCACCCAGCCCAGCAACGCAGGCGGAAAGCAAAAATCAAAGCGCATGTGATTGCAAATCAGTAAGTGACGCAAATTGAAGCGCATTTTCATGGCACGCCTCTAACCGAACCGGCGGTGCCACGCCAGCATCCAGCGCTTCCTTCCACCGCATCGCACAAATGCACCATCGATCCCCCGCTCTCAGCCCAGGAAAATCATACTCCGGACGCGGAGTGATCAGATCATTGCCGCGGGACCGCGAAAATTTGAGGAATGCCTCCGTCATCTCCGCACAAATCACATGGCGGCCGGTATCCTGTGGCCCCGTGCGGCAAAATCCATCGCGATAGAAACCCGTCTGCGGATCGAAGCAACATGCTTGCAGCGAGGTGCCTAACACATTTAACGGAGAGATGTTTTCAAAACCGATCATTTGTTTGCAGCCATTTTAAGCACGCGATCGGTCATGTAAAATCATTTCATTTTGGTAAAATCAGGATGCGCATTGAGCCAAGCCGAAGGTCTATCTGACGAAGGGGAACTTGACGCTAAGGCACATCTAGTTAAAGCAACGTCCGTGAGTTTGATGCAAAGCGCATTACCCATCGGATCAGGCAAGCGCCTGCAATTCATCGACAACGCGCGAGGGATTGCGATTCTGTTGATGTTAGAAGGGCATTTTGTGGGTCTGACCTTGGCCCCGGAGTGGCGTGTGGAAAACAACGTGATTTATGAAATTTGGAACTACATTCGCGGCATCACCGGGCCGATGTTCTTATTTGTAACGGGCTTGGTTTTCAGCTATTTGCTGACGGGTTCCAAAGAAACGAATTGGTGGCAAATGAGGCGTGTGCGCCGAGGGCTGCTGCGCGTCCTCGAATTACTTTTTTGGGGCTATTTGTTGCAGTTCAATTTCATCAACTTGCCAGCCATTTTGAGCGGAAAGCCGGACGTGTGGTTGCAAGCATTTCATGTCTTGCAGTGCATCGCGATCGGGTTGTTCGTGATGATTTTTTCATTCATCTGCCTGAGAAAACTACCGCTGCCAGTGCTGATGGGATGTTACGTGTTGCTCGCGTTATCATGTTTTTTTGGCCATGTTTGGCTGAGCCATCAGCAGGGATTTTTTCCCAATCAGGCATGGGCTTGGGTGCAAAATATGTGGAAAGGTCCGAATTCTATTTTCCCGATCGCCCCATGGCTAGGATTTACATTTTACGGCGCGGCTCTCGGGGTGATGATTCGTTGGCATAGCGGGAAAATTCCCCTACTCAAGTGGATGGTTTGTGGAGTGATCCTGATCCTCGCTGGTTCGTTACTCGATGTGGTTCTTGGACAGGCACTGATGCATGCAAGCGGCATTCCATACGCGCTCAAAACTCATGGCTTTCACGCTCATGTTGGCGATGTGTTGATGATCACAAGCGTGCTCGCGTGGTGCGAAATCCGCGCATGGCACTTCCCTGCCGCCTTGCAGATGATTGGTAAAAACACCTTTTTCATCTACGTCACTCACGTGATTGTCTTGTATGGTGCCATCTTTGGCGTCGGACTGAATGATTGGTTAGTAAACAAACTCAACCCTTGGCAAACTGCCTTCGGCGCGATCATCTTTTGTGCTTTATTTGCTGGCTTGGCTATTCTGTTAGAAAAAAGAAAATCGCGGGCAACTACTCATGCCTGAGCGCATCGATCGGATCTAACTGCGCAGCACGGCGGGCGGGCATGAAACCAAACAGCACGCCAATCCCAGCTGAAAAAATAAATGCCATCGCATTGACCTTTGCATCAAAGACAAAGGGCGCGCCTACTCGAGTGGATAAAAAGTCACACAGCCCGTAAGCAAAGACGATGCCGATGATGCCGCCGACGCAGGAGAGCGTGATGGCCTCGACTAAAAATTGTAATAAAACATCCCGCGCACGAGCACCAATCGCCATCCGGATGCCAATTTCACGGGTCCGCTCGGTGACGGAAACGAGCATGATATTCATAATGCCGATGCCACCTACTAACAGACTCACTCCGGCCACTGCGCCTAACAGAGAGGTGAGAATCCGAGTCGTAGCAGTCAACGTTTCCGCAATTTGCAATGAATCAAAAACAGAAAAATCATTTTCCTCATTCCCACTCAGCCCTCTGCGCTCACGCATGAGCAAAACGGCATCTGCGAGGATTCTCGCCGTTGGGTAGCCGTTCTCGCCAGAAATCATGATTTGATTGATGCTATTTTCGGATGTTTTGCCAGTGAGCCGCCGCTGCATCGATGTGTAGGGGATGATGATGTTGTCATCCAAATCATCACCAAAGCCCCCCTGCCCTTTCGCTTTGGTAATGCCGATGACTTCCACCGCCATCTTATCCAAACGAATTTTTTTGCCGATGGGATTTTCCATTCTGCCAAATAGTTCTTTGCGCACCGTTTCGCCAATCACCGCCACGCCCGCGCCTTGGGTAACTTCCAATTCGTTGAAAAAACGCCCAGAACTCAACTGCCAGTTAGAAATTTCAAAGTAGTCCGGAGTTGTCCCTTGAATGCTTGTGAAGCGCACGCGCTGGCCAGCCATCGCTGCCACGTTGGTCTCTATCAACGGAGCCGTGAGGCGAATGCCGGTGACCTGCTCTTTGACTTTTTCGACATCGCTGATCTTCAATAACGTCACACCTTTCGACCACCAATTTTGGCCCGGCCTGATGATCAACAAATTGCTGCCCATGTTGGCAATTTGCGCGCGCACCGCATCGGTCGCTCCTTGGCCCAAGGTGACCATCGTCACCACCGCAGCCACACCGATGACGATGCCAACGACAGTGAGAAAAGACCGCGTCACATTGCGGCGGATTTCTCTCAATGCGATGATGAACGCGTTAAAAATCATTTCGTTGTTAGAACTTCAGCGGTGGACGTATCGCGATCGATCAAGCCATCTTTGACGTAAAGTGTGCGGCGCGCATGGCTGGCGACTTCGTCTTCGTGCGTCACCATGATGATGGTGATGCCACGCTCGCGATTGAGTTGTTTCAGCAAATCCATGATTTCTGCCGTCGTCCGCGAGTCGAGATTTCCAGTCGGCTCATCGGCAAATAAAGTATCTGGCTCGGAGACGATGGCACGGGCGATGGCCACCCGTTGCTGCTGCCCGCCGGATAGCTCAGCGGGTGAGTTGCGCTCCTTATCCTGCAGGCCGACACTGGCCAGAGCATCCCGCGCAAGTTGATGGCGGCGCTTGGCAGAATAACCACGATAGAGCAATGGCAACTCCACATTTTCTAAAGCCGAGGTCCGCGCTAACAGATTGAATCCTTGGAAAATAAATCCCAACGCATGGCGCCGGATCAACGAGCGCTGATCTTGACTGAGCGATTCGATATCGATTCCTTTGAACCAATACTGACCAGAGCTGGCTTTATCCAAACAACCTAACAGATTCATCAACGTCGATTTCCCAGATCCACTCGGCCCCATGATGGCGACGAATTCGCCCGCTTGAATGGTTAGATCAATCCCGCGTAACGCGTGAAATGCGGCCTCGCCCATGCCGTAAATTTTCGTCAGATTTTTTAACTTGATGAGCGGGCTCGCACTCATGGTTGAGGTGGTAAATTTTCGCCAGTAATGATCAACATTCCATCCGCGAGACGCTCGCCAGAAACTTCCGTCATCGAGCCATCCGAAATGCCGGGCACCACCGGAATCAAGACCGGCTTATCATTCTCAAGAGACCACACGTGCGGCTCATCTCCACCCGTTTTTCCTTGTGGTGGCAATGGATTGCTGCCCCAGCGGCTGCCTCTGCGGCGGCCCGGGCTTAAGCGCTCGACCAACGTCGCCTTCTTTGCTTCCGGCTGCTCAAGCAAGTCATAAGCAGCAGGATCAAATCGCAATGCGGCATT
Source organism: Verrucomicrobiota bacterium (assembly GCA_004294095.1). GTDB lineage: Bacteria > Verrucomicrobiota > Verrucomicrobiia > Verrucomicrobiales > Akkermansiaceae > Luteolibacter. The sequence continues at coordinate 4,368 of RDZR01000014.1, forward strand.
TGGCACGAGCCAGACGTTCTTGCGCTCGTCGATGCGGATGTCCGCCGTGGCCGTCATGCCCGGGCGCAGCGAGAGGTCATCATTTTTCAGCTCAAGCTCGGTGCTGTAGGTGACCACATTATTGGTTAGAACCGATCCGAAGGAAACTTTTTTGACCACCGCATCGTAAGTGCGCGTCGGCCACGCATCGACTTTGAACATCGCCTGCTGGCCTTTTTTCAAGCGGCCCACATCGGCCTCGGCCACGGTGATGAGCAGTTCCATTTTTTTCAAATCTTCTGCGAGGGTAAATAATTCGGGCGCAGTGAAGGATGCTGCGACGGTCTGCCCAATTTCTAACGAACGTGTGAGCACCACACCATTGGTGGGCGCGCGGATGACGGTGAGTTCAAGATCGCGCTCATTGGAGAGCACATCCGCCTTGGCACCTTCCACACCGGCTTCGGCACTTTCCAGATCTGCAGTGGCGCGTTGCACGGCTGCTTTGGCGGTATCCATCACGGCTTTGGATGGAGATTGGCCCGCGCTTATTTCAAAGAGTCTCTCGGAGCGAGCAAGCGCCGCAGTTTGCTCAGCGAGTGTGGCTTTTGCTTGGTTGACGCGAGCTTTCGAGGCTAACAGATTCGCTCGTGTGCGTTCCGTTTGTTGGGCGAATTTTGTCGTATCCAACTTGGCCAACGCTTGGCCTTTGGTGACGAAATCATTGGTATCGACATAAACTTCTTCGGCAGTGCCGGAAATTTCACTGCCGATGATCATCTTATTGGTTGGAGCAAGGTTGCCAGTTGCGGTGATTTCTAACACCAAATCACCTTTTTTTAACGCAGCCGTTGTGTAATCGGGTGCCGCAGCCTCTTCTTCTCCATTTTTCAGGTAATAGTAAGCGCCACCGCCTAACAGAATGATGAGTCCGAGCATCAGCACACGTCTGCGCCATGGGCGTGGTGCTCCGCGCCGCACAATGTCTGTTAGATTTTCTGATGAGGATAAAGGCATAGGGAGTGAACAAAATTATGACGAGCGCGACCATCCGCCACCGAGTGCTTTGTAAAGTTGGATATAAGCTTGAGTGAGCGCTGCTTGGGCGGAGAGAAAGTTATCTTCTAGCGCGAGCAAGTTGCGTTGTGTTTCTAACACCGAGAGATAATCAACCAGGCCGGTTTCGTATCGCTGGCGCGCAATGCGCTCGGCATCGCGGGCTGCTTCAGTGGCAATTTTAAGCCGCCCGATGCGCTGTTCCGTGCGTTGGCAAGCGATCAGCGCGTCTTCCGTTTCTGATAGAGCCAACAATACTTTGGAACGATAATTTTGCCATGCTTGCTCCTCGATCGCATCGCGGGCCTTGATGTTTGAGCGAATCCGTCCCGCATCAAAAATCGGGCTTGAAATACCGCCTAACAGATTTGCCGCAGTGGATTGTGGATCGAACCATTTTTGTGGGCCAAGTGATTGAATGCCCAACGAGCCGGACAGTCTCAACGATGGATATTGTTCTGCCCTCGCCGATTGAGAGCGGGCCGCGGCGGCGATGAGTTGATGGCCTGCGAGGCGCACGTCTGGACGTTGGCGCACGGTTTCTGCGGGCAGCGCGACTGCTAAACTGCGCGACGGCCGGGGTATGCCGCGCGAGGAAGAGATCCGTCCATCGAGCGAGCCGGGGAATTCACCCACGAGACGGTTGAGGAAGTTGCGCGATTGTTGGATTTGTTGCTGGAGGGAAGGAATCGATGCCTTGGCTTGTTCCAAGCTGCTTAGTGCTTGTTTGGCATCAAGGGCATCTGCTTCGCCTGCTTCCGTGCGCCAAGCGGCGAGTTGTTGCGTTTCCTGACGCGTGCTGATGGTTTTTCTTAAAATGGTGAGTCGTTCTTCATCCGCCCGCAGCAAAGTGTATGCGGTGGCGATTTCTGCGGCGAGTGCTGCCTGCACCGAGTGGGAATTTTCGCGGGCAGATTCGAGATCGGCATCACTTGCTAACAGCTCACTACGCTGCTTGCCGAACCAATCGACTTCCCATGACGCATCCAAGCCGGCCGTCGCATTGCTGTTAGATTCACCTGCTTCGCCAGCCATGCGGTTGTAGCGGCGCGCGCCTGCAAGATCGGCATCGATCACCGGAAAAAGCCCGGCGTTGGTGACTGCGCGGCGGGCACGAGCTTCACGAATTCTAGCAGATGCGCTGGCGATGTCTGGATTTTTTGCAAGTGCACGTTGGATCAGCTCCGTGAGCACCGGATCATCAAATTTTTTCCACCAACGGGACAAATCGGATTGCGGCGAAACGCGTGGAAAGGCTGCTGCTTGTTTCCAATCCGCAGGCAGTGGCTCTAACAGGCGCGGGTCATTGCCAGATGGAGCGCAAGAGCTCATCAGCCACGCGATGCTAAAAACCATAGGCGATGCGATGGCAAGAAGATGGAGTTTAAAAATCAAGGTAGATTTCTGTTCTACGGTTGGCACGTCTTCCCAATGGATCATCATCACCAGATTCAGTTAGATTCGGCCTGCGCGGCTGACTGTCCCCTCTCGCGAGAGTCACAATTTGCGATTCATCCACACCGGCGTTGATTAAAAAATCTTTCACGATGGCGGCGCGTTGAGAAGAGAGCTGGTTGTTGTATTCCTTGGTGCCGAGAGCGTCCGTATGACCACTGAGTTTGATTTGCTTTCCGGGATCACTCAGCAACATGCGGCTCACAATTTCTAACTGACGTCTGGTGCGCGGACTCATTTCTGCTAGATCGAAATCAAAATACAAAGCAAGCGTCTGCCCTCCCTCCGGATTTTTCACAAGAGGCGTGTAATAAACATCTCCGCCCGCGATGCGTTTTGCGTAATCGCTCATCAATTCACTCAAATTGATTTCTGCAATTTTCCACGGCTGATTTTCGTTTGCGCGCTCCAAGGTCACGGCAAATTGAGTGGAAACTGATCCATCGGCAGCTTCGACATTGGCTAAGTATCCAACCGCATTCGGCCGCTGAAAAATCGCTCGCAGCGGTTTGTGTTTGCGCATGCGATACTGGCCTTCCTCAAATAAAATGCACAAACCCGCGAGCGTGGTGTCTGAGACTTTGCTTTCATCCACCCATGCGAGCGCGAGTTCGAAATCTTGTCTCAGGACAGCTTGCAAAAAAGTATCCGTGACGCTCAGCGCATCCATCGCAGAAATTTCGGCTGGAGCGCGGCCCGCAGCAGGCGGCAGGAATAATTTTTCCACCGTCCATCCGGCACTCGTTTTGCGAAGATCTAACAGGATTTCATCTTGACCGGGCGGTTGGCCATCGAGTTGCAAGGCCCAGCGAGTGGTTTCGTTGAACTTCATTTCACCCACTTCACGAAACGGATTAGGCTGGCGAAGCTGGATCGGGCTCTTCATCAACTCGGCAAGTCGGCGCTGGGTTGGCTCATCAAGCACGTTTTTTTCTAACAATTTATCGAATGACGAAAGATCGCCAGCTTCCAACGCTGCGCCAATTTGCTCGAGAAGCTTTCGCGGATCTGCCGCTGGGTGCGGAATGCCCAAGTCTGCCATCGCCTGACTAGGTGCACCAGAAGCCGGGAGTGTGGTGAGATCTGCTCCGGCGACGGGAGAAATGGCCGAGGGCGCTGGATCCGCCACGACCGGCGGCCTCAGTTTCACGATGAGAATGACCACAGCCGCCACCGCAAGCACTGCCGCGAGTGCGAGAACAATGACTGGTAGGCGCGAGGGTTGCTTCATGATCAAACGTTTCTTACGGGCACTATGCGTGAAATTTATCAAATACAAGGCAGCGATTTTTATTGCTTCGAGATGAGAGGCAAATTGAAGCGCAGCTTTTGCCGTTGGCGGATCAACTCAATGCTCGTGTTTTGCGCCGCAGCAGAT
>RDZR01000059.1 GCA_004294095.1 Verrucomicrobiota bacterium
CCGGGAAAGGCGATTGCATCGCGTTTTTTTGCCCAGCGTTCTTCGGGACTGGCGCGCATGATTTCCAGCGCGGCAAAGTGGGCTTCGACATCGCGTGGATCTAAAAAGCGCACCGGATGCGGAACGGGCCCAGCGCCCGTGGGGAAATCAAGTTCCGCGAGCGAGCGCGGCTTGGATTCGATTGATGGCGGCAGGTCCTCCATGGCGTAAAACCGTTGCATGAATCGTCTCTTCGTCAAGCCTGAGTTGGTGTGCTTTGAAAAGCGCGATGATATCAGACCAGTCTTTTTCGCACTCAGCTCGGGTCGGCTGTTTGGCCGCATGCAGTTTAAGAGCGATCAGCCCCTCGACCGATGGCACTGCGATGGGTTTGATGTTGTTCTTCGTTAGCTCGAGAGCCGCGAAAACATCGTGATCTACTAACATGAGATCGATCGGTGCGAGAGGGAACTCAGCAGGCGCCTCGTATTGATGAAAATTGGCAGACTCTGCGAACAACGAGTAATTCAATTTCTGAAGTGCAGCTTTCCATTCCGTTGCGGCATCGCGTGGGATCAAGAGATCCAGATCAAACGTCGCCCGAGGATGACCCAGAGCCGTCACTGCGTGGCCGCCGATCATCAATCCGGGTAGGTTTTTCTCGACCATCAAATCCCCGATTCTGTTGAGTAGGCTTTGCATATGATCATCATAGATAAAGTGCGATTAAGCGCCAGCATCACCGCGGCTGCGTCATGCGTGCAGGTGTGAGCAAATCGTCGAGTTGGGTTTTATCCAGCCAGCCTTTTTCTAACACCAGATCATAAACGCTGGCACCGGTGGCGAGCGCTTCTTTGGCAATCTGGCTGCTGCGTTCGTAGCCAAGAACCGGATTGAGCGCGGTGACAAGGCCGATGGATTGTTGCACGTAGCTCATGCAGCGCTCGGCATTCGCTTGGATGCCTCGAATGCAGCGGGTGTGGAGCGTGATCGCGGCGTTGCGCATCAACGTCAGACCAAAGAGTAAATTGAAAGCGATGATTGGCTCGGCCATGTTGAGTTCCAGCTCGCTCGCTTCTGATGCCATCGAGACCGAGACATCCGCGCCGATGATCTGATAGCAAACTTGATTGACCACTTCAGGAATCACGGGATTGACCTTGCCGGGCATGATCGATGAGCCTGGTTGCATCGGCGGCAGGCGGATTTCAAAAAGTCCACAGCGCGGGCCGGACGAGAGCCAGCGCAGGTCGTTGCAAATTTTTGAAAGTTGAATGGCCACCGTTTTCATCGCGCTGCTCATGAGCGCGAAGCAACTGCTGTCTTGAGTGGATTGCACTAAATTGGCCGCGAGCCGCACGGGAAGTCCACTGACGGCGGCGAGGTGTTTGCAGCACAATGCCGCGTAGCCGGGTGGGCTATTGATGCCGGTGCCGACGGCAGTCGCGCCCATGTTGATTTCTAACAATTCGTCGCCCGCGCGTTCGAGATAGCGAATGCCATCTTCGATCATGAACTCATAGGCGCTGAATTCTTGGCCCAAAGTCATGGGCACGGCATCTTGATTTTCGGTGCGGCCCATTTTTAAAATGTTAGAAAATTCCTCAGCTTTCAGATGCAGTGCGTGCTGCAATTCGCGGAGGGCGGAGGTGGCATCTCGCAGGGTGAGAATCACTCCAAGTTTGATGGCCGTTGGATAGACATCATTGGTGGATTGCGAGCGGTTCACATCATCATTGGGATGGAGAAATTCGTATTGTCCTTTCCGATGGCCGAGTATTTCCAAGCCGCGATTGGCGATCACTTCGTTGGCATTCATATTCGTCGAGGTGCCAGCGCCGCCTTGAATCATATCGATGGTAAAATGTTCATGCCATTTCCCGGCGATGATTTCATTGCAGGCGGCGACGATGGCATCGACGCGATTTCCGGCCACCACACCCAGCTCGCGATTAGAAAGTGCGGCGGCCTTTTTCACATAAGCGATCGCGCGGATGAAGTGGCTGAAATGATGCAGCGGGATTCCGGAAATGGGAAAATTTTCCATGCCGCGCAGCGTCTGCACGCCGTAGTAAACGTGATCTGGCAGCTCCCGAATGCCGAGTGAATCTTGCTCCTTGCGCCAAGTCGCCACCACCGGTGCGCTCGATGCGATGGTGCGCTCATTGGCAGCTCGCAAGCGGCTACTCAGGCGCCGCGCCACATGGCCCACCATGCGGTAAAAAACTTCCGGTTTACTCTCGCGCAATTCATCAAATACCTCGCGCGGAATCAGCCAAACCTTCGCATCATCCAACGCCACCGCCGATGCGGAATGCGGCAGCTCATCTAACATCACGCCCTCGCTAAAAACGGTGCCCGCAGTTAGCGTTGCGAGCCGTGTGATGCGGCCATGATTGCCATGGATGATCTCAATTTCTCCTTGCTCAACGATGCCCATCCAAAGCCGTGGCGTGGATTCGTGAAATAGATAAGCCCCGGCGGCGAAGTCGTGCGCTTGGCCCTTGCCGATTAATCTTGCCAACTCATCGGGCGCGACGGACATCGTCTTGGCCAACGCGGCGATTTGTTTTTCTTTGAAGATCATCTATTCAGAGAATGGAATTGGTTTATTGCGAAAAAAAACGCGAAGCCTGTTAGAAATGGCTCGGTTGAGCTACGATCTAACAGACAACGCGCGGTTAAATTTTCAAATATACGTTAGAACTATTCGGGTGCGGGTGCTGGCTCAGGAGTCACTGCTTCTTTCATTGATTCGACGGCTTCTGTTGCCTGCTGCACGGCATTGTCAGCGGCAGATTCGACTCCTTGGATTGCGTTATCGATTGACTCCTTGGCAGCCGCAGCGGCTTCATCTGCTTTGACGGAAGCATCTTCCGCAGCTTTTTTGGCCGCATCAGTCATTTCCTGCATTTTCTCAGAAGCAGCAGCCGCAGCAGCGGTCGCCTCCTCGGTTTTTTCCTTCGCCGCATCGGCTGCTTTTTGGATGCTATCGGCAATCGTTCCTTTTTCAGCGTCCATTTTTTCTGTCGTTGTTGTCGGCTCTTTGGAGTCGCAAGCAACAAATGCAAGCGGCATAGCGAGGGCAAATAACCATGATGTCTTTTTCATAATATATATTGGGTTGATGACCGAAAAATAATTTTTTCAATCTGCCTATTTTTAGGTCATTTCACAGTCCTTGTCAAATTTTCTTGTTTAGCGTGCCGCTACCAAGTCATAGCCGCGCCAATCGCCAATACGGACGTCTGCAAACTCGCCAACGGGCAGTGCTTCATCGACCATGACTGAGCCATCAATTTCTGGCGCATCCCACTCAGTGCGAGCGATGCCCGGTTGCTCAACGAGCACTCTAACCGATTTGCCGACTTGCGCTTGGTTTGTTTCCGCGGCGATTTTTTGCAGCTTCGCCATGGCCCGAGACCAACGGCTTTTCCGCGTCGCATGGTGCAAGTGACCATCGAGCTGATGGGCGCGCGTGCCTTCTTCTTTTGAATATTGGAACACACCAGCTCGCTCGAAACGGAATTCTTCGATGAATTCTAACAGCTCGTTAAAATCTTCTTCCGTTTCTCCCGGAAAGCCGACGATGAAGGTCGTCCGAATGCCGATGCCCGGAATGCCTGCGCGCATCCGCCGCAGCAGATCGCGAATGTAATCTCCGGTGGTCACTCGCTTCATCGCAGTGAGCATGCGGTCGGAAATATGTTGCAAAGGAATATCCACGTATTTGGCAACCTTGTCGCAAGCGGCAATCGTTTGGATCAATTCATCGGACCAATGCGCTGGGTGAGTGTAGAGCAGGCGCACCCAGAAATCTCCCTCAATGCGATTGATGGCTTGCAGCAAAGTTGTTAGAGACTCACCGCGGGACGAATCCACCGGTGAGCTTGGCGTTGGCCGCTTGCCTTGCCATTGGTCCATTCCAAAATAGGTGGTGTCTTGGGAAATGAGGTTAATTTCTTTCACCCCGGAGCGCACCAACGCCTCCACTTCTCGCACCACAGAATCTTGCGTGCGCGAGCGATGCTGGCCACGGATTTTCGGAATGATGCAAAAGGTGCAGGTGTGGTTGCAGCCTTCCGCAATTTTTACGTAGGCAAAATGATCGGGCGTTAGGCGCATGCGCGGCGTCGAGTAGTCCGGCACATACTGCGGCTTGAGGGTGACGAAATCGCGGGGATCATCCGTCGCCGCCGGTCCTTCATCTTTGCTGAGGCTGACATTTGTTAGACCTAACAGATTTTGGATGATGGGCGCGACCTTGGTAATTTGATCGAGGCCGATGAAGGCATCGACTTCTGGCATGATGCCCGGCAAGTCTTTGGCAAATCGCTGTGAGAGGCATCCGGCGACGATGATTTTTTGCTGCGCTCGCTCGGGATCTTCTTTGCGATCGTTCACCGCGCCGAAGATCGCGTCTATCGATTCCTGCTTGGCCATATCGATGAACGAGCAGGTATTGACGATGAGCACATCGGCAAGTTCAGGGTCGGGTGTGAGCGACATGCCAGCTTCCGCCAAGTGACCGATCATCACTTCTGAATCGATCAGATTTTTAGCGCAGCCAAGCGAGATAAGACCAACGGTGGTGGACATGATGAGTAGTTTTGAAAATTTAATAATCGGGCGGTAAAATCAATTCATCGCCGACGACGGGTTGGGAATCTCCAAAACTCGCGAGTGGGCTGGCGATGGCACCCTCGGCTTGCACGTCGGTTACTTTCACTCGTCCTAAAATGCCTGTATTGCGGCGGATTGCGAGCACGGTGCCCACTTGGACTTGCTCGCTCATGACGACATCCAAGGTCATAAATCCTCCCAATTCTTTGTCTTCAACGTATTCTTTCACTCTGGCCATCAGTAGAGCGTCAGCGATCAACCGCGCCCGGCGCAGTTCGCTATCTTTGCTTTCAAGGTTGCGTTGATCGAGCAGCAGCTCTTCGGAATCCTCCATCTTGGCTTCATCCTTGGTGCGTTGGGCGGCTTGCTCATCCTCCAATTTGCGGATCGCCTCTTTACCAGCTTCCATCTCAGCTTTCATTTTCTCAATTTCCGTGGCGTTGGCGACGGGGTTTGCTTCAACGACGGTCCTAGCGAGCAATTGGCGCTCTCTTTCAATGGCAAGTTTGTCTTGTTCTGCGCGGATCAGATCGATTTCTTTTTTGATGCGATCGAGATCACTGCGCGAAGCATTGTTCACGCCTTGATTCATCCCATGCCATGAAAGAGCGAGTGCCCCTAACAGCAAAGCAACCGTAGCGGCGAGAAGAAGTTTCATCGTGTCCATGCGCGGCAAGGTGCAGGGCGCGGCACCAGATGTCAACGCGGCGTAAGCGATTGCCACAAAGAATCATCGATAAAAAAAGCAACGAGGGTTGCACAGAGCTCATTTTCGACTAAGAAGTGCAGGTCTTCACGCTTCACTATTCTCGATCCATCAATCTTCATGAATACACGCTTTGACTTTTCAAGCCGCCACATCGGTCCAAATCAGCACGAAATCTCAAAAATGTTAGATTCGGTGGATGAACCAACGCTCGACCATTTGATCGATCTCGCCGTGCCGCAATCCATTCGTCTCGGTCGTGAAATGGAGCTCCCCGCAGCGCGCTCCGAGGCGGCTGCGCTGGCTTGGCTCAAAGAAATCATGAGTCAAAATCAGGTCCTTAAGTCATGCATTGGCCAAGGATATTACGGCACGCACACGCCTGGGGTGATTTTGCGAAACATTTTGGAAAATCCCGGCTGGTATACCGCTTACACACCCTACCAGGCAGAAATCGCCCAAGGCCGCTTGGAGGCGTTGCTCAATTTTCAGACGATGGTGACCAATCTAACAGGCCTCGATGTGGCCAATGCTTCACTGCTTGATGAGGGCACTGCTGCGGCGGAAGCGATGAGTCTTGCACTATCGGGAAAACCAAAGGGAAAGCAGATGTTTGTTTCAGATCGCTGCCATTCGCAGACGATTGAGGTGGTGGTCACTCGCGCAGAGCCGTTAGGCATCGAGGTGGTGGTGGGTGATTGGGAATCGTATGATCCTCAGGGTGCAGACGGACTTTTCGCGGTGTTGGTGCAATACCCAGACACGCGTGGGCGCATCGATGATTTCACCGATTTTTTTGCACGCTGTAAAAAGGCAGGTGCCATCACTATCGTGGCTGCGGATTTATTAGCCCTCACCGTGCTTCGTCCACCGGGTGAGTGGGGTGCGGATATTTGTGTGGGATCCTCACAACGTTTTGGAGTGCCGATGGGATTTGGCGGGCCGCATGCTGCCTTCATGTCGTGCGTGGATAGCTTGAAACGGAAAATTCCCGGCAGACTGATCGGCGTGTCGGTCGATTCGCGCGGCATGCCCGGCTACCGCCTCTCGCTGCAAACGCGCGAGCAGCACATTCGCAGAGACAAGGCGACTTCTAACATCTGCACGGCGCAAGTTCTGCTCGCAGTGATGGCCTCGATGTATGCCGTTTATCACGGGCCACGAGGTTTGCAGAACATTGCAAATCATTGCCACTCGATGGCAAATCAATTGAAAGCATCTCTTGCTGCCGGCGGGATACTCGTGGAAGAAGGTGCATTTTTTGATACGCTCACCTTGCTCGTTCCGGCCAAGGCAAAAATCTTGTTAGAAAAAGCCGCCGCCGCGGGCATCAATTTACGCCTGATCGATCATGACCACCTTGGCATCAGCGTGGATGAGACGACCACAACGGAAGATGTGGCGAAATTGGCAGATGTTTTTGCAGTGAAACTTTTAGATGAGGTCGTGACTGAACCATTGGTCCGCGATTCCGAAATTTTACCCCAACCAGTCTTTCACCAATACCACTCCGAGACGGAAATGCTGCGCTACATTCAGCGCTTGGAGACCAAAGATTTGGCTTTGAATGAATCGATGATCGCACTCGGCTCATGCACCATGAAGCTCAATGCGACGTCCGAAATGCTGCCACTCAGTTGGCCGGAAGTTTCATCCATCCATCCATTTGCGCCCGCATCTCAATCTCTTGGCTATCGCGAGATGCTAACGATGCTAGAAGGTTGGCTGGCGGAAGTGACGGGCTTTGCAGGCGTTTCTTTGCAACCGAATGCAGGCTCTCAAGGCGAATACGCCGGGCTGTTGGCAATTCGTCGCTACCATTTGGCGCGCGGCGATGAGCATCGCAATGTGTGCCTCATTCCCGTTTCCGCACACGGCACCAATCCTGCCTCGGCGGTGATGACGGGCATGAAAGTCGTCGGCGTGAAGTGCGATGCCGATGGAAATATCGATGTGGATGATCTCAAAGCACGGGTTGAAGAACATCGTGAACATTTATCGACCCTGATGGTTACCTATCCATCGACGCATGGTGTCTTTGAGGAAAGCATCGGCAAGATTTGCGAGATGATTCATCAAGCCGGCGGCCAAGTTTACATGGATGGTGCAAACATGAATGCCCAAGTTGGCCTCACCAGCCCGGGCTTGATCGGCGCCGATGTCTGCCATCTGAATTTGCATAAAACATTCTGCATTCCTCACGGCGGCGGCGGCCCGGGAGTGGGCCCGATCGGCGTCGCATCGCAGTTGCTGCCATACCTGCCGGGTCATGCAGATTTAGAATCCACCGCGGGCGCTGTCTGCTCCGCGCCATGGGGCAGTGCTTCGATTAATACCATTTCTTGGATGTATATCGCGATGATGGGTGCCAGTGGCCTCAAGCAAGCGACGCAAATTGCGATCCTCAATGCCAATTACATGGCAAAGCGACTGGACCCATTTTTCCCCGTTTTATACAAAGGAAAAAATGGCCTCGTGGCCCACGAGTGCATCATCGATGTGCGCCCACTTTCCGATGCCAGCGGAGTGACCGTAGAGGACGTTGCGAAACGCCTGATGGATTATGGTTTCCATGCGCCTACGATGAGCTGGCCGGTCGGCGGCACACTCATGATCGAGCCCACGGAATCTGAATCCCTCGCAGAAATGGACCGCTTCTGTGATGCGATGATCTCGATTCATAGCGAAATCACGGCCATCATGCACGGCAAAATGGATGCGAATGATAACCCACTCAAGCACGCGCCGCACACGGTGGATGTGGTATGCGCAGATGTCTGGGCGCGCTCATACTCGCGCGAGACTGCTGCGTTTCCACTGCCCTACCTTCGCGTGCATAAGTTCTGGCCGTCCGTCGGACGCATTGATAACGTGCACGGAGATCGGAATCTGGTTTGCACATGTGATAGCGTGGAGTCATACGCCACCGCCGGATCATGAGTCACTCAGATCATCAGCGAGTTGCGTCGATGGATTGGGAATCATGGGAGCCCAGCATTCGTGCCACATTGATTTTCATCATCCAAGGAAATCAGATTTTGATGATCGAGAAAAAGCGCGGTCTCGGGGCGGGGAAAATCAACGGGCCCGGTGGCAAAATCGATCCGGGTGAGACCGCTCTGCAAGCGATTATTCGCGAGACTCAAGAAGAGGTCTTAGTCACGCCTCACGATCCGCAAAAAATCGGAGAGCTTTATTTCTCCATGTCGGATTCTCCAGATATCTTATGCCACGTTTTTCGCGCAGAATCGTATGATGGAATACTCGGCGAAACGGATGAAGCTGTGCCCGTTTGGTATGATCTCAGCTGCATCCCGTTTGATAAAATGTGGGAGGATGATCGATATTGGCTCCCGCATGTGATCGAAAAACGCACCTTCCAAGGGAAGTTTATCTTCGATGGTGAAACGATGTTATGGCATGAAATACAGCTAAATAAAATTTAGATCGGAATATAAGATAATATTTCCCAGCCAAATAACACATGAGGATTGCCCCTCTTGGTCACCTACTTGTGAATGGATGTCCAAGAGAGGAATCTTAAAGTAAATTTATAAAGATGCTTTCAATGCGTTAAACTTCGTCTCTAGATTCTTCAAGGAAGTTTGTGCTTTGGCGATTTCTTGGCTGAGTGCGAGTAGCGATTTCAGCTTGGCCTCAAAGCCAGTTGTCGAGAGCGCCGCGGACGGAGCTGCAGCCTTGGTATTGGCACGCTTTTCCGGTGACGTAGATAATTCTTGACCGTTTCGCTTACCGAGCCATGACGTTACTGTGATAGGGGAAATGCCATACTTTTTAGCTGCGCTGTTTTGTCCACCGCGGCCATGCTCAGCGTTATAATTGGCTACAAATGCTACAACTTCCTGCTTGAACTCGTCTGGGTAGCGGCTGCTTTTTTGAAGCGCTTGGGTCTTGGTCTTGTTGGATTTGCTGTTTTTGGGGGTCACGACACCAGCGGCATCTAGCCACGCACCTACTGTGATGGGGGAAATTTTGAATTTCTCAGACGCTTTGGTTTGGCCACCACGCGTATGTTCATTGTTGTAACTAACTACAAAATCAACGACTTCCTGCTTTTGCTCAGGAGTGTAGCGAATGCTTTTAGTGACTTGCTTAACTTCTTCGATGATACCTGTTGTTTCTGATTCAATTGACATTACAAAGACCATATGACATGAATATGAACAATCAAGATCAAAAAATACATCCATTTGGACTATGTGAAATGGTTTTTACATACATCCAGCCAAGAATAAGGCGGTTGAAATGCATCTAACCAAATATCACATTGGCTTCTAACAACCGAGCGCACGGCTACGCCGCCAAATCCGATAAAGCAATCAACATCAATGCGTGTTTCCAAATCTGATATACCATCACCCACCATGATGACAGATTCTGGCAGCATCGCCTTTTTCCACTCGCGGATGATTTCGTTTTTCCCTAAATTTCGCGTCGTCGGATAGTCGGTGCCGTATCCTAGATAGTCGCCATCAGCTGTGAAAGAAAGTGGCACTGCCTCAACGTGATCAATGCCGAGATACGCCGCCAGCGGCTCGATCAACGGTGCAAACCCGCCTGATAGAATGATCGGTAGCCAGCCGCTTGCCTTGGCGTGAGAAATCATCTCGCGCGCCCCCGGCACGATGTGACGAATGTATTGTTCCGCGACTAAGTCGGCCACTTGTTTGCTCGGACGAATCATCTCCATGCGTTTGGGGAAAACTTCTTGAATCGGCAGCTCGCCATTCATGGCTGCTTCGGTGAGCGCCACTGAGCGAGCAAAAATATCCTCACCGCATGCGCGCGCGAGCTCATCGATGCCTTCGATCGATGAGAGGGTGGAATCACAATCGATGAAGAGTAATTTTCCGTGGGGCATGGTGGCGGGTAGAATTTCCAGTTCGGCTGTTAGATCAAGTTGATTGAACAACTCAATCATGTCATCATTTTTTAATCGAATGCATCCATGGCTTGCGGGCTGGCCGATGAGATCTTCACGATTCGTGCCGTGGATGTAGATATTGCGCTCCAAGGTATTCGCATTTTCCGCATCCAGCCCATGCAGGCGAATCACGCGGGTAAGCACACGATCTTTGGAATCCATTTCGTGGGTTTCCCAAATACAAGTCGCAATGCGGTTTTCAAAAACTGTATGCAGTGGAGCATCATCGCCAATTTTCTCTGCGATGGAAAATTTTCCCGTCGGCGTGCGATAGCTTCCGAGTGAGAAACCCATGCCTTTTTTTGCAGTAGAAATGGGATACTCTCGAACTAATTTTCCATTCTGATAGAATGCGAGCAATTGATGATCGATGGAAGCGACGAGGCGTTGGTTCGTATTCATGGAGCGGAAAGAGCAATGAGTGAATTATGGCCACCCATGCCATGAGAAATGTTGTAGATGATGCCAGTGGCTTCGATGGCCGTCGTTGGTAAATGAAATCCGTTAGGCTCGGTGAGGTTGGGAATGTTAGGCGGAAATTGTTGCTGCTCCAGAAATGCGCACAAGACCACAGATTCTAACAAACCACTTGCGCCGATCGCATGCCCAAGCTGCGGCTTGAGCAGATGCAAAGACGGTCGATTTTCTAAATAACAACGGTTTAACCAAGCAGGATCCGCCACTGCTTGCACTCGGGTGCCGGTGGCATGTGGGCAAATTGCCGCCGGCCTTCCCACTGCTTTTTCTGCTAGAGAAATCAATTCCGGCGTGCGCCCGCCATCCGCTGGAATGCCGACTGGATCGCAGCCATCGGCATTGCTCGCATAGAATAAGAGCTGGGAAAAATTCCCCTCGCGCTTTCGCTCAAGTGCCATCGCGGCGGCCCCTTCTGCAGGAATGAAGCCGTTGCTTTTCTCTCCATAGGGATCGAGAAAACAATCCATCGAGAGCAGCCCAGAAGCGCGGTAGTTATCTAACAAAATTTCCACCAATGGTAAATCCACGGCGACGGCCAACGCTCGATCCACCACTCCAGATTGAATCATCATCATCGCCAGTCCCGCGGCATCGAGTCCCGCTGCGCAGCCATTGGCGATGACGTGATTGGGGCCTAAAATCCCGCATTCGATGGAAATGGCAGTGGCCGGCTCACTGTGAATCGTATTACTCGCCGCCATCAAGCGGAACGGCCTGCGCCCGGGCCATGGATCTAACCAACCCGCCGCGTTTCCACGGCTCGTGCCTAACACAATCGCCGCATCACGGCAGTCCGCGCTCGTCCATCGAGCTGCCGTGATCGCTTGGCGGGCGACGATGAGCGCCGCCATGCTCGCGGGACTCCACTTGCGGTGATTGAGCAATCCACGCGGCTCAATCCATGCCGCAGGTGTGGCCGCATGTGAGTTGTTAGGCCCTAACAATTTTCCCAAAAATTGAAACGGCACAACCTTTTCTAACAGCCCGAATCGATGCGCAGGCACGTCGTGACCCAGCGCCGAAAGTGCGCCGAGGCCCGTTATCGAGCAACCGGTTTTTGCATCCATTTTTCTTAAATCTACCGAGCAAGCGCCATCAAGCGGACGCGGTTTTAATCGACCAGTCGCTCGCTGGCTAGAGGAAATCAAGTTGCATTCTTGACCTCACAAAATCATCGATGGGGTCTTTACAATCGGCGGAGTTGCGATTGGTTTTATCCATCATGATTTCATGGCATCGTTCTCTCATCGCCGCGCTCTGCACGCTCCTCTGCGCCACATCGCTCAACGCATTTCAACTTCCGGCATCATCAAAGCAATGCATCGTCGGCATCGCGGATGGATGGAATTCATCGCATGTCGAGTTGCGTTGGTTCGAGAAACGGGCAGGAAAGTGGCAGCCTGTGGGTGCGCCATGGCCGGGACGGCTCGGTAAAAATGGCCTCATCTGGGGGCTCGGCCTGCATCCAGTGCCCAAAGGCGCAAAAACTAAGATCGAGGGTGATATGAGATCTCCTGCCGGCGTGTTTCGTCTTGGCGGCGTTTGGGGCTACGCGGAGGCAATTCAAAAACACCCGAAGCTCGCCTATCGCCAAGTCACCCCGCGCGATTTGTGGGTGGAAGATCCCGAGTCGCCCTCATACAATCTCAACGTCATTTTACCCCACGATCCCAAAACCGATTGGGAGCGCAAGCAACAAATGCATCAAAACGATGCCGCGCATTCGCTCAAATGGTTCATCGCTCACAATGCCAAGCCCAATATTATTCCCAACGCGGGATCATCGATTTTCTTTCACATTTGGCGCCGAGGTGGCGCGGCTCCCACCGCGGGATGCACCACCATGAGTGAAGCCAAACTCAAGCAACTCATCGCTCTAGCAGATCCGCAAAAAATGCCGTTATTTGTGCTCTTGCCTCGTGCCGAATACGAGCGCTTGGCACCGATTTGGAAATTGCCCTAACTGGATTTCCTTCTAGCATCCGCGGCATGATGCCTCTCCGCACTGGAATCCAGAGCGCTTGCCTATTTGCCTTTGTCCTTCTCTTTTCCCATTGCGGAGCTCCGCAGGCACCGGTTTGCCGCAGCGTGCCGAGCGCTTCCAAAGTGCCCAGCCAAGAATTGTTAGATGAAGCCCGCCGCTCATGGCGCGAGCTTAAAAAATCTCCGAATTCTCCCGGATTTATCGCTGCCCGAGATCGCTACAACGCCGCTCTCGCTAAATTGTTAGATCAATTGCGCTGCGGCCCGCAAGACTGGCCATCTCGCGCAGGATCGCTCGGCACACAAATCTCCACACATGGCGATGAGGACGTGGATCCCGCGAGACTCGATGCCGTATTTCCTGCCACACAAGTCGATATCAACGGCTCGTTGGCACATCGCTGGACTGAGGGAGTCGGCGTCCCATTCGTCGGCTGGAAGCGCACCACGCCCGTAGGTATCAAGCGCGAGCCGCACGTTTTGCCAACCGGCCTGCCTTACAATCTAACAGCCATTTTATCATTCGATGAACCGGGCGCTCCAACATGGCATTTCAAAAAACGCTGGCTGGTCAATGAGATCAATCTCGCAGGCGGCAAGCGCACACTCGCCGCGGATTGGACGGCACCCAATGCGTTCTATTGGAGCATGTGCGATTTGGACGATCTCAACATCCAGAACGCCATTTTGCCGGATCGCTTCAGTGAAGAAACCGGCCTCTTTTTTATTCAGCGTTATGATCCTAAAAAAATTCCACTGATCATGGTGCATGGCCTGATTTCTTCGCCCGCAGCCTACAAGCACATCATCAATGACCTTGCCCCGCAGCCGTGGTTCCGGGAAAATTATCAAATCTGGTTGTTTAATTATCCCACCGGCAATCCATGGCTCTATAGCAGTATGAAATTTCGCGAACATGTGCGAGCTGCCTGCGATGAGGCCCGCGCTGCTCACGGCCTAGGCCGCCTCGATCAAATGGTCATTCTTTCCCACTCGATGGGCGGCCTGATCACTCGCTCAAGTGTGACTAATCCCGGAAATCTATTTTATGATGCCGTTTTTCGCGTGCCGTTGCGAAACCTGCGTGTCTCTGAAGCAACGCGTGAATTTATCCGCGATGCCACGCTCTATCAGCCACTCACGGAGCCGAAGCGTGTCATTTTCATGGCTGTGCCCCATCGCGGCAGTCCAGTGGCAACTTTTCGCGCTGCTGTCTTAATTTCGCGCCTGATTCGGTTACCAAAAGTATTAACCGTCGATTTGTTAGATGCAACAGTCCAAAGCGTTCAGGGTGTGTTGCGCAGTGAGCAAGCCAAACCGAAAATGCCCAACTCGGTCAGCAGCCTCGCGCCATCGGATAAATCGAACATCGCACTCAGCAGCATGCCGCTGCCGAAGCGCATCAAGTTTCACTCGATTATTGGCGATCGTGGGAAAGGCCCACTTTCAGAGAGCAGTGACGGCGTCGTGCCCTATTGGTCGTCTCACGTCACCCCGGTCGAATCCGAAAAAATCATTCCTAGCGATCACAGCGTGCCGGATCATCCGCAAGCTGCGGAAGAAGTCACTCGAATCCTCAAACTTCACCTAACAGAAAATCCTCGGTAAGGCACTCCAAAAAAAATTGGCCGCCAAGTGCTTGAATGCCGCGCAGAAGAAGATAGAAGTCATGTATGGAAAATTTTGAAGAGCAAGTCAGGCAAGCATTGGCCAATCCGCAGAATCAAGGCGAGTTGGCGGATGCTGATGCCGTGGGCACCGTCGGCTCACCCGAATGCGGCGATATGTTGCGCATGTGGCTGAAATTTTCTGAAAAAAATGGCCAACGCGTGATCGACCGCGCGTCGTTCCAAGCCTTCGGCTGCCAGACTGCCATCGCCGTCGCCTCCATGGCCACCGAATTGCTTCGCGGAAAAACGTTAGAAGAGGCAAAGTCATTGAATGCCGAAGCACTTGCCGGCGGACTCGGCCCACTGCCACCGATGAAAATTCACTGCGGCCAACTCGTGGAAGGAGCGCTCAAAAATGCTCTCGATCAAGGCCAGCCGCCTGCTCCCCAACTCAATTCCGCACCGACGCTTGCGGCCGCCATCCACCGTCCACTGCAAGGTGCGATCCGCGTGGTCAAACTGGATCAAGAATAATAACTAACCATCCATTTGTGTTAGAATTAAAAAATGTTTCCTATCACGTCACCAAAGATGGTGCGGATGTTGCGTTGATCGATGAGATCACGTTGCAAGTGCCGCATGGGCACTTCATGGCCATCGTCGGTCCTTCAGGTTGTGGTAAAACAACGCTGCTGAAGACGATTGCCGGCCTGAATCCTGAATCGGCCGGGCAATTGATTTGGGAGGGCCGCGATCTCTCGCGCGATGATGATTTCTCGCCGTTAGAAATTGGCTACGTGCCGCAATTTTCCATCGCCTATGATCCACTCACGGTGGATGAATCGATTGAGGCCGTTACCCGGTTGCGAGTGCGCACCGCGAGCAACCAAGCCTTGGATGCGCGCATCGATCGTGTGCTGGCAGAGACCGGTCTGGATGCGATTGCGGACCGCCAAGTGAAAGTTCTATCAGGTGGGCAAAAACGCCGCTTGGGCCTGGCCATGGAGCTGGTTTCCAATCCTAAAATTCTGCTGTGTGACGAAGTGACATCCGGCCTTGATCCTCGGTCGGAGCGCGATGTGGTGAATCTGCTCCACGATCTCTCTCGCAAAAATGGCAGGCTCGTGCTCTCCGTCACTCACTCGCTTGCGCATTTGGAACGTGTGGATTCTGTGCTCGTGATGCATGAAGGACGCATCGCCTATCACGGCCCACCGAACCAGCTTTGCCATTATTTTTCGGTGAATGACTCGGAGGAAATTTACCCAAAACTAGCAACCCAAGAGGCCTCGGCATGGCATGCTTCATGGCTCAAACACCGCGAGCATTATCAAAATAAGTTAGAACGGCAACGGTTCGCGCTGTTGGATTCCGGTGAGTTGTTAGAGCCTGCAGAAGCTGACGGTGCGCGCTCTCTGGATCTACCAGGATTTTTTAGCCAAATGATGACGCTGTTAGGCCGCCGTTGGAAAATTTTCTACCGCGATCGCACACAAATGCTTTTGCAACTCGCGATCATCATCGCATTTCCATTATTGGTCACACTCTTTAGCGAAAAAGCCTCCGGTAATATCCGCCGCTTCTCGGACACGCGGCAGACCAATCTGATGGCAGAAATTCAGGAACAACAAAGCGTGCGTGGAGACCAAGCGAAGGTTGGCTCCGCCGTCTCAGGCATCATCATGTTCCAAATTATTTTGCTCTCGTTGATGGGGTCTAACAATTCCGCGCGAGAAATTGCCGGTGAGCGATCTATTTTTGAAAAAGAAAAATTTGGCGGATTACGGCCGACGGCGTATCTCGCATCCAAGTTTGTTTTTCTCGGTATATTGGTGGTCATTCAATCATTATGGATGGCCTTCTTCGTCGATGCATTTGGCGCGTTTCGCGGAGATTTCATGACGCATGCGATTTTTCTATTCATGGCAAATGCGGCGATGACTTCAATTTGCTTGGGCATTTCTGCGTTGATGCGCACGGCGGAGCAGGCCTCGCTGCTTTCGATTTATTTGGTGGGTTTCCAGCTTCCGTTATCAGGCGCAGTGCTGGCCTTGCCGGAAGTGATTGAGCCCTACACGCAGCCATTCATCTCGGCGTATTGGGCGTGGTCTGGCTCCGTCAATGCCCTGCAACAGCAAGTCCATCACGCGGTCAAATCAGTGGTCGATACGAACATGGCCGCCTCGGACACGGGCATGTGGATTCTTGCCATTCACTTGTCAGTCGGCCTGCTGGCTGGCTGGCTTGGCACGCGGCGCCCGCATTGGGATTGAAAAACTAAAACGCGCATGCCGCTCGCAGTGATTAACGTCGTCGGCCTTTCGGCATCTTTGTTAGATGAGCGCATGCCGCGGCTATCTTTCTTTGCCGAGCGGGTGGGATTGCAATCGTATCGTCCCGAATTTCCAGCGCTCACCTGCAGTGCGCAGGCCTCGATGCTCACGGGCCGCACGCCCGCAGAGCACGGCATTGTCGGCAATGGTTGGTATGATCGAGAGACGGCCGAGGTGCGATTTTGGAAACAAAGCAACGCCATCATTCACGGCGAAAAAATTTGGGATCATCTGCGAGCAAGCGTGCCCGGCTTTTCATGTGCGAATTTTTTCTGGTGGTTCAACATGCACTCGACGGTGGATTTTTCGGTGACTCCACGGCCGTTGTATCCGGCAGATGGGCGGAAAGTTTTTGATGTGCACACGCAGCCGATGGAGCTGCGTGAATCGCTCAAGCAAGATCTCGGGCCATTTCCTTTTCCCCAATTTTGGGGCCCCGCGGCAGGCATTGCTTCATCGCAGTGGATCGCTCAAGCCGCACGCTGGGTCGATGCCCGCCATGCTCCGATGCTGCAATTGATTTACCTGCCGCACCTCGATTATGGCCTGCAGCGCGATGGGCCGGATGCCCCACAAATGGTGGCGGAGCTGTCTGCGATCGATCAAACGGCGGGCGATTTGATTGATTACTATGAATCTAGTGGTTTTGATGTGATGGTGCTCTCGGAGTATGGAATATCCGCCGTTTCCAAGCCGGTGCATCTCAACCGCGCATTTCGCGAAGCTGGCTGGATTCAAATCAAACATGAGCTCGGCCGCGAAACGCTCGATGCAGGTGGTAGCCAGGTTTTTGCGATCGCGGATCATCAGGTGGCTCACGTTTATGTGAAGCAGTCATCGATGTTAGACGCGGTGAAAAAATTGTTAGAAAATTTACTCGGCGTCGAGCGATGCGTGCCAGCGAGTGAAATCTGGGCAGAGGGAATCGGCCGCGAGCGAGCTGGGGATTTGATTGTGATTGCGGAAAAAGATGCGTGGTTCACCTACTATTTTTGGAATGATGATGCAGTCGCGCCTGACTACGCCCGCACCATCGATATCCATCGCAAACCCGGCTATGATCCGTGCGAATTGCATATTGATCCAGCACTCCGCTTTCCTCAATGGCAGATCGGAAGACATCTGTTGAAAAAGAAGATAGGATTTCGCTCGCTGTTAGAAGTGATCCCGCTCGATGCCACACTCGTTCGCGGCTCGCATGGCCGCTCAGATGTGCCCGTCGGCGAGCAACCGGTGGTGATCGGTAGCAAGCACACGATTCGCTGCGCCGCAGATATTTTTGAAGCGATGATTAGGCATGCGTCGCCAGCTTAGCAGGGGCCGCTAACATTTCAAAATCACTCACTGATAGACTGCAAGGATCCGCCGCCACCCAATGGTCGGGTGCAATTTCCTTCAACGATAAATCCATGCCGATGGTTTCCTCGTAGCGCGGATGCCCGATGCGGTGGCCAAATGCACTGCCCGCCGGCGGATTGATTGGCGATGGAATATCTCCCTGCAAAATGAGCCGCTTCCCTTCGCGGCGCTGATCCGTCGATGGAATCGCGGAGAGCAATGCCTGCGTGTAGCCGTGGCGTGCGTTCTGATAGATCGAGGATGCCTTGGCGAGCTCGACCAATTTTCCCAAATACATCACGGCCACTCGGTCACTCACGTGTTTCACCACCGATAAATCGTGGGAGATAAATAGATAGGCGATGCCTAAATCGCGTTGCAGCTCTAACAGAAGATTGATGATTTGTGATTGAACCGAGACATCGAGTGCCGAGACAGGTTCATCACAAATGATCAGCTTCGGTTCCAAGGCCAAGGCTCGTGCGATGCCGATGCGCTGACGCTGGCCACCTGAAAATTCAAACGAATAGCGATCGCTCGAGCTGCGCTGCAAGCCGACGCGATCTAACAATTGATGAACTTTTTGAGTCTGCTGCGCACGGTTGCCGATGCGATGAATAACCAGTGGCTCGGCGATCAAATCTCGCACGCTCATGCGCGGATTGAGCGATTCCGCCGGATCTTGGAAAACCATTTGAAAATCTTTTCTCAGAGCTCGCAATTTCATCTGGCTCATCATCGTGATGTCAGTTTGCTGAAAGTGGATCGAGCCAGATGTCGGCTTGAGCAAACGAATCAGCGCCTTTCCCAAAGTCGATTTCCCACATCCAGATTCGCCGACAAGACCCAACGTCTCGCCCGGGGAAATTTCTAACGAAACACCATCGACGGCGTGCACCGCTGCCACCGCCCGCTTGATGATGCCACTTTTCACAGGAAAGTGGACGCGTAAGTCAGAGCATTCGAGAATAGGTGTCATGCAGTCTAGATCAGAAGGTAGGCTAGGAATTAGGAGCGGCGCATTGTTCGATATTTCAGTTCTTGCTCCATGAGCAACGACATCTGCGTATCGACACCACTGTCATCTTCGCTGTATGACTGACAAATTTTTTGAAGGTTGTCGATTCTACCCAAGACTCGTGCCAATTCCACAATAGACAAGCGGCGCAGGACATCCACAGTGATCGGTCTTTTTGAGTCTGTAAAAATCAACGAATTCAGAAACGCGGTTGCCACATCCGAAGACAGAAGCTCATAGACAAGCTCTGCTTCCTCTTTGCAGCAGCAAGGAATTGAATAGCATGTGTCATCGACCATGACAGGGCGACCATCAGTTGGTGCAACCAAAACAAACGAAATCCTCTTGTAGAGTCCAGAAATACAAACCTTCCAAGGAGAAAAAGAATAGGAACCAATTCCAAACACGCAGAACCTAGGGCGATTCTGATAAATAGAACTCTTCCTTGCATCCAGAGTGTCTGCGTGCTCCATCAAATAAGCCCACGTCTTGGGGGCCTTTCTCTTAATCTCTGACGTATTGTCTCCGGTATGTCTTTGGGTGACTAAAACCGACTTGCGGATGGCAATACGACCGTTGCCAAGATCAGATGACTTAAGCAACGGAAATACATAGTCATCCTCAATATCGGCCTCGTTGCCATACCCGTTAATCAATCGCCCATTCTTTTTGGTGAATTCCATCACTTTTGAGGCATCGTGTTTAATGCCAGAACGCCAAGTATAAATGGATGACCCTCCATCAAGATGACGATAAGCCTCGTAAGAATCTATGTCTGAAACTAAATCGCCGTCGATGAAACCTATCCGCGTTTGATTGGATTCAAAATCTAGGGCGGCATGAACAGTGGCCGCGCGATCAGAAATCTTTTTGCCGGTGGTAAAAAATAGGCAGGCATCTACTGAAACATCAAATTCAGCTTTCGCATCGATTTTAAACAAATGAGAGTCTTTCCGGCCTCCTTCAGTTTTCCAAAAATGTTTAAGAACCTTGCGGGCGGTCATTGTCTTGCAAAGCATGGCAATCGCGCCAGTCGAAGGAAGTGCCTCAATGAGACGAATCAGCATCCATTCTGCGATGTCAAAGTTCGCTTTACCTGTCCGCGCATCTAGGCCCCTCAAGCCTTGAAAATTCGTTTTCTTTGGAAGATTACTACTTCCGAGCTGGCCTAGATCGGAATTAGTAACCCAAGGAGGATTACCGATGACAAGAACTCTAGGCTTGTCCGATTTTGACAGATTGGACACCCAATCTTCAGTGAAAAAATCTCGATGATGCACTTCCACATTTAATCCTGCTAAGCGGAGACGAGAAGCTTCAACATAATGGTTATTGATCTCGTAGCCCTCGTAGCTTGCAGTTCTATTCCAGTAATTTGCCGCAGCTCCTAAAAACCCACCGATTCCAGATGTGGGCTCAACTACATAATCGGGATTCTCGAAGAGCTTATCGATGAGGGCGATAGCTCTGATTGCCAAACTATCTGGCGTCTGAAAGTCCCCGAATTCTTTTTTCTCATTCATAGTGCCTCGATTCCTGGTATCGCACCGGCCTGCTGAATCACACGGCTGTATTGAAGCCGCCATTGCAAGGCATTGGAAATGGTTAGGTATCCAATATCCGGTGGATTCGCGAGCACCTCTTCTGCCAGTGTCTGCGCCTGAATATCGTCTAGCGGTAGCATTCGCTCGGCGAAAAATGCCAAAACGTCATCCAAATTGCCATTGTTATCAATGACGCGAGCAAGGCCAGAAGTGGTCTGGAAATCCGCTGTTCGAGTTCGATCTACAAAAATAGTGTGGAGAATATTCAATCTGGCTGTTTTGGATGCCTCGTCATCGGTCTTCTCGTAAACGAAAACAAGTAGGTTGTAGCCGAGTCCGTAAATCTTTTGCCTAGCAGATTTGAAAGGGCAGGATGACTGAGGCTGGCGAATGCTTGTCACCTTGATATCGACCTCAAGTTTTGGGAAATCGATTCCTTTCGCCGATGACCCTGCCGCGTAGCGGTATTTGGTGTGCAAATAGGCTTGAAATTTGTGCTCAAGGTATGTCCCGACAGCCTTGCCATCTGTGACACCATATAGCGATGGCTCAGGAAATGCGGACTTTCGGGCCGCGAATTTTTGAGCTTCAGCTTTGAGTCTGGATACTGTGAGTGCGCTGGGCATAAAAATTTTTCATTGAACTTCAAAAAAGCGCCTCAACAACGTGGCATGGGCTGATGTAAGACCTTCTTTTTGCTTATTCTAATATGCGAAATGCAGATAAGCATTTTCTGCATCAACAAAACCCCAATGGCGGAGCGCATCAATGATGGAATCTGATTTCTCAGCATATCAGTTAGATGGAAAGGTTGCACAGAGGACAATTTTCCACCCAATGGCCTGGGCGGCACTCGATGAGGCTTGGACGCTCGTTGGGCCGCGGGGGAGTGCGGCCCAAGCGTTGGCAAAATCGGCAGCCATGCGTGTAGTCTTTGAGCGCCGCGACCATGCCGGGAATCGTCGGCAATATCGACTTCGGTTGCACATCTGGCTTTGGCACGGAGCGCAGTAAACCTTGCGTGTAGGCGTGGCATGGGTTGCTAAACACATCCCGCACTGGGCCGCGCTCGACCACGCGGCCTGCATACATGACGACGATTTGATCGCAGCTCTCAGCGATCACGCCAAGATCGTGCGTGATCAGTAGCATGGCCATGTTCGACTCCTGCTTGAGGTTATCTAACAGTTCAAGGATTTGCGCTTGCACCGTCACATCCAGCGCCGTCGTTGGCTCATCAGCGATCAATAGTTGAGGACGGCAGGCGATTGCCATCGCAATGACGACCCGCTGCCTCATGCCTCCCGAAAGCTGGTGCGGATAGTCCGCCATGCGCAATGCGGGGGAGGGGATTTTAACCAAATCTAACAAATGCGTCGCTTGATCCCATGCATCCTTGTTAGAAATTTTCTGATGGATGCGCAACACTTCCGCGACTTGCTTGCCAATGCGATGGACGGGATTGAGCGCGGCCATCGGTTCTTGGAAAATCACTCCGATTTCTTTGCCGCGCACCTTGCACATGGCATCATGGCTGACATGTGTTAGATCGCGGCCATTGAACATCACCTGCCCGCCCAAAATCCGGCCGGACGGCTGTGGTAAGAGGCGCACAATCGACATCGCCGTGACACTTTTCCCACAGCCCGATTCGCCAACGATCCCGACTGTTTGGCCAGCATTCACCGAGAACGAAACGTGATCTACGGCCCGCAGCATGCCGGCATCGGTCTCAAAAGAGGTGATGAGCTGATCGACTTCTAACAACGCTTTAGCAGGTGCATTCATTCAGGATCTGGCTCGGGCGTGTTTGATGCAGGCAGCGTGCGAAATTGATCATACAATTTCATCACTTCGGGAAATTTTTTACCGCTGCGCCGTGCGGCGAGGGTTTCTTGTTTGATTGAATCATCCACCCAAAAAACAAACGATTCGTGGGGATCAAATACCACTGCGGGGCTGAATTGAGTGAACTCAGAATCTGGCCATCGCACCCAACGCCAAGAACCCACACGGACGAAATCCACCGAGTAGCCTGGTGCGAAAAATCCTTCCTCGTGCATGATGTTTTGCAACGCCTTGCTCGCTTGGGCAAGCTCTTCGGTGCTGGTGGCCGTGCGGACTTTTTCACTGAGTGCATCCGTATCTTTGCGGCTCCAAACGAAAATATTGTTGGTGTGAGGTTTGACGTTGCCCTTGGCATCGTAGGCATTGGTTGAGTGAAGAAACTGATAGAAATCCGGAGTCGGCGGACCGATCAGCCAGCTCGATAGCGTCATTTCATGTTGTTTGAGCATAACTTTTTTATAGACCACCGTGTCTTCTTGAGCATCGAGCCGGAGATCGAATCCGCAGGCGAGTGCTTCTTCGCGGAGGATGGAAAATAAACTATCGAGCAATGGCATTGATGGATAGGTGACGGAAACGGAGAGGCGCGTGCCATCCGGTTTTTCTAAAATGCCATCGCGCCCCGGCACGGTGAAACCTGCTTCAGTAAAATATTGCCGCGCCTTTTCGATCGAATACGGCCGAGCCACAATCGAAGGATCGCTAAACAACGCGTAACCTTCGTTGAAGGCGTTGAGCCGCTGATAGTCGCCGCGGAACATCACCTGGATCACTTTTTCCCAGTTCATGGCGTGATGGATGCCCACTCTCACCAAGCGATCATTCAAGGGGGCTTTGCTCACGTTCATGTAAAGTCCGCGCGGGATTTTCGGATAACGATTGAAAAAAGTGACTCGCTCGATGTAGCCATCAAAGATCGGCTCCACTTCAGATTTTTCATACCAAAGCTCCGGCCTGGTGAGCATCGCGGTATCCAGCTCGCCCACGCGAAAAAGCTCAAATGCCTTCGAGTCATCCCGCACCACCGTGTGCACCAATTGATCTGGATTAAAACGGTATTTGTAGTATTTGCGATCTTTCGCCCACCAATTTTTCACTCGGCTTTGGGTGATAGAAACACCTTTGACAATGCCATCCGGCAGCAATTCGTATGCGCCGGTGGTCGGTGGAAATCGCCATTGGTATCTCTCTGAATAATCGGGCCCATATTCTTGATAGAATCCTTCATGCGAGGGATTCAGTCCGCCCGCCAGCAAAGGCGCGTAAATTTGTGCTTCGGGCAGCGAGACGGAGAGTGTGGACTCATCGTAAATGGCAACTTGAGCGACATTTTCGCGGAAGTATTGCTTGGTGAAGGGATTGTTGACGTGATCCGAAACTCGCACATAAACAAAGCGCAAATAATCGATCGCGCGCACGCGGCTGCCGTCCGAATACGTCGCTTCAGGATCGATCTTAAAGTAAATCGTCCGGCCATCCGGCGATGTGGCCCAACGCGATGCGACGCCTGGAATTAACTGCATCGTGTCCGGATGCAAGGTAACGAGTGGCATCTCGATCGAGTCATACAAATCACCGCGGAAGGAATGATTCGAGTTTTCTCCAAATGGCCGAATCGTTGGCGGAAAAGCAGAAATCGCGCGGCGGAAGCTGCCACCTTTTTTGGCCTTGGGATCACCAATCTCCGGCTGATCCATGCCGTCTTGCCACGCTAAATCAATCGGCAAATCGGCGGGCGTTGCGATCCTTAAAAAATCACCCAATCCAAGTCGGAATTCCCATTTCGATTGATTTTGGCGCAAGCCGGAAAGCGTGGTTTCTAGCGCTTCTTTGGATGGATCTGGCGCGCTTTCGAGTTCTTTCGTGGTCGCCTCAATTTCAGCGGCGGTTGATTTTTGTTGATCGAGCAACCATTCGCGGATGTAGCGGTTATACATCGGGATAAATCCCTGCAAATCGGCGGTTTTTTGCGCAGGCGGCTCAGAGCGCTCGCAGCCGGTGATGACCAGCGCGATGCAGCATGCCATGATGAATGAATGGAAAGTTCTCATTACCGATAGTAGCTGAACTTTTTAGGATCGAACGCTTCTCTAACAGCCTCGCCGATGAAGGTGAATAAAACTAACAGACAGACGAGCACGAAGAACGCGGATGTCACCAACCACGGCGCGGAAAGATTGGCCAAGCCATCATTTAACAAACGGCCCCACGTGGCGTATGAAGGCGGCAAGCCGAAGCCAAGGTAGTCCAGCGAGGTCAGCGCAAAGACCAATCCTGATAGAGAAAATGGGATCAGCGTGACAATGATCGAGAGCGAATTGGGAATCAGATGCAAAAACAAAATCCGTGGAGTGCTGGCTCCCAAAACGCGCGCCGCGGCGATGTAGTCGCGTTGTTTATCGCGGTAGGCGGACGCACGCATCAGGTAGGTCATCTCCATCCAGCCAAATGCCATCAGAATGGTTAGAATGATTGGCAGACCTTTATACGCATCCGGAACCATGCTCGCCAAAATGATCACCACAAATAAGACGGGCACGTTGGTGAGAATTTCCATCAAGCGTTGGCTGATCAAATCAAACCAACCACCGTAAAATCCCATCAACATGCCGACAGTAATCCCTATCAGATAGACAAGCGGCATGTAAATGATCGCCGCCTTGAAATTCACCTGCAAGCCGCCGTAGAGGTAGGCCACTAAGTCGAAGCCCTGAGAGGTGGTGCCGAGCAAGTGGCCTTCTTTGGGCATCGGCGGTGCCGGATGGTAGAAAATTTTTCTCAACTCGCTCGCTGGCGTGGAGAGGTAATTTTCTTTGCTGCCCAACCCGGTGTAATGATCGTGCTTGAGAAATCCTTTTTCGTATTCTGCTAGATAAACTGGCGTGCCATTTTCATCCCATCCTTCCGCCGGACCATTGGCCAAGCCGTTGCGATACGTGGTGCGAATGTGCATTTTCGCTTCATTCACATTGAGGTAAGTCGCCGCGAGGCCAAAGAACCGCTTTTTCCCGCCACTCTCATAGACGATGCCGTTGCGTTGTTCCAAAGCGCCAGACATCGGCGGCAATGTGTCACCCGTTGGATCATATGGGATGAGCGGCATGATCACACGCTTGTCTTTTTGGTTGGCCCACAAGCGTTTGAGCATCCGATAGTCAGCCTGCGCATCGCCAGTGGCATCCTTAATTCCAAAGTCCCGATTGAATAAATCGGTGCTCAAAAATGCGGGGAAAATCCATTTGCCATCGTGATGCACGGCCAAGGCACGCTTGCCAACGACGACTTGATCCAGCGCCGCGAGCACCAACAATGAAACCACAATCCAGAGCGCATAGTATCCCCGGCGGATGCTACAAAATCGTTTGATCCGGTTGCGCGTGATTGGATTGATGCGATTCCGCTGGAACGAACGAATCAATAATAAAAGCCCAGTGCCTAACAGCAGCGCCACAGCTAACCAACCAAACCACAAAAAAGGTTCGCCTTTTTCCACCGGCATTTGCAGCCAAGACATTTCCCGGCTCACCGAGAAAAACCAACGGGCCGTGGGAAAGGCGATATCCTTCCACTCGCCGAACCACGCGAGAAGACCTAACAGAATGCTGCTGATGCCGAGAGTGCGCGTCATGAATCGTATTTCACTCGGGGATCGACGATGGCCAACGCGATGTCGGAAAGAATTTGGCCAATCAACATCAGAAACGCGCCGATGACCAAAGTGCCCATGATCACCGGCACATCGCGCTCAATCACCGCCTGATATTGCAGCAAACCAAAACCTTGGATGTCAAAAACTCGCTCGACCAGCATCGAGCCGCCCATGAAAACGCTGATGAGCCCACCGATGCCAGCGGCCAGCGGAATCATCGAATTGCGCAACGCATGGCCGACCACCGCGCGGCGGTATGAGGCACCCTTGGCAACGGCCGTGCGCACATAATCGCTCGCCAGATGGTCCATTAAATTATTTTTCGTCATCATCGTCATCATCGCAAACGAGCCGACCAAATAACAGATCAGCGGCAGCACCGTATGATGCGCTAAGTCCAAGATTTTTTCGCCAAAATCCATGCTATTGAAATCAGGACTCGTGACTCCGAACAGTGGAAACCAACCGAGCCTCGCGCCCAAATGCACTAACAGAATTGCGCCTAAGGCAAATCCGGGCACCGAGTAGCCGATGAAAATCAAAATGGAACTCGCGCTATCAAACCACGAACGATGCCGCAGCGCTTTGATAATTCCTAACGGAATGCAAATCAGATAGGTAATCAATGCGGTGAGGATTCCAAAATACGTCGCTACCGGCACGCGGCTGATAATCATTTCCCAAACAGAATCCTGATAGACCATCGAGTTGCCCAAGTTCCCTTGCAAAAGCCCTGAAAATTGCTGCCGGTAAACAATCGCACGCGGGCTGTAATTCGGCGGCTTGCTGTCATTTCCGTTGCGAGTGATAAAACGATCTTTGCGCTCCGCAGCGGATTCGAAGCGCACTTTCCAACCCTCATCGCGCACGTCGTTTCCGCCATCCACGTATTTTGCGGAAACGATTTCAGCCCCATTGCGCACCACGCGCACTGCGCGCCCGCTGCCGCGCAGCACCGCATTGGCCGTTGTTTCCGGATCCAGATCATCGCCGATTGTGTCTGCCTCCCGAGCGCCGAATTCCGCCTTCGAGCGGTTCGCCTCTCGTGGGAAAATGCCTAACCATTGGCAGTAGGCCACGAGCATCGGCTTATCCATGCCATATTGTTCTTCGAGTGCTTCGATTTGATCTTCACTGAGCCCGGCTTGATTGTTTTTTTGGGTTGATGACGCTTTGCCTCCTTGATCCGCACCGAGCGACATTTGTTGCAGCATCCGCTCCATCGGCCCACCGGGCGCGAAACGTGTGATGGCAAAAACAAGCAACGTGATCCCGATCATCGTCGGCGGAATCAGTAATAGGCGGCGGATTAAATAATTCCTCACAAAAAGATGTTTTGATTTCAGCTTGTGATCTCCAGCGATGCAAGCCCACAAGATGTCTCACCTTCACTCTTGCCAGCCGCACGCCAAAGCATTTGACTCGCCAACCAAAATAAATTTTCCAGTGAAAGCCCACGAACTTTACTCCGCAGTTGATCCGTCCGTTGTTACAACCATGCTTGATTGGTTTCGCACCAATGATCGCAAAGTTTACAAATCAGCGGTCTCCACCTTGGCTGCGAATCGTAAGCTGCGCCCCGTTTTTGTTGAGAAAAAATCCACCGCAGAGCAATACGCGTGGATTCTCAAAACGCTCAAAATCCCAGCCTGCGATACCATCGGCGAGCACATGATCCAAGCCTACCTGATGGCTGGACAGCAATCGATGCTCGCAATGTTTTGCGATGGCCTTGGCATTCCTCACGATGGCAAAGGCTCGGTGATTGGCGAGTTGCCCAAGGCGCTGGATGCAGAGCGACTCACTACCACGATTGATCGTCTGTTAGATATTTTCGAGCCTAAACTTTTCGCGACCTATCTTCATTGTTTCAACATGCAAGTTCCTAACGGATGGCCAGAACTCACCGAAAAACTTGCGTCTGATGAACGCCTGAAACTTGCCTAACATATTCTAACAAAAAACGCGCAATGCCCAAAGTTTATCTCAAAACCTACGGCTGCCAAATGAACGAGCGCGACTCTGAACAAGTCGCCAAAATGTTTACCGAAGGCGGCTACACCGTCACTCCGCATGAGCACGAGGCCGATGCGGTGCTCATCAATACTTGCTCGGTGCGCGATCAGGCGGAGCAAAAGGCGTTGGGGAAAATGGGCAATTTGATGCATCAAGAACGCCACCGCAGCCATGTGGTCTATGGCTTCATGGGATGCATGGCGCAATCTCGCGGCAGTGAGTTGTTTCAATTGATGCCGAAACTGGACGTCGTCGTCGGCACGCAAAAATATCACAAGGTGTTTGATTACGTGGATGGCATTTTACAACGCCGGTTAGATTTGCGGATGGATGATCCGGGCTTATCGCTGCGCGGCACCTCAGTTTGCGATATCGAGGATGAGGACGGCTCGCAAAATACGATTCGCGACCACATGCCGCGCGCGCTGCAAGCCACTGCTTTTGTTTCGATCATGCAAGGGTGCAACATGCGGTGTTCTTTTTGCATCGTGCCGGATACCCGTGGCAAAGAACGCGGCCGACCGATCGCGGAGATCACCGAAGAAGTGCGCAACCTCGTCAAATTGGGCGTCAAGGAAGTCACTCTGTTAGGCCAAATCGTCAATTTATACGGGCGCACGGAATTTCCCATCATCGATAAAAAATCGCCTTTCGTGCAGTTGTTAGAAGCAGTCCATGAAATCGATGGCCTCGAGCGGATTCGTTTCACATCGCCGCATCCGATCGGCTACCGTGATGATTTAATCGCGGCATTTACCTATTTGCCGAAATTGTGCTCGCATATTCATTTCCCGATGCAGAGCGGCTCAGACCGAATTCTCAAGGCGATGCGCCGCCCTTATAAAAACGCGAAGTTCGTGGAAATTTGTGAAAAAATGAAGGCAGCGCGCCCCGGCATTGCCATCACCACGGACATCATCGTTGGCTTCCCTAGCGAAACGGAGGAAGACTTTGCGGCGACGGTGGACACGGTCGAGCGCTTGCAATTTGATAACGCATTCGTGTTTCGCTATTCCAAACGCCGCAACACACCGGCCGCGGAAATGGATGAGCAACTCACAGAAGTCGTCAAAGAACAACGCAATCAGGAATTGCTCAGCGTCGTCAATCGCATCGCCATCGCAAGTCATGCCGCGCTCGTCGGCAGCCGCCAGCGCGTGCTCTGCGAAGGACCGTCCAAACACAATGCCGCACGTCTTTCAGGCCGCACCAGCCAGAATAAAATCGTGATCTTTGATGGCGATCCGAATCGCCTCACTGGCCAGTTGTTAGATATTCAAATTGAATCATCATCCGGCTTCACTTTGTTTGGAACCGCCTGCTTGGATTAATTTTCTAACATTTTTTGCCATCGTGAAATCTCGTTTTGCACGTTGAGCGGCGATGGTGAGCCCGTATTGGTGCGTGCAGCCATCGCCCGTTCCAAAGAAAAAACGTCCTTCGCATCGGCAGCAAATGCGGGATCAATCGCCGCGAGATCGAGTTGATCCAGAGCCGTGCCCGAGCTCAGCGCGGCGGCGACTGCTTTGCCCACCAACTCATGCGCATGGCGGAAAGGCACGCCTTTTTTCACCAAATAATCGGCGAGATCGGTTGCCAAAAGCATCGGATCTGCGGCTGCGCGCGCGCAGGAAGGCACGTTCATTTCCAAGGCGGCAACCATTTCTGAATTCACCGCGAGGATCATGCTCAAGGTATCGAACGAATCGAACAACGGCGGCTTATCTTCCTGCAAATCACGATTGTAGGTGAGTGGCAGACCTTTGAGCGCGACTAACAGATTGATCAAATTTCCCACCAAGCGGCCAGTCTTCCCACGGCTGAGTTCGCACACGTCCGGATTTTTTTTCTGCGGCATCAATGACGATCCAGTGGTGTGCGCATCCGCGAGAGTCGCGAAGGAAAATTCCGCCGTGCACCATAAAATCAAATCCTCGCTCAAACGCGATAGATGCACGCCGCAGAGTGACATCGCAAATAGCATCTCCGCGATGTAATCTCGGTCCGCAATCGCATCCATCGAATTATGCGTGATCCCATCAAAACCAAGCTCGCGGGCGATCGCCTCCCGATCCAAATTGATCGTCGAGCCAGCCAATGCGCCGGAACCTAACGGACAAATATTCAGCCTCGCCCGGCAGTCGCGCACACGTCCCCGGTCGCGCTCTAACATTTCGATATACGCCAGAAAATGATGGCCGACGGTGACTGGCTGGCCGCGCTGCAAATGCGTATAACCCGGCAGTATTGTCGCCGCATAACGGTCCGCACGTTCTAACAGCGCTTGCTGCAAAAGCCGGATCGCTCGATCTAACAGATCAGCGGCCTCGCGGCAAAAAAGCCGAGTATCCGTCGCCACCTGATCATTGCGGGAGCGCGCGGTGTGCAATTTTGCGCCAGCTGGGCCGATGCGCCGCGTCAGCTCGGCCTCGATGTTCATGTGGATGTCTTCCAACGAACTGCGGAATTCAAAAGTGCCGGCAGTGATTTCCTCGCGAATCGCCAGCAAGCCATTTTCGATGCTGAGAAATTCTTCTTCAGTTAGAAGCCCCGCGATTTTTTGCGCGCGCGCATGGGCGATGGAGCCTGCGATGTCGTGCGCGTAGAGCCGCCAATCGGTGGAAATGGATTCACCAAATTGTTGAACGAGTGATGAAGTATCTTGAGAAAATCGGCCTTTCCACATGATGGTGCAGAGATGAGTGGGCTAGATTGCCCAGCAACAACGGCTCCGGCAAGAGTGGAAATCGAGCATTCTCACATCAACTCGATTGCGAAAATTGAGCCGGCTCTGGGGCATCATGTTGGGATTCGATCGCGCACTCGCAGTTGGTGCAGCAATCGAGATCACTATTCATGAAGCCCGCTTTGAGGTAGGGTAAAAGTTTTTCATCAATTTGAGTTTTCCCCAAACGCGAAGCAATTTCAGCGGCGATCACGCCAAAACGCGCGCGGAATTTATACACAAAACAGAACAACGATTTGCGATGAACGAGCGACGGGCCGCTGTAAAAAAGCCCGGGCGTCAAAGTTGATTCATCGGCTTCTTCGGTGAAAATGGGCAAGCCGTGGGCATCCACATTAAACAAACTCGAAGCGAGACCGAGCCCCGATTGGTAGCCATTGGCCAGAATCGGCTGCGTCTTGCAGACGATCGGTAATTCATCATGATCATACAAAATCCAAAATCCATCACCGGCCTCGATGCGACGGATGTCCGTATTTTTAGAAAACTCGATCCGTTCCTTGCGCTCGGGGTGGCGCAATGCCGCGCGCAGTCGGTCAAATGTCCGCGGGCTCAGCGAGCGCGATGGATCCGGATGATCGGATGACCATGGCTCGCCTCGCGAAAGAATGCGCACGGATTTTCCCAAATCAAAAAGCCTCAACGCCGCATCGATGCCACTTTCATAACCGCCGATGATCGTAAATGAATCACCGCTGAGTGCGCTCCAGTCTTTCACCCGAGAGCTGTGAATCGCGTGCTCTGCTCCGGAGAAATCCCGATCTCGCGGCGAGAAAAATTGACCTGCCGCCCACACTAAAAAGTCGCAGTGAATTGTGCCGCCATTTTTGAGATGAACGATGAAATGATCTGCCTGTCGATCGATGGCAGTGACTTCCATGCCCGTGGAAACTGGCAATTGATGATGACCCGCCACTGCATCCAAATACGCTGCGTAGCCCAGCCCATCCGGATGCTGCGTGCGCAAAAAATCGGCTGGCGAGCTTTCCGGGTTGATCGCATTCAAATCGGTTAGACCAAAGGCGTTCGAGTGAAATGACGGCGTGAGCATCGACATCCCAGCCGTCCAAGCGCGGAATGATGCGCCGATTTCGCGAGCATCGATGATCAGCATGTCTGCCACGCCCGTCTTTTGCAAAGCCAAGCCAACCCCAAGGCCCGCTGGACCTGCGCCGACGATTAGGACGCGCGTAAAAATCGTTTCACTGGCAATCATGAGGTGGTTGTTTCAAAGCGTTCTAAACACAGATTATACATGCGGGAAGTTAAGGCAAACCAAGCCAGCGTAAAGGATATTGATGCAAATAATTTGCGAATATCCTGCCGATTCTGGATTTGTGGAAAACTGGAAATTCTTCCAAATCGTGGCGGTGGATTTCATCCGCCATGCCATATACTCGGATGATGGGCTTGGCAGATGCAATCCGCCGCCAGTGCGTTGTGAAGCGCCGGAAGCCGATGGCTTGCTTGATGATGCCAAACACGGGTTCGACGGTTTGCTTGCGCAATCCATCGAGTTGCTTGCCTCTCGCTGTATCTAACCGATGTGCCATGCGC
>RDZR01000015.1 GCA_004294095.1 Verrucomicrobiota bacterium
TCGCGCATCTATCAGATTTTCACTATCGGCCCAAACATGATGATGCATTGTTAGAAAAAATCATTGCAACGCTGCACCAAGAAACTCCCGATGTGATCGCGCTGACTGGGGACTTTGTCAACGACGACTTGAGCACGCTACCGAAACTGTTAGATTTCTTAAGTCAGTTGCCATCTCGGCATGGTGTGGTTGCTGTTTTGGGCAACCATGACGGCCAAGATAAGGATTTGCCGCAGATTCGCCGTGAGTTCGAGCGTGCTGGCATCACCTTACTGATCAATGAGCATCGGATGCTCAGCATTGGCGATGGCCAATTTGCCATCGCGGGCACGGATCATGTTTGGTATGGCAATGCTGATTTGGCCGAAACGTTTGATGAGATTCCGGAAGGAGTGCCAATTCTGGCCTTGGTTCATGAGCCAGATTTTTTCGATCAAGTCATCGATCACCGGCGCGTGATGCTGCAATTATCGGGCCATAGTCATGCTGGGCAGTGCCGCGTGCCGTGGCTTGGTTATGCGCCGATCAAGGTCAAGTATGGGCGCAAGTATCTGGTGGGAAAATTCACTCGTGATGGCTGCCACTTATTTGTCACGCGCGGAGT
Source organism: Verrucomicrobiota bacterium (assembly GCA_004294095.1). Lineage (GTDB taxonomy): Bacteria > Verrucomicrobiota > Verrucomicrobiia > Verrucomicrobiales > Akkermansiaceae > Luteolibacter. Next base: position 605 of record RDZR01000015.1, read on the forward strand.
TGGCACGGTGGGATTGCCGGTGCGATTTGCTTGCCCACCCGAGTTGGCGATGCTCACCTTGCACGCTGTGGAGATGATAAAATAATCGATGCTTGTGCTGGTATGGTGATCTATATTTGCATAAAAAGTCGATGGCAGCATGAATATACTCTCAGAAAATAGACGCTTGCGATTTGAGCCATACCTCGGCGTTTTAGCGTTGACCGCATTGCTGTTAGGCTGCGTCTATGTGTTAAAGCCGTTTATGACCGCTCTGATGTGGGCGATTATTTTGACTTACACACTGTATCCGTTGCAGCGCCTTTTTACCAAATGGTTCCGTGGATCAAGAACGCTCGCGGCGTGCCTGGTGACGCTCACGGTGATCGTGCTTCTCGCTGGCCCAGTGGTGGTGATTGGTGTCTCTCTAGCAGAAGACGGCAAAGAACTCACCAACGCCACACGCAAATGGTTGATGGCGGCTCCCTCGGCGGCACCAACTTGGGTAAAGCAAATGCCGTTAGTAGGTGATGAAATCGCAGGCTACTGGAGTGGCATCGCCTCCGATCGAGACCGCTGGATCGCACAGCTCGATAAAGAAGTTAAAAATGCCCCACGCGCGAAAATTATCAATGAGAATGGTGAACCTCAAGAAGCAGCTCCCGCTCCGCCTGCGGTTGCGCCAGCCATCAATCAAGAGGGTCTGGCATCATCACAAATTGTGGCGATGTTGGGGAAATTTATCATTTGGGCGCGATCTGGCTTGATCGCAGTCGGCCTCGCGGTGGGCCAAGGGATCACTCAAGTTTTACTCAGTGCCTTCCTCGCATTTTTCTTGTTGAGGGACGCATCGAAGCTCGGCGAGCGACTTGGCGTGGCGGCCAAAAACATCGCCGGCCATCGTGGCAAACGCTTGATCGATGTCGCAGGCAGCACCGTGAAAGGTGTGATTTATGGGATTTTGGGAACCGCCATCGCGCAAGCAGTGGCCGCCGGTATTGGCTTTTGGATCGCGGGTGTTCCAGGTGCGGTGTTGCTGGCATTGCTCACGTTTTTTCTTTCCGCAGTGCCCGTCGGTCCTCCGTTGATTTGGGTGCCGGCGACGCTTTGGTTATTTTCTGAGTCACGAACGGGCTGGGCGATTTTTCTAGCGCTGTGGGGACTTTTTGTTATCAGCAGCGTGGATAATTTTTTACGCCCCTATTTGATCAGCCAAGGCAGCAAAATGCCATTCGTGCTAATTTTTTGCGGAGTGATCGGAGGAGCTTTTGCCTTCGGCCTGGTGGGTGTTTTTCTGGGGCCGACGCTGCTGGCCGTGGCTTTTCGTTTAATCGAAGAATGGTCCTCCGCACCCGAAGTCTTTACCGAGCGTGATGAGATTGAAAATGCGAGCCAAGTGTTGCCACCGTTCGATGTGCAATTGTCAAAGTAATGACCGTCTCCCCTTCCGCGCTCGGCATGGTAATGGCCGCTTTTGAAGAAAATTTTTCCCATCGTGCTGAGATTGGTGCGTCCGTCAATATTTGGTGCAATGGCCAAGAAATCCTTTGCCTCGCCAAAGGATGGACCGATCGTCACCACTCGAAGCGCTGGACGCAGCATACCTTGGTCCCAGTGTATTCCGCGACGAAGCCACTTGCAGCGGCTTGTTTGTTGATGGCACTTGAAATGCACGGGCTCGATGAAACGACGGCCGTCTGCGAAGTTTGGCCGCAATTTCCTAACAAAAAAGCACGCTTTGCTGAGCTGCTCTCACATCAATGTGGATTGGCGGCTTTAGATCAAAAAGCCGATGTTTTTCTACACGATGAAGTGGTTGCCGCGATTGAAGCACAAGCTCCAGCATGGGAGCTGGGTGCTGGCCATGGCTACCATCCGAGATCGTTTGGTGCACTCGTCGAGGAACCACTGCGCCGTCTAACAGGAATAAAACTCGGTGATTTTTGGCGAAAAAATTTAGCCGATCCGTTAGAGTTAGATTTCTGGATTGGCTTGCCCGAAGAGCAGTGGCCGCGCGTGGCCAAGTTACAACCTGCGAGAATGGATCCCAATGCCCCGACCTGCCGATTCTATCAGGAACGGCAAAAAGCCGAGAGCTACACTCGCCGCGCCTTTCAATCGCCGCAGGGGCTCAATGCGATTCAAGACATGAATGATCCCATGCCGTGGGCCGCCGGTCTTCCTGCGATGGGTGGGATCGGCACCGCGCGGTCTTTGGCAAAATTTTATCAGGCAGCGATTGGCGCATTGCCAAGCCCACTCTCGGTAAACGTGCGCCGGGCAATAGCGACGACGCAGATCGATGGCGATGATCTCGTTTTGTTAGAAAAAACCGCCTTCACCTGCGGGGCACAAAAAGACCCACTCTCTGCGAGCGGCGAAAAATTGCGCGAGCTTTACGGCCCCTCGCATGATGCGTTTGGCCATCCGGGAGCCGGTGGCGGCCATGCCTTTGGCGATCCAGAACATGGTATCTCATTTGCTTACACGATGAATCACATGCAGCTAACCGTGATGCCTGGCGTTAAATGCCACAGCATGGTGGAGGCACTCTATAGCTAAAATAAAATTTGTTAGAGCGATGAAAAGCAGCCGTATTCCTCTCATCACCACGCTAGGAGTGCTGGTTTTTTTCTACGTGCCGATTGGGATTTTAGTGCTAAATTCTTTCAATCGCTCGCGGTTTGGCACGACATGGCAAGGATTCACCACGCAGTGGTTCGCGCGTCTCATGGAACGCGATGATTTATGGCTGGCGTTGATGAATTCATTGCAAATCGCCGTCATCGCCAGTTTGGTCTCGATGGTTCTAGGAACGTGCGCGGCCTTTGCACTGCAAACGTATCGCTCGCGGTTGCAAGATTACCACCAGCTATTGATCAACATTCCGTTGATGCTTCCGGAAATTTTGATGGGGATGAGCTTGCTGTTAATTTTTGTGATGATCAATCAGCCGTTAGGCATGCTCACGGTGACTTTGGCGCACATCACGTTTTGCATGAGCTATGTGACGCTGGTGGTGCTGGCGCGATTGCAGGACTTCGATTTTCAAATCGTCGATGCAGCGCGCGATCTCGGCTCCTCGCGTTGGCAAGCGTTCTACAAGGTGGTGTTGCCACTGTTGGCTCCCGGAATCTTGGCCGGTGGATTACTCGCCTTTACCGTCTCGATCGATGACTTCGTCGTCACCTTTTTTGTCAAAGGCCCGGGCTCAGATACCTTACCAGTCGTCATTTACAGCATGATCAAAAAGAGCCGCGAGTTTCCCGTGGTCAATGCCCTCAGCAGCATCTTGTTGCTAGTCACATTCATCGCGGTATGGGCATCCCAACGCTTAATGCAAAAAAAATCCTAAGCCGTAGCTCTCACCCTACTTGAGCATTCCAGCGGCCTCTTTTGCCAAGAGACACAGGCTGAGTTACCGTTTCACTGCGCCCTCTATCTGATTGCCCCGCTTCATATTCCCGCTTGATCACGGCGTTCCCGAGAATCAATGGAAACGGTTGGGCGAAATTGGAAAATGCGGATATGCTGATTTTAGGTGGGAAAGTGCCTTCCATAGTAGCCAAAATAACCATGCATTCATGGAATTTTGTTCCAAGATTGCATGGTTTTTTCCAAGATCCCTCCAGACTCATACGGTGGAATTGCTCGATCAGTTTCCGGCTGTGGTGCTGTTTGGCCCGCGGCAAGTTGGAAAAACCACTCTGGCTTTGGCCGATGCGATGCGGTTAATCACTCGCGCTTCATGATTTTCCTCGCGCAACCGACGCCCAACGAGAGTCAATCAACTTCGATTTGCCATCTTGACACTCTTATTTTACGCATCATGATGCTTTTATGAGAACGACTGTGACTCTGGATCGGGATCTCGAGCGAATTTTGCGGGAAACCGCGCTACGCACACACAAGCCTTTCAAGAAAGTGCTTAACGATACCTTGCGGGCTGGCATTGAACTGGCCGCGCCAGATGGTAAGGTGGAGCCGTTTATCGTGCGTGCCCGTCCCATGCATCTGCGCGCTGGCTATGATCCCGCGGGATTCAACCGGTTGGCGGATGACCTCGAAGCGGAAGCGTTTCTTGAAATGACCCGCAAACTCATCGAGCGCTCCCAATGATCCTGCCGGATGCCAACCTCCTGCTCTACGCCTGCGACGAGAGCAGCCCCTTTCACGCCAATGCATCCGATTGGTGGCAACACCTCATGGAGGGCAGCACTCCGGTAATCCTGCTGCCGCCTGTGGTCTTCGGCTTCGTGAGAATCTCTACCCACCCGAGAATTTACAGCGACCCCTTGTCCGTCGCCGAGGCATCCGCCCATGTCCGATCCTGGTTGGCTCGCAAACACGTGCGCCTGCATGACATGCTGCTGGATGACGTGGAAAAGGCACTTGCCCTGCTTGAATCCGCTGGGACGGCTGGAAATCTGACCACGGATGCCCAAATTGCGGCGGTCGCGCTGCGGCTCGATGCCAAGGTGCACACGGCGGATCTAGATTTTGGTAGGTTCGCGGGCGTGAGTTTCAGAAATCCGCTTCTCTGAATCTGGGAACTGAAGTCGGGGAGATGGGTGCGGTGGGTGCTATCCCGAAGCGCGGTCCTGCCCTTTAGACCCGAAACCCGAAGTGCATGACTCTCGGCTAAGCGGCGCACGTTTCTCTGCTGATTCTTCGTCGAGCATCCCGTCTTCGGGCGGCTCAGGCGGCTGATGGCTGTTGCGTCCTGGGCGCGAGTGATTGTAGTTGCGTTGGAAGACGGTGCTGTCCAGATCGAGGCTAAAGCCTTCGTGAGGCGTTGATGATGAACGCGAGAGCCCCATTCCTTTCGGTTAGAAAAGAATGGGGAATGCCGTCTAAGGATCAACATCAGTGAGAAATCGGCCCGCTGTCTTTGCTGCCAAGCGCGGCCCGTGGGAAGCGCACACCCTCGACGAGAGCCTCGATTTCTACGGGTGGCTTGGGAGTCATGTAGGAAACCGCGATGGCCACGACGAAATTAATGACCATGCCGATGCTGCCAATGCCCTCAGGAGAAATGCCCAGGAAATATTGGTCTGGAGTTCCTTGTAGGCCGAAAATCCCGAAGCTGAAGTAAACGATGTATGAGATCGTAAATGCCATGCCAGCGATCATGCCCGAGACCGCGCCTTTGCAATTGACCCGTTTTGAAAATACACCCAACACCAACGCTGGGAAAAATGATGAGGCTGCTAGTCCGAATGCAAATGCCACTACCTGAACGACAAAGCCGGGCGGATTGATGCCAAAGTAACCGGCTACGATCACGGCAACCCCCGCACTGATGCGGGCCCACAGCAGCTCGCTTTTCTCGCTGAGTGAAGGTTTCAAGGTGCGTTTGACCAAATCGTGAGCCACCGAGGTGGAAATCACTAACAGCAATCCTGCCGCCGTGGACAAGGCCGCCGCGAGGCCACCGGCGGCGACGAGAGCGATGACGTAGGGCGGTAAATTCGCAATTTCTGGATTGGCCAAGACCATGATGTCTGGATCCACATAGAGTTCGTTGGAAACGGCCGATGGCTTATTTTGCAACAATCGCTCACCCGCCGCGCCGCTACCTTCGGCTTGGAAAACGGGTGCCGCGCGGCTTGCTCCGGGCATTTTTTCCATCGCCGCTCCTGTGGCGTTGTAGGCGACGATGCCGTCTTGATTTTTATCGATCCATGCGATCAGGCCAGACTTTTCCCACTGCTTGAACCATGTGGGCAACTCCGCATACGGCTTATCCGCCACGATATTGAGGAAGTTAGTGCGCGCGAAGACGGAAACCGCCGGCGCGGTGGTGTAGAGAATCGCTATGAAAAAGAGCGCCCAAAATGCCGAGCTGCGTGCGGTGCTGACTTTTTTAACCGTGTAAAATCGCACAATCACGTGCGGCAAGCCAGCAGTGCCCGCCATCAAGACCAAGGCGATGGCAAACACATCCATCATCGGTTTTTTCCCATCCGTGTAAGCACCAAATCCAAGGTCTTTCGACAATTGGTCGAGGTGCTGCACCACTCCGATGTCCGTTCCTTTCAAATCCGAAGCGATGCCAAGCATCGGCACCGGATTGCCAGTAAGCATGATCGAGATGAAAATCGCAGGAACCAAATACGCGGTGATCAAGACACAATACTGCGCAACCTGCGTGTAAGTGATGCCCTTCATCCCACCGAGCACCGCATAAAATAGGACGATGACCATGCCGATGAGCACTCCCACTTCCACCGAGGTGCCGAGAAATCTGGAAAAAACGACACCCACGCCGCGCATTTGTCCGGCGACGTAGGTGAAGCAAATCAAAATCGCGCATGCAATCGCCACCAAGCGAGCCGTGCGCGAGTAGTAGCGATCGCCAATAAAGTCCGGCACGGTGAATTTCCCAAAACGCCGCAAATACGGAGCCAGCAACAGCGCCAGCAACACAAATCCGCCCGTCAGCCCCATGAGATAAACTCCCCCATCGCGGCCCATCACCGAGACCATGCCCGCCATCGAGATGAATGACGCGGCACTCATCCAATCCGCGCCGGTCGCCATGCCATTGACGACGGTAGGCACGCCGCCACCAGCGACATAAAAATCGCCCGTGCTTTTCGCCCGTGTCCAAACGGCAATACCAATATATAAAGCGAAACTCAGGCCAACGAGAAGATATGTCCAAACTTGAATACTCATATAAGAAAAAATGGTTCGATTGAAAAAATGATGGGAGCAATCAGGTATCTTCCAATCCTTCAGCGGAAGTCCCCTTCACCAACTCGCGGTCCAGCCGATTCATCGCCCATGCATAGACTGCGATGATGATCACAAAGCCGATCACACTCCCCTGTTGGGCAAACCAGAAGCCTAACTTCAGGTTCGTGCCCGGTAAATTGAAGCGATCCAGAAAATCCACCCAAAGAATGCCGCAGCCAAAAGAGATGAAAAACCAAACACCCAAAAATCCATAGAGCCAGTAGAGAGTTTTTTTCCAATAAAGGGATTTTGCTGCTTCGCTGGGAAGTTGTTTCGAGGTCATGGTAAATTTTGGAATGAGCTGGCTTTTATAAGAATCGATGAAAGTTCGCGATCTGCTTGAGCAGGTGGCGTGCCTAGAGTGGTGGATTTGAAAAATTCATCCGATTGGATGGGCAGCGCAGTCTTTGCTGCCATTGCCGAAACAAGGCGGCAAGCGTGAAGATCATTTTTGCGCAAATAATTCCTGACATAAAAGGCAGCGAGTGCCATCGCATCCACGGGCGGTGCAATGCTCACGACCGTAGAAAATGATTTGCAAATGCAGGCGATTCCATGACTCGCGGGGGAAGCATTTTTTCAAATCGCGCTCGGTTTGTTCGACGTTTTTTCCGGAGGTTAATTTCCAACGTGTCGCCAAGCGGTGGATGTGTGTATCGACGGGAAATGCAGGCACACCAAAGCATTGCGCCATGACGACGGATGCCGTTTTATGCCCCACGCTAGGTAATGATTCAAGTGCCTCGAAGGATTGTGGCACTTGCCCGCCAAAATCGCAGACCAAGCGCCGGGATAACTCTGAAATGGCTGCCGATTTTTTTGGAGAAAGACCACAGGGCCGGATGATCGTGCGTATGGCTTCCAC
>RDZR01000030.1 GCA_004294095.1 Verrucomicrobiota bacterium
CTCATCCATGAAAATCTGGTTTGAAAGTTGCGTCTTTTTGACGTTTTCTAACAACTTTGTTCCCGTGGTGATTTGCGGGTTGCGCGCCTCACCCATGAAGAGGCAGTTGCGTCGATAGATCCCCTGTTGGTTGCGAGGAATGCCGTCAAACAATGCGACGGTGCTTTTGACAGCATCCGCTTGGTGAGGCAGATCCGGGTCGAAATGGAATGTGACGCGCATGAAAAGGATGAAGTATGAGTTATGAATGATGAAGATTTAGAGGCCGTCTTTTGTCTTCTTTGAGATCGTGGTGAAGATGGCGAGGAGTTGGTTGGTTTCGTCTTGGAGGGACGCGAGCTTGGTTGGCGTGACGATTCCGGATTCGGTTAGTAGCTCTAGCCAGTAGGCGGTTTCATCCAGTTCTTTGAGACAATCGCCGACTTTTGAGATGAATTCAGCTTTTGAGCGGGCGCGGTAGGCTTCGCGGTAATTCGCTCCAACGGATGTGCCTGAGCGTAGCACTTGCTTGCCTAACACCCGTGCTTCTTCCGTTTTCGGCAATGCTACAAACATCCGAACGATCCGAAGGCCAAAAACCTTCGTCCGCTCTCTCAATTCCTGTGGCTCTTTCTCTTCTTTCATCATTCAACCTTCATCATTCATCCTTTAAATAAATTCCACGGTGTAAGCGGTTCCAAGGTCGCCGTGGTGTTTATGGATCTCTGCTTTGAGGCGGCGGAAGGTTTCATCCTTGAGGGCGATGTCGGTTCCGAATGCCGAGTCGCGGAAGAAATACTTGTTCGGCGTCGGTTCGATGGCTGCGAGGGATTCGACGAGTTTCTGAGTGATTTTTTCCTCCAGGCAGATGAGGTAGGCATCCGCGAAGAGGTAAGTGCGTTTGGCCGTTGTGATAGGTTTGGTGATGGTGCCAGTGAGCGGGATGTTGGATTGCCGAAGCATCAACTCATAGACCACGTCGGTGTCCGTGTAGCCAGGGACGAAATCGAGTGCGTCTTGCGTGGTTAGGCCAGCTTCTGCAATGATGTCCTCGCCGCGTAGGTCTTTCTTGAGCCAGTTGATCTTGGTGTCCTCGATGCGGAAGGACTTGAAGCCGATGTCGAGTGCGTCTGGGGCGATGATGTAGGGATTGGTTTCCTCAACGGCGGCATCGTCCAGTTTGAGCTTGCCGCCTTTTTTCGAATCGAGTGCTTTTCGTTCTTCCCAATCGGCTTGTTTGGATCGCAACTCCTGGTTGATTATTTTACCAGTGCGACGGATTCGTTCTTTTCCGATTTCGGGTATGCTTTTGAAGCCAGCTTTTGATGCTTCGCTGTCTTCGCCGCAGCTCTCTGAGAGCTGCGCCAATATAAATTTTCGAACTCCTCCATCTTCGGCATTAAGCTGCATGACGGCATGTGCTGTGGTTGCACTGCCAGAAAAGAAATCCAGAATGATGTCGTCTTTGTTTGTCAGATATTGACACAAACGGTTGATGTCTCTCCAGTTTTTTGGGTTTTCAAACACACGAGATCCAAAAATTTCGACGAATTCCATAGTTGCCGTTTGGGCATAACTAAAATTAACACTTCTCATTACTTGGCCTTCACCATCAAATAGGTATCTGGCTTGTCTCGGCATTGTAGTGTGATCTTCTCCAAAGACTACTCTTCCTGATTTCACTGCGGCGTCAAAGCCTGCTTTAGTTGGATATACCCATCCTCCTTTAGGTTGCTTGCAAGGCTTTCCTGTCACAGGGTGCGTTACTTCGTAATGAGGACCTTTGCCGCCAGGCCATGAAATATCACCATCATCTCGGTATGGCCCTTTGGGTCCGACTTTTGAGAACCTGCCAATTTTTTTGAATTCATCACTTTCAGGAATCACGTTAAAGTATTTTCTCCACTCCTGCTGGATTTGGTCGTAATTATCTCCATGTTCTTCTTTTAGGCTCAGATAGATTTCCAAGGCCTTTTCAATTCCATATTTTGGCTCTCTAAATACTACATCCTGAATGCGAAGCAGTTCCGGGTTTTTAGCATAAACTACCATGTATTCATGGCCTACGGAAAAGTAGCGTGCATCATTTTTTCTATTTTTATCCCAGACCAATGTGGCTAATTCATTGGTTTCCCCAAAGACTTCCTTGCAGAGTCTTTTTAGATTATCAATTTCAGCATCATCGATGCTAATTAATATTACTCCGTCATCCCTGAGTAAGTCCTTCGCTGCTCTGAGCCGAGGATACATCATGTCCAGCCAACGGGCATGAAATCGATTGGAGGTTTTTTCGTTTTTAACCAACCGTTTTCCCTCTTCATTTACCGTTCCTTCCTCTTGGTCACTTTCCTCTCTCTTCGCTGTGAAATTGTCTCTATATACGAAGTCCTTCCCTGTGTTGTATGGCGGATCGATATAGATCATTTTCACCTCTCCATAGTAATTCTGTCGGAGAAGTTTCAGAGCTTCGAGGTTGTCACCTTCGATGTAAATGTTCTGCGTGGTCTCGCTGTTTATCCCATCGTCCTTGAGCGCGAGTGTTTTGCCGAGCAGCGGCTTAAAGGCTTCTTTCTTCGCCGCCTGTTTGCCGACCCAGTTCAGTTCGTAGGTTTCGTCTCCGGGCTTGATTTCCTCGAAGTCCCCGAGTTCGGCGCGAAGAGCTTCCATGTCGAGCCCGCCGTCCTTCACGGCGGCTGGGAAGAGTTCGCTGAGTTTGGCGAGGTTTTCCGAAATGGGATCGGAGATTTGTTGGGGAACTTTCGGGTAGTCAGGCATGGAGTTAGTTTTTCAAAAATGGGTTGATGACACGAACGGTGTCGTAGTTTTGCCCAGGGTTGAGGTCTTCGGACAAGAGCTCAATGCAGCCCGCGGAGGCTGCGGCGGCGAGGATGGCGGCATCCCAGTAGGAAGTCTGGTAGCGTTTTTTGATGTCGAGGGCATCCTGCATGATCTGCACGGTGAGTGGGACGATGCGGTGTCGCAGCCAGTATTGGATGAGTGCGGTGGCCTCTTGGTGGGTCAGAGGGTCGGTGCGGGTGGGTCGTGTGGCCTGGACATAGAATTCTTGGAGCACCTGCACTGAGAGGGTTAGGTTTGGGTCGTTCAGGATTGCTTTGGCCTTTTGGTTTTTTTCAGCTTCCTCGCTTTGGGTGGAGATTGCGTAGAGGAGAATGTTGGTATCGACGAAGGTCATCAGCGGCGGCTTTCGTAGAGGGCTTCGCGGGATAGGTTATCACGGCATGAGAAGGCGGGGTGGCGGCTGGCGATTTCCGCGAGCAAGGTGTCCAGCTCGGGCGCGGGTTTTTCGTTGAGTGTCTCGGTGGCCGCGAGGGTCTGAAGGTATTGTTTCACGAGGGAGGAGACGGACGTATCGCGCCGGGCGGCGGCAATGCGCGCCTTGCGGTAGGTTTCCTCATCGAGGGAGAGGGTGATATTTTTCATAAATTTTGTGTATCACGGTTTCACAGTAACACAAGAAATTATGAAATATGAAGGATGAATGATGAAAGTTGAGAGAGGGAGGGAAGTTTTTGGGCTTATTAGGGTGAGATAGGTAAAATGTGTTGTGCTTATCATGGAGAGTTTGGGTCGGGGGGATATTTATCTACGAAAAACACGAAGAACACGAAAGGAAGACGGAGGTGTTGATTTCAAAAGATTTCATCCTTCATCCTTCATCCTTCATCCTTCATCCTTCATCCTTCATCCTTCATCCTTCATCCTTCATCCTTATTGCTTCGATGGCGGTTTTGATGGCGGTGTTGAGGGTGGCTTTTTCGGCGAGGGAACGGGTGCGGTCTTTTTTGGTTCTGAGGGATTGGAGTTCGGTGAGGGCGCGGAACAGGGCAAGGATGGTGGGGCCGTGGAACCAGAGCTTGGTATCGAATAGCTGGGGTGCGCCGATGAAGATCTTGGGGTGATCGAGGAGGAAGGCTTTGGCCATGGCTTCCAGGTAGTGGTCGCGCTTGTTGAGTCGGTTGATTAGCGCAGTGTGACGGAGCGGTGCGAGTGATGCGGCGGCAGCGTGAATTTCTGTGCAATAGGAGTCGGTGACGACGACGGCGTTTTCTTCGGTAAGGCTCAGGCGTTTGTGGGCGAAGGAGAGGGCGAAGCGCCCGCTGCCGTCGCGGAGGTGGAGGACTGCGTGCTCCTTCATCTGGGGCTGGATGGTGCGAGCTGCGAAGTCTGCTTGGCGAAGATCGGTGAGTTCGATGTCGAGGAAGATAATGGCTTGGCAGCGGTATTCATCGGTGATGAGCGATGGGATGTCCGTGCCTGTGAGTTGGTGGGTGAGTGTGGCTTTACGAAGAATTTTGCGCAGGCGGGCGCGTTGCGCCGTGGGCAGTGTGGACGGAGTGAAGGATTTGAGATTGAGGCGTTTGCCGTTGGATTCGACGCGCCAGGTTTCGGGGAGGTCGATCATGAGCGGAGGACGAGGAAGGAGATGAGTTCGAAGTCGTCCATGTCCTGTCCCGCGAAGGGGTTATCGTAGCCGCCGAAGTCAAAGACGGTGGATTCGGATTGGGCGGCCTCGTGGCCTTGGATGGATTCGATGGCCTGGTTGAGAAGCTGGGAGCATGCGGACATGTCCTTGCAGTGGTTGGTTTCAGCGAGGAAGGAACTGACGAGTTCCGGGAACGGTGTGCTTTGGCCGCGTGTGGATCGGCGCATGAATTTCAGGAGTTCGCGGGCTTGCCCTTTGCCAATGGGCGCGGAACCTTGGTCGGAAACGTAAACGAGGTAGTATGGGTAGAGGGAGCTATCGCTCTTGGGTTTTTGGGCGAGGTTTCGGTGTTTGAAGCAGAAGAGGACGCCGTGTTTTCTATCAGAATCTTCCGGTGCGTGGGTGATCGAGTAGATACCGCTGGGTGTCTGGCGGATTTCCGAGGTGTGCTTGAGATACTCGCTCAATTCATGAAGGTAGTCGTTCATGTTGAGATCTGTGAGCGATAGGTTTTCGTTGGCATCCTCCAATTCAATGACTTCGTCCTTGAGACGGGCGAGTTGGCGGGAACGGAATGAGATGTCGTTCATTTCCGGGCTGAGGTCATTCTCTCCCCCAGTAGCTGTTAGATTCACGCCGATCATTTTGCGTTTCACGCGCTCTTCGAGGCTGAGGTATTCGTTGAGATCCAGATCGGGGAAGAAGTTGATCATTTTGATCTGGGTGTTCGTGGAGCCGATACGGTCGATACGCCCGAAACGTTGGATGAGTGTGACGGGGTTCCACTGGACATCGTAATTGATGACGCAGTCGCAGTCCTGAAGGTTCTGGCCTTCAGAGATACAGTCGGTTCCGATGAGGATGTCCACCTGTTCGGTGGCGGGGATTTCACGGCGGAGTTTGGAACGTGGGGAGAATGCGGAGAGGACGTTGTGGAATGTGGGAGCGACTTTGGGGTTGTTCACCCGTGGGGTATCCGAGCCGTAGATGAGCGCGGTGGTGAGGTCGTGGGTTGCCTTGAGGTCGGCGGCGAGTTCCTGATAGAGGTAGAGGGCGGTGTCCGCGAAGGCCGAGAAGATCAGGATCTTCCGGTTGCCGGGGTTGTAGGGCATGGCGGTGATCTTTTCCGTGATCAGGCCGCGTAAGGTGTGGAGTTTGTGGTCGCGTTTTTCGTGGAGGATGGCTTTCGCGTCGGCGATAATTCCGGTGAGTAGATGGCGGTCTGCGTTGAGATCACGCAGGTATTCATCGACCATGAGGTGGGAGACTTTGATGTCGTATTTGTAGTCGAGGCCGGGGGCTTCATCCTCGGGGTTTTCAGCGTCTTCGATGTATTCGGCGCTGATGTCGCCGTCCTGGCTTTGGAGGGTATTGATGAACGCGTCGATTTTTTGAGTGAGACGTTGAAGGGTCAGGTGGAATGCTGCCACGGAACTGTCCAAGCGTTTGAAGAGGTTGAAGCGGTGCATCTTCGCGGTTTGGAATTCGCGGTCTTCGTGGCTGAAGATGACTTTATTGTTGTAGGTGGTCTGGTATTTTTCCCGGTAGTAAGCGCGGAACTCCGGCTTGATGTATTTCATCGGGATGTAAACGGCGAGAAGCAGCTCTTCGAGACGAAGGTTGGTGTTCTTGAAGTCGAGAAGCTCTTGGCGAGAGTCGATGTATGGGGTGTAGGTGTCGGGTTTGAGTTTTGTGGGAAACGGGCCGACGTCCGAGGATGAGTAGTGCTCGGTGATGTGCTTGCGGCTTCTGGATATTGTTAGAAGTTCAAGAATTTTGTAAAAGTCGGATGGGATGGCATCGAGCAGTTCGGCTTTGATTTTGGGTTCGCTCTCGTTCCAAGCGTTGATGGCGCGTGTGGTTTGTTGAAGGGTGTTTTGAACGCTGTGAATACCCTCGTTTTCAAATGCAGCATCGTTGTCGGCGGTGATGATGCTGATTTGGTTGCGCAGGTCGGTGAGGGAGTTGTTGACGGGTGTCGCGGAGAGAAGAAGAACTTTGGTGTTTTGGTTTTGTTGGATCACCTCCCTGAGCAAGCGTTGGTAACGTGTGAAGCCTTCTTCTTTTTCGACGCGGTTTCTGAAGTTGTGGGATTCGTCGATGACGACGAGGTCGAATTTCCCCCAGTCGAAACGGGAGAGGTCAAATCCACTGCGTGAATCCCCTCGCGTGCGCGAGAGGTCGGTGTGGAACATGATCTTGTAGTGGAATGTCTCGTTCAGGGTGCTGTCCTTGTAGGCACCACGGAAGGAATTCCAGTTGTCGTAGAGTTTTGGTGGGGTCAGAACGAGGACGTTGTCTTGGCGCAACTCGAAGTATTTGATGACGGCTAATGCCTCGAAGGTTTTTCCGAGTCCAACACTATCGGCGATGATGCAGCCGTTGTATTTGTTGATTTTCTGGATGGCGGAAAGGACGCAGTCTTTCTGGAAATCGTAGAGCATGTTCCAGATGGCGGTGCGCTTGAAGTCCAACGCGTCTTGCTCGAAGCGGGCGATGCCTTGGTCAAGCTGGTGTCCGAAGAGTTCGTTCAGGGTAAAGTAGTAGAGGAATTCGGGTGAGTGTTCTTTGTAGAGTGATTGCAGCCTGGTCAGGATTTCCTCTTTGTAGTCGAAAGTGAGATCCGGGTTGTTCCAGATCATGTCGAATTTGTGACGGGCAGCTTCGATCTGGGATTTGTCCATCGACTCGCTGATGATGCTGTCGAAGTTGATGTTGTGATGACCGGTGCGTGTGTTCTGGGCGGTCAGTTCGAGGGAGGAGGACCCCTGGATCATGAAGTCCGCATCGACGAGGAGGATGTTGCCTTTGATTTTACATACGGGCGTCGTGCGCCGGATGTCGACGTGGGAGCGGATGAAGGCGGCCATCTGCCGGGCCTGCTCGAAGTGCTGGAGTTTGTTTTTTTGGGTAATGTCGTAGGCGTTGAAGAGCGCGTCGTTTGGGTTGATCTCGAATTCCCGTGCGAGTTCACCGACGGGGAGGAACACCTCCTTGTCGCGGAGCAAGAGGTGGATGGAGTCCACGCGCTCAAGGCTGGATTCCAAGAGAGAGAAGACCGAGAGCGTGAGCTTGTCGTTGATGATGTTGACCGCAGAACCCGCCTCGTTTTTGTGGAGGTAAGCGCGAAGTTTATTTAGGAGTGCGGTTTCCATTGGTGTCTGCAGTGAGCGATACACAAGTATGAACGAATACCAGCAGATGTTGACGGTGAATAAAACCTTCAAATTACCATACAAATATTAAAGTGTCGGCACGAAAATTGTTTCGATCTACTCTACTTTGCTAGCATGACTCATGACTCAGATAGTTTTTTCATCCCGGTGCATTCTACTTGGCTCAATGTGGCGACACGTAAAATTCCGCCATCGCTTTGACAAGGCTAACAAAGCCAGTTAGTCATCGCCATGCGAACGCTCATCCGTCACGTCCTCTCACGCACCGAAGCAAGTGCGGACTTGCAAGTCGCCGGATGGGTCCGCACGCGGCGCGATGCGAAGGGATTTTCATTCATCGAATTGAATGACGGAAGTTGTTTGGGAAATTTGCAAATCGTCGCGGATGCCGGCATTTCTGGATTTGAGGAAATCGGGCAAATGACCGTCGGCGCATCGATCCACGTGCAGGGATGCCTCACGCCATCGCCCGCGGCGGGCCAAAGATGGGAGCTCAAAGCAAGCTCACTGCGGCTGTTAGGTAAATCACCGGAAGACTACCCGTTGCAAAAAAAAGGCCATAGCCACGAATTCTTGCGCAGCATCGGCCACTTGCGTCCGCGAACGAATCTTTACGGTGCGATGTTCCGCATCCGCAGCCGACTTGCGTTTGCGATTCACCAGTTTTTTCAAGAGCGCGATTTTTTCTACATCCACACGCCGATTCTCACCACCAGTGATTGCGAGGGCGCGGGTGAGATGTTCCGCGTCACCACTTTACCGAATGATCGCATGGGGCATGATGCGGAAGACTTTTTCGGCAAGCGTGCATTTCTAACAGTCAGCGGCCAGTTGGAAGGTGAAGCATTTGCAACCGCGCTTTCTAACATTTATACCTTTGGCCCAACCTTTCGGGCTGAAAATTCTAACACATCGAGGCATGCGGCGGAGTTCTGGATGATCGAGCCTGAAATGGCTTTTTGCGATCTCCAAGGCGATATGGAGCTGGCTGAGGCGATGATCAATCATCTGGTCAAACACGCGCTTAACCACCAAGATGGTGATTTGGAAATTTTTGAAAAATTCATCGATCCAACGTTGCGCACGCGCCTCGAATCGGTCGCCAGCCAAGCCTTCGAACGCATCTCCTACACGGATGCTGTTAGATTGTTAGAAAAAAGCGGACAAGCATTTCACTATCCGGTGAGTTACGGCCTGAATCTTCAATCAGAACACGAGCGCTGGCTTACCGAAGTGTATTTTAAAAAGCCGACGACGGTTTTTAACTACCCGAAAGAAATCAAACCCTTCTACATGCGCACCAATGACGATGGCCGCACGGTCACGGCCATGGATCTGTTAGTTCCAGGGATTGGCGAAATCATCGGCGGTAGCCAACGGGAAGAACGGCTCGATGTTTTGTTAGGAAATATGCGCCACCACCACCTCGATCTCGATACTTACTCATGGTATGCAGATTTGCGGAAATACGGCAGTGTGCCGCACGCGGGATTTGGGCTCGGCTTTGAGCGGCTTTTGATGTTCGTCACCGGGATGCCGAACATTCGCGATGTGATTCCATTCGCGCGCACTCCCGGTCACTGTGAGTTCTAACAAAATGAAAATTCGTTCTGCTATTTTTAAGATGGGTGCATGCGATGTGGCATCATGCCCGCAATGGAATTTGCCAGAATTCGCATTTATTGGTCGCTCCAATGTTGGGAAATCATCATTGGTCAACATGCTCACAGGCCATTCAAGTTTGGCGAAAGTTTCGGCAACGCCGGGGAAAACCCAGCAGTTGAATTTCTTTGAAATCAATGCCACATGGGCACTTGTGGATCTGCCCGGATATGGATTTGCGAAAGTGGCACTCAGCAAAAAATCAGAATTTAATCGAGCCGCGGCAGATTACATTCAGCAACGCAGCGGACTGCGGCATTTGTTTGTGCTGATCGATTCGCGGCTGCCCCCACAAGCGATCGATCTCGGGTTTCTCGCATGGCTCGCGCCACTGCAAGTTGCGCATACGTTGGTTTTCACCAAGGCGGATAAACAAAGCGCGCGCAAAACAACAGAAACGGTGGAGCAATTTCTAACAAGTTTGGATGAGCATCGTTTGCCGAGTCCGCAAGCAATTGTGACCTCGGTGAAATCCAAGGATGGTCGCAAGCCATTGCTGGCCGTCATCGCAAATTTACTCGATTAATCTGGCAGCAACTGCAGTAGCTCGATCCCGTATAGATCGACGTAATGATTGGCCATTTTACCACCTCCGGGAAATGCGGTGTAGCGTTCATTGTGAGAGAGGGCGCTCATGTTTCGCGTCCATTCATCCGCTCGAATCCGGAACTGATAGGAAATGTTAGAATCGAGCTGCATGCGGATCGGAGTTGTTAGATCACGGCGCTTCCAATCGCCCGATTGAGGCATGACAATCACGTGAGTAGAGATGACTGAGCCGTTGGCACCATTCAGCACATCGAGGCGTTTAATCCCGCAACTGATGCCGGTGTTGATCGGTCCGTGGCCATTGGCAAAGGCGACTTGCAATAAATGCCAACCGTCCACTTTCGGTTGAAATGCTTTGAAAGTGGCTACGTCTTCCGGTTTGCCCCAATCGGATAGATGAGACTCATGAATGATTTTCCCACCAGTCGTTTCTGCATCTTTAATTCCCAAAGTATGCCGCCGTCCTTCGATTTCTAACCGGCGGCTGGGAGTTGGATGAGAAATGAGTTTGGATTTTTGATCGATCGCTTCCACCGCGTAGGCATGCAGCCGTTCAGCACTTCCGGGCTCGGGATCTTGCCAAGTGAGAGCGTCGAGATCGGCAGCAATCATCACGCCATCGCGAAAGACCCGAAAGTGGTGCTGCATCGGCTGATCATGCGAAAAACGGACCGTCACCTTGCCATTTTGGAGAGTGACTCCAACACCATCCCAACGCGGAGTTTTGGGCGCAAAATCATCTAACGGATTTACTTTCCGCAGTGGAAAAGGTTTGGATGATCCCGCCTTGAGCGTGATTATCCATGTGTTCTTTGCAGACAATTGCGCACTCGTTTGCCATGCCTGCGGATCGATCTCTAATCCATTCAGGCTCATCTTCTCAATTTCTAACATGCCGCCGCTTGGAGCCGTTTCTGGCAATTCTAACTCCACATCGATGATTTTTCCATGATACGATAAGTTTCGTAATTGGATCACACGTTGAGGAAAACGAGGCAATTGCTCAGCAGGAAACTTGGGTAAAAAACGAATTCCTTCGAGCCGGATTTGCCGACCGAAAAGAACGTCATGAAAGATGCCAAGCGTGCCAGCCACGGACCATAATTGCCGCCTTGAATTCACCTCTGGCCCTTCGATGCCGTTGTGCGAAGCCATCGCAGCACCTGTGACGAAATCAAAGTTCTCCATGTTGGATAAATTTTCCGTGATTCCCTTGAGAATCGAATCGATCCCAGCCGCCGCAGCAGCCGAGTGGCCACTTGCAGCAGCAGCACGCACCCAGTAGCTGGTGACAAATGGCCAAATACCACAATTATGGTAAATCGGAACACCCGGCTCTTGCGGGCTCACCACCGGCGGGCCATGCGGGCCGATCGGGTAATTTGATAGCATCTCGATCGCTTGTTCTTTGCTCGGCAGACCTTCGAGAATGGCAAGGCATGTTCCTAACAAATCGCGGCGCGATAACCGCTGCTTGTTAGACGAATCCTGCCACAGAATGGCGGCGTATTGTTTTGCTTGCGTATCATAAAATTCACGCTGGATGGCGGCCCTCAATTCGCTTGCCTGCGCGGTGAATTGTAGCGGCTCACCGATAAACTGTGCCAATCGATCTGCCGTTTCCATGGCGATGAGAAATGCGACGTTGGTAGAGAGTGATTTGCTCGCGGCGATGGGCCCCACGTCCTGCGCCGCACTCGCTGGATAGGTCTGCTCGCGCCAATCTAGAAATGATTGCTCACCACGATAAAGTCCATCGCTCGGATCGAGTAATACTTGGCGATCTTGAGCGAGAGTGCCTAACAAAATTGGCAGCGCTCGCTTTGCCACTTCTTTCTGCCGAGTCGGTTCTAACAGCGAAATAGTGGACCTCAAGCCAAGTGCCCAAATAACTCGATCACTCGAAACTGGCCAACTCCCGCCCGAGCCGGTGTCTTGCACGATTTGCTTCTCAGCGCCTCCATGCAGCCCATCTTTTAGCCCAGATGTTTTGAAAAACAGCGAATCAATTGCCCGCTGCGGATCCATCGCTGCGAGACCCAAATCACACGAATATGCAAGATCGCGAGTCCACACATACGTCCATTTTTCTCCTGTCTGATAAGCATTGAGTGGAATCGGCGCACCCTCTTGATACGCCCCATCGCGGATCGAATCCACCGCATTGAGTCGCGCCTCATGGCAGGCCAGTGCGTGAGCGACATCGAGCGCATCATTTCCGGAATAAAGCCGTGGATCCGTTGCATGTTCCTTGAAATTCATCACTCCGTCCGCTGGCAAATTGTCGCGCAACGGTTTTTTACTACGCATCTCGTAGTTGCGCAAACCGCCTTCATCCGCTTTTACCTGCAATGATGTCTCGGCACCGAGAGCGGCGATGATCGGCGCCAAAGCTGCACAAATCAAACAGGCGCGCTTCATGAGGCTTTGACTTCATCCCATGTCTTGGACCACAGCGAGAGAGCATCACCAAGATCGTCAGTGGCTTCACATTTTGCGAAAACCTCGTCTGCTGGAAACAATGCTTCATTGCCGCGGAAGTCTTCCGTAAGCAGAGGATACGCGGTTTTGTTAGGCGCATGACACGCAATGTTTTGCATGTTCTGAGCGGCGTTGTGTGGATCCGTGAAAAAATCGATAAACGCATGCGCGAGATCGCTCTGTGCCGATGTCTTCATGATGCAAAAATCATCGCAGGTAAAAGCGGATCCTTCTTTGGGAATGCCGAGCGCGATGTCTGCATTTTCGTCGGCGACTTGGAGTAAATCGCTCGGGTATCCTTGCACGAGATGGAATTCTCCTGAGACGATTCCGCCTTTGTATTGCTCGCTATCAAACTTGGCGATATTTGCCTTCCACCTGCGCACGAGATCGCGGGCTTGAGCGAGCTGCGCCGGATCGGCCGAGTTCAAGCTGAAGCCGAGCGTGAGCAAGGCGGCACCTAACACTTCGCGCATGTCATCTAACAATGTGGAGCGTCCTTTGAGCGCTTCATTTAAATACAATTCGTAGGTCGCAACCGTGCCGACAGGGGCTTTGCTTTTTAGCCAAGCAAGGCAGGTGCAGGCCATCATGTAAGGCACCGAGAATTCCATTTTGGGATCGAGTGCTCGCGCTAAATAGAGCGGATCGACGTGGCTCAAGTTCGGAACTTTTGCGGCTTGGATCGGTTGCAGGAGATCTTTTCTTACCATGGCTTTAATCATGTAAGAAGATGGCGTGAGCAAATCGTAACCAGTGGCACCGGCACTCAATTTTGCAAACATCGCTTCATTCGAATCGAAGGTGTCGATCAAGACTTTGCAGCCCATTTTTTTTTCAAACGCCGCAACGAGCGTGAGATCAATATAATCTGCCCATGTGTAAAGACGGAGTTCAGATGCTTCTGTTTTGGAGCATCCAATCAAACTGGCAGCGGAAGCGGCGGCGGCGGTGCTTAGAAAATTTCGACGGTTCATAGCGATGGAATGAGTGATGCGATGGCAAATAAACACAAGATGCCAATTTCACGCCATGAAAATTTTTCGTGAGCGCTATCAGTTGATCGGTTGAAAAATACACCAGAGTCGCCAACGTATTCACTTTATGACGCAAAATCACGATCGCCGCCATTTCATCAAAACTTCGGGAGCCGCTTCGTTAGCGATGCTAGCTGCGGCACATGGCGTAGAGAGCCAACCTGCTGAGAAATTACGTGTGCTGTGCATTGGCGTGGTAGGCTCGATTGGGACGGCGGACAGGCACAACGTCGCTTCGCACCCACGCGCTGAGATCACGGGACTTTGCGATGTGAATTCCATCGCTTTGGAAAGTGCTGCGCTTGAGCACCCCGCTGCGTTTACGTGTAAAGATTACCGCGAAGCATTTACGAAATATGGAGACCGTTTTGATGCAGTCGTCGTCGCAACCCCAGACCACAGCCACGCATCGATCATGCTCATGGCAATGCTGCATCACAAGCACGTCTATGGCCAGAAGCCGTTGGTCCATCAGTTAGAAGAGTTGCAAATGTTAGAACGCGCGCTTGATGCCCGCCCTAAGCTTTGCACGCAAATGGCGAATCAACGCATTGCAATTCCCGGACGCCGCGCGGCTGTGGAAATTTTACGCAGTGGCGTGCTTGGAAAAGCGATTTCCGCACACGTTTGGGTCAGCTCGCCGAATCATCGCGATTATTTTAATCTCGATCGTGTTCTAGCCGAGCCGAGTGAGCCACCTGCGGCGCTCGATTGGAATTTATGGCTCTGCGGGGCGCCGAAAGTCCCCTATCGCGTGGGCATTGAGCCGCTCGTCTGGCGTTCGTGGTGGGATTATGGCAGCAATGGTCTAGGTGATTGGGGATGTCATGTGCTCGACGTGCTTTTTTACGGCTACGATGAACTTAAATCACCCATCGCTGTGCTAACTTCCGCGCCGGCGGCGGAAAAGCCGATGTTCCATTATCATCCATGCCGCTCGACGTTGACGTATGAGGTGGATTCTCCGAATTTTGCCCACAAAATTTTCCCTATCCATTTTAGCGATTCCGGCCAAGCCACATCGCGTGCCTCACTTGGCCTGCCTGCCGGAGAATTTCCGAATGACAACATGACGCTGGTGGTTTGTGAAAATGGCATCCTCGCTCTCGCCGTCGATGGTGAGTTGGAAATTTGGCGCGATGGGAAAATGACTCTTGGCTTGGAAATGCCCGGATTGCCCGCGTTTCCAGAAATCAACCACTGGCATCAATGGGTCGATGGCTGCATCGGTGCGATCGATAAGGTGCGCAGTCCATTCCGCGATGGCATTCGCATCACCGAGCCAGGCATTCTCGCAGTGCGGGCTGCGCGTTTTCCAAATCAAGAACTACGCTGGGATCGCGCTAACCTACGCTTTACGAATCACGAAGAAGCGAGCGCAACCCTCGTGCGCTGCAATTACCGAGAAGGATTTAGGCCGCCTGAAGTTATCTAACAGATGGCGGTTTTCGCTTGGGGCAGTGGTGGATCACTCGCTATCATTTTGATGTGGCCTTGAAAAAGAAGATAACTCGCTGGCGGTGTGATGGAAAGTTTTTCCGTGAGCTTGACCAGCCAGTGACCTTGCGTGGCATCACGTATGGTCCATTCCCCGGCGGCTGGCCGGAACGATTCTCAAACGATTTTTCGCTGATGACCGAAGTCGGCATCAATGCGATTCGTTTGTATGAAATGCCAACTCAAGAAATGTTAGATGAGGCGCACAATTTTGGACTACGCATCTTCGGCGGGCTAAACTGGCAACAAAATACCGATTTTCTAACAGAACCAAAGCACCTCAGCGCGGCAGTCATTCAACTCACCACTTCACTGCGCGAAATTGCGGATCATCCTGCTCTAGCCGGCATTTTCATTGGCAATGAAATCGCTAGTGATCTCGTGCGTTGGATGGGTCCATACCGCGTGCGCTTGGCCTTGGAGCAGCTGATTGCCGCAGGGCGCGCCTGTGCGCCGGATCTTCTTTTTGCGTATGCGAATTATCCGAGCACTGAATATCTTGAGCCGGAAAATGCAGATTTCACCGCGCTTAATCTCTACTTGGAAAATGAGGACGCGCTGCGCCGTTACTTGCCGCGCATCCATCATCTCGCGGGAGATCGTCCGGTCGTGATTTCTGAATTTGGTTTAGATAGCCGCCGCAATGGACTCCAAGCACAAGCCGAAACCTTGCGCTGGGCAGCTCAAGCAATCATCGATCATCAACACGTCGGCATGTTCGCCTATGCATGGAGTGATCGATGGTGGAACCGCAGCGAGGCAGTGCTCGATTGGGATTTTGGACTGTTAGATCGAAGCGGAAATCCCAAGCCAGCACTTTCATTCTATCAGAAAATCACTCCAAAACAATTTTCCTCCCAAGAGAAAATTTCTCTTATCATTTGTTCACGCAACGGCCGCCTGCGACTGCCTGCATGTCTCGATGCGGTAAAAATGTTAGATGATGGCAACTATGAAGTGATTGTCGTTGATGACGGATCGAGTGATGGCACGGCAGATTGGTTGCGCCAGCACGCGACGTTCGCCAAGATCATCGAGCTACCAGCGAGCGGCCTGAGTGCGGCGCGTAATGCAGGTGCCTTGGCGGCATCCGGCGAAATTCTTGCTTTTACTGACGACGATTGCCGCCCGGATCGGCTTTGGTTGCACGGCCTTCGGGAAAAATTTTCCCAAGGCGGCTGGCACGCAATCGGCGGGCCGAATTTACCACCTGACCCGGAATCGTGGAGCCAAGCGATCGTGACTGCAGCACCTGGAGCGCCGAGTCATGTGATGTTAGATGACGTCGAGGCTGAGCATTTGCCCGGATGCAATCTCGCAGTTTTAAAAAGCGCGTTTCTCAGCATCGGCGGCTTTGACTCGGCATTTGAAACGGCTGGCGACGATGTGGACTTTTGTTGGCGGCTGAGCAATGCCGGTTTCCGCATGGGATTTTCACCTGCGGCATTCGTCTGGCATGACCGCCGCCCGACGCTGATTGGTTACCTGCGCCAACAGCTCGGCTACGGGCGAGCAGAACGCCTACTAATTGCCAAACATCCACAGCAATTTTCTAACAAAGGCACCACATTATGGCGGGGCACCATTTATCATGGAGACCCCACGCGTGCTTTTGCGGATTCCATCATCTATTATGGCGAAATGGGCACCGCTGGATATCAATCCATTACGGATCGCATGCAGCCCACTCGCTCATTGCATGCAAACTTTACGAATGATTTTTCCGCGATGGTGCTTGGCCTTATCCGTTGGTTACAGCCTCGCTTGCGCTCGTGGGCAAGAGTCCGCCGCTTTTCATGGCAATCTAGTCTTTCAAAAAATAAGCGGGGCAAAAATGGTTCCATCGAAGAAATGAGTAGGCCGTTTGTGAATGAATTGGCCCGCCTCGATGTGTTAGATTCTCTTCTCCTTCGTGGCTGGAGATCGTTAGGCCCACATGATCCATGGGACTTGGAAAAACAAAATACCCGCTTCCTCTGCGCCATCATTCCCGGCAGCCGTGCGGGCGAGGGCCGCCTGTTGATTCGCATGCAGCACGCGAATCCATCGATGCGTGATGAAGTGAGTGGCTTGATCGATGATTTAACCTCGCCGCCAAATCGCGGCTAACAGACTGCCGATCAAGCAATGATACACTGCGGAAATTGCGGCCGGCACCGGTGCCAGCGCTAACTGTGGGAAATGCTTGGTGGCCAGTGCGGCACCTAACCCGCTATTTTGCATTCCTACTTCAATCGAAATGGTGCGCCGCAAGGGTTCATCGCATCTGCAGAGCCATGCAAATAAATACCCTAACAGAAAACCTGCGGCGTGCAGTAAAAAAACTGATAGAAAAAGTGGCATTGCCGCGGAGGCAATTTCTGGCTGTTTTCCCGCGACGATGCAGCCAACGATGAGCACGATAATCACCGCGCTTGCGAGCGGCCCGAGTGCTCCGATCACCGGTGCTAATTTTTCCGACTGCTTCTGCCGCGATAGCCACGAATTGATCGCAATGCCCAGAATCATCGGCAGCATCACCACAATCACCATCGAGCGCAATAAGGCAAATGGATCGATTTTGATCCACTGCCCCGCTAGCCAATGTGTTAGATAGGGCGTGGCCACAATCGAGACGATGGTCGAGCACATCGTGAGTAAAACGCTGAGTGGCACGTTGGCCTTTGCTAAATAACAAATCACATTCGAGGCGGTGCCACCCGGGCAACAGGCCACTAAAATCAAACCTACGGCGAGTCCAGTTTCCAAACCAAATACGCGGGCAATCGTCCACCCACAAAGTGGCATGATTAGAAATTGGGCAGCCACTCCTAAGGCCACCAGCTTCGGCTGGCGAGCAACGGCTGCGAAGTCGGCCACCCGCAATGTGAGACCCATGCCTAACATGATGAGGCCAAGCCCAATTTCAATCCATGGCCTAAACCAAATCCAGGCACTCGGTTGAAGCCACGCCCAACCACAGCCGAGAATGATCCAAAGTGGAAATGCCGCAGTAAGTCGATTGATGAAGCCCAGCCAATTCATGTTCAGAGGAATCTTGCATGGCTGAGGACATGTCACTTCAATTCGATTTCATTCATCGCCGATCATTTGACGCATTGCATCTGAAACAGGATCAAGCGATGTTGCTTCACCAACCGATGCCTCAGATGCCCATCATGATTTCCCCGTATCGCTTGCGAGCGAATCGCTTCGTCAATGCGATATCAAATCGGATGTCATTTGATGGAGTTTTGTTAGAAATAAATGGTGGCTATGGCTGCATTCATCCATGGCCAGAGTTGGGAGATCCACCACTCGATCGCTGCCTAACAGATCTTGCTGGCGAGAGACGTTGGGCGATTGTGCGCAGAGCGTTGCGCTGCATCGAATTTGATCGTGCGGCCCGTGAGCACGATGAATCATTATTCGAGGAAATGGAAATTCCCCGGAGTCATGCCACGCTTTCCGATGCATCGTTAGAAAGTGTATCGGCCGCGGTGGAGGCTGGATTTGATGCGATCAAAATCAAATGTGGCAGAGATTTGAAAAAGGAAGCGGAATTTCTAACACAAGCGGCTAAGGAATTTTCCAATTTATCATGGCGCTTAGATTTTAATGAATCGCTCGATGCGGAGCACGTCGCTTATTTCCTCGATGCGATTCCGTCTGAAGTGCGCACGAAAATTGATTTTCTCGAAGACCCCTGCCCCTATGCGGATGGACCGTGGAGATCAATCTATCAGAAATATGGCATTCGATTGGCTGTCGATCACGAAGCTGCGCCTGGTCGTGACTCGGCACACATTTTGGTGGTGAAACCAGCGGTGGATGAGCCGATGTTGCTTGCCGAAGCGGCTGATCGAGCGCAGCAACGATTGGTCGTGACCAGTTACATGGATCATCCGTTAGGTCAGGCCTTCGCAGCATGGGAGGCGGCTCGGATCGCGCTGGAATTCCCGCACTTGCTCGGCACCTGTGGCTTGCAAACTCATACGATATTCAAGCCGGACGCATTTACCGAAGCGTTGGGTCCATGGTCGCCAAATTTCCAAGTTCCTGCCGGCACTGGCTTAGGTTTTGACGATCAACTTCACGCATTGCCATGGACCCCGCTCTAATCATGCATCAGGCATTTTGGCGCGATGCGATGCCTATTTGGCTCGGCGTCGATGAACCACCATGCGATTTCGCGGGCGAGGAGTTGCAGTCTTGTGTCATGTTTCAAACGTCGGGCAGCAGCGGCAGGCCAAAGTGGGTGGCTCTTAAAAAAACCGCGCTGCTCCACTCCGCTGCCGCGGTCAATGCGCACTTACGGGTGAACTCACAAAGCCGCTGGGCTCTTGCTTTGCCCATACATCATGTCGGCGGCTTCGGCGTCGCTTGCCGCGCTTATCTAACAGGTGCACAACTCGCGGTGTTTCAACAACGCTGGCAACCTAGAGCATTCGCGGATTGGTTAGATGCTGAGAAATCAACGCACACCTCGTTGGTTCCTACCCAAATCCACGATTTGGTGGTCCAGCAAATCACTGCGCCAGCATCGCTCAACGCAGTCGTCGTCGGTGGTGGCCTGTTAGATTCTGCAACGGGCCAAGCAGCGCGGGAGCTTGGTTGGCCGGTATTAGCGAGCTATGGCATGACCGAGGCCGCATCACAAATTGCCACACAATCAATCGATGCGTTAGAAAAAATCTATCAGCCATTTCCGCTTCGGGTTCTGCCGCATTGGAAAGTGGAAACGAATCATGAAATGCGCATTTCCATCGGCGGTCCTGCCTTGTTTCATGGATTTGTGGAAATTGATTCCAGCGGAGACATCCATTTTGCGCCCGCAGGTCCGCTTTATTTAACCCAAGACTGCGGCGACTTTTCTAACAACCAGTTTTTTTCAATCACTCGCACGGACGCGTGTGTGAAAATTTTAGGAGAATTGTTAGATCCACGGCAGATTGAGCAAAAACTTGCCGCATGGGCGAACGTCAATGCTCCCTCTTCATCGTGGGCCGTCATCCCACTGCCAGATCGGCGCACAGGCCACCGCCTCGCACTTGCCTACGAGGCGCCGATTGCGGAGGAGCATATTGCAAATTTGTTAGAAAAATACAATGCACAAGCTACCGGTTATGCCCGCATTCACCAATCGATTCGGTTAGATCGATTGCCGCGAGTCGGTGCGTTAGGGAAAATTTCTTACTCGCAGCTTATCGCTCAGTGCGAGGCATTATCCGCTGAGTGATCTTGCTCTTCCGATTTCCGACTGCGCGCGGCATCTGCGAGTGCCTGAGATGCCACCGGCAACGTGAGAAATACGGCAATCACTGAAAAGACCGCTTTAGCAATTTGATTGGCCTGCGGGAAATGCACGCAAAATGCCACCAGCAGCAGCAGCAAACCAAAGGCACTCGCCTTCGTCGCCGGATGCGTGCGCGCAAAAAAGTCTGGAAAGCGCAAAACCCCAACCGATGCTAACAGAATCGACAGGCACCCTAACAAACAACAGGCGGCAGTAATGAAATCAATCATGCATTCGGATTTTTAGAAATTGCTCGGGCCATCGCCACCGTGCCGAAAAATACAAACACGCCCAGCACCATCACCACATCGAGGAAAACCGCTTGTTCGGAAGAAATCGCGTAAATCAAAATCGCGGCACCGACGATGATCGAAAGCAAGTCCGCAGCCAACACACGATCCGCCGCCGTCGGCCCGCGGAAAAAACGCAATGCGGTCAACACCAACGAAAGTGCCAGCATCCCAAAACACAGAGGATAAATGATGGATTCAAGCATGGCGGTTAGGAAAAACTCGGAGTAAAGGCGCTTCGATTCGGGATTTCATCTCAGCGATGGCTGCTCCCTGATCCGGCGCATCTAACAGGTGAACACACAGCACACCCCGATCCGGATCGAGCGCCACACTCAGGCTGCCCGGCGTCATCGAAACCAAACAGGCAAACAAAAATCGTGGAAAATCTCCACGCAAGGTGAGTGGCACATCGACGAAACATGACTGCGGATTGACATCGCGCTTCATCACCCAACACATCAGATTCCAAGTGGATAAGATCACTTCCCACAGGTAGAGAAAAATGAAGTAAATGGCGTAAAAAATTCTCATGGTGCGTTGGGAGTTGGCATCGATTTTCCTGAGACCGCTTCGGTGTAGATCGATGGATTCATGAGCTGATCTGCCGCACGCTCGGCGAAGGCGAAGAAGGTGCCAGGAAATAATCCAAAGAGCACAGTGCAAAGCGCGAGCCCAATCGCAGGCAAGGTCATGGTCCACGGAACTGGGCGCATTCGTATCGGTTCCCCAGACGGTGGCGATTTCCAGAATGCCTCATTCCAAATTTTGATCATCGAATAAAGTGTGAGAAGTCCCACGGCGGATGCCATGAAAACGGTGAACCACGCGTTAAGTGCAATGCCTTCTCGAATCAGTGCGAATTTAGCAAAAAATCCCGAGAGTGGTGGAATGCCGCCGAGTGACATTGCTGGAATCAAAAAAAGCACTGCCAAAGCGGGCGCATGCTGATAGAGGCCGCCCGTTTTTTTCAACGCTTGCGTGCCAAGTTTGCGCCCGATGATGCCACCTATCAGAAATAAATTGGCCTTCACCAAAATGTGGTGGAGCACGTAGAACACCGTCGCCGCCATCGCCGCTTTGGTGAAAAATGCCAGACCGACGACCATGTATCCAATTTGACTAATGATGTGGAATGAAAGAATCCGCGGGATGTAAAACTGACTCGCCGCGCCCAGCACACCGGTGAGCATGGTGAGAATTCCAAGCGGCAATAAAATGTCGCCGATGAATTCCTGCTGACCATGAAATACCAAGGCAAAGGCTCTCACCAGCGCGTAAACACCCACCTTGGTCAGGAGCGCTGCGAAGACCGCCGCCACCGGAGTCGGCGTGACATGATACGAAGATGGCAACCAGAAATAAAATGGGAACATGCCAGCTTTGATGCCGAAGGCGACGAGAAATAAAACGGCCGTCGAGCGCACCGTGAGCTGATCCGGATGGTTTGCCAGCTTGAGAGCAAGGTCGGACATATTGAGCGTGCCGACCAACCCGTAGAGCACTCCCAAGCCGATCAAGAAAAACAACGAGGCAATGAAATTTAAAACTAAATATTTCAACGCGCCTTGCAACTGCCTGCGCCCACCCGGCAGCGCAATTAAGATGAATGATGACATCAGCATCACCTCGAACCACACGTAAAGATTGAATAAATCACCTGTTAGAAATGCGCCATTCACCCCAAACAACATTGCCATAAACAGTGGCGTGAAGTAGCCGCGAAACCTCGCCGTGCCCGCGCCGATTGCGTAAATGGAAACCACCAAGCCAATCAACGCCGTAATGATCACCATCGATGCAGAAAATAAATCCGCGACCAACGTGATCCCCAGCGGCACCGGCCAATCACCTGCATTGAGCACCATCACCGGCTGCACCGAAAGTTGCTGAAGAATCACCACGGAAGCGGCTAACATCATCAAACAAGTCACCGCACATAACCCGAGGCGCAGCCGCTCACTGGCACGCCCAAGGCAGAGCAGCACAGCCGTCGCGAAAAACGGAAGGATAAGCGGTATGGAGAGCCAAAGTGAATCTACCGGCATGAATTAATCTTCTGAATGAGTGTAGGTATTGATATCGCCGCTACGGGACTTCTGGTAGGTTCGCAAAACCAATGCGATCGCGAACGCAAGCACCGCAAAGCCGATGACAATTGCCGTCAACACCAACGCCTGTGGCAACGGATCGGCGGCTGCACCCTCGATGGTAAGCGCATCCGGCGGAATCACGGGCGGATTGTTTTGCGTCAATCCCGCACCTGAGAAAATCAGTAAATTCGCACCTTGGCCGAGCAAAATTAAACCTAACAGAACACGCACCAATTGCCGCTGCATCACCAGATAGCAGCCGCATGCAAATAGCACGCCGATGACGATGGGAAGGAGTTGTGAAATCATGATCTTGTGTTGGCTAAGCGTGAAACCCATGCATCGCGTGAGGCTAACAGAACAAGCAACATTCTAGCAGAAACTGCAGCGACGACTAAATAGACACCCACGTCAAATGTGAAAGGCGTGCCGATTTTCACCGTGCCTAAAGTGGGCACCCAAATTTCGCCCTTCCACCACATGCCGGTGAAAAATGGTTGGCCTACAAACAACGGCAATATCGCCGAGCCGAGTGCCACCAACAGCCCAATGCCGCTCAACTCGACCAAATAGCGCGGTGCCTTGCTCTGCCCACTGACCATCGTGCGCAAGACCCACGCGCTGCCGAGCACCAATCCGCCGATGAAGCCACCGCCGGGCAAATTATGGCCTCTTCCTAACAGATAGATCGAAAACAAAACTTGCAATGGAACCATGAACCGAACGGCCGTCGGCAGCAGGCTATCATTGAAAGAACTGCAAGGAAATGCACCGGAGAGTTGGTGGCGTTTGCGAGCCATTAATGCCGCCACGCCGAGTCCTGCGAGCGCGAGCACTAAAATTTCCCCCATCGTATCAAATGCGCGGAAGTCCACCAAAATGACATTCACCACGTTGCGCCCATTCGCCTCAGCCAGCGAGCGTTCGATCAAACCTGGCGAGATTGAGGGTGCCAATTGGTCATGCATCGTCGTCCAGCTCACCGCCCACATGGCGATGCCAAATAGAACCGAAACGAACATCACACCCCATTGTGGACTACGAATGGCATCCACTTTTATTTTCGGCAACTGATAGATGACCAAAGAAAACAACACCACGGTGAGCGTTTCGACTAACAATTGAGTGATCGCCAAATCCGGCGCACCAAACGCGACGAACCACAAAGAAATCGAGTAACCCACACCGCCCATCGCCAAGATTGCCATCAAGCGACTTTTTGAAAAAATAACGACCACCGAAGAAACCGCCATCAACAGTAACAGAAATGTATCAAAAAAACTGGCTTGATAAAGAGGCGCCGCATTCCACTTAAATCCGCTAGAAATGATGGCGTAAATGATCAATGCCGCGCCGCCGCCGACGGTGACTTTTGCATAACCGATCAAGCTGCCGTGCTGAATCCAGCGCGTGATGCGATCCGCGAGAGAAAGAACGCCATTGAGACTAAACTGGTAGATCCCGCTGGGCGTGAGCCAATGGAAACCAGACATGCCATCATCGAAGCGGCGAATCCGGTGCTTCATCGCGTAGATCGCAACACCTAACAACAAAGTGAGCACACTGAGCGCCAGCACCGGGGTGAATCCGTGCCACAAGGTCAGCTTGGCCAACTTCGGGTCACTGCCCAACGCAAGCACTGCTGGAGCGATCAAGATTCGATCGAGCACACTCGGCATGCATCCGAGGACCATGCCAATCACCGCCAATAACGTCGGCGGCCAGACCAAGCCACGGCCGGGCATGTGAATGTGCTGCGGCGGTTTATCCGTTTTGATAAATGGCCGAATGCCTACGATCATTGCCACTGCAACGCCCACCGAATTCACGAAAACACCAATCACAACTAACAGCAGCCGGGCACTTTCCGCATCTAACTTTTTTTCATACAAAAGCTCTTTGCTAATGAATCCCAACGATGGCGGCACGCCCGACATGCTGAACGCCGCTAGCGCCGCAGCAAACGCCAGCATGGGCATCACTTTGCCCAAGCCATCGAGCCGAGTCACATCGCGAGTGCCGGTGGAGTGATCGATGGTGCCAGCAATCATGAACAGCGCGCCTTTGTAAAATCCGTGCACGAGAACCAAGAACAGCGCGGTTTTGAGCGAGAAGGCATCGCCAAATCCGAGCAGCATCACCAGCATGCCCAGCACACTCACGGTGGAATAGGCCAGAAGGCGTTTCAAATCCTCTTGAATGATTGCCATGATGGCCCCCGTCAGCATCGTCGCTGCGCCAAATGGCGTGAGAAGCCAACCCCACAAATCCGTATGCGCCATGGCGGGGGAAAGTTTGACTAACAGAATCACGCCCACCTTCACCATCGTGGCCGAGTGAAGAAACGCACTGACCGGCGTGGGCGCCGCCATCGCACCCGGCAGCCAGAAGTGGAATGGAAATTGCGCGGATTTCGTAAAAACACCTAACAGAATGAGCCCCAAGGCCAGCGGAAAATTGGAGCTTTGGCCAATCACCTCAGCCTGCGTCACCCAATCGGAAATCCGAGTGCTGCCGGTGATCTGAGCAGTCACCAGCAAGCCGCAGAGCAAAGCAAGACCACCGCCGCCAGTGATGAGTAATGCTTGGAGTGCCGCCTTCCGCGCTTTTTCCTCCGTATGTTTGTAGCCCACTAACAGAAAAGAAGTGATGCTGGTGAGCTCCCAAAAAACAAACGTCACAATCACATCATCCGCCGCAATCACGCCGAACATGGACGACATGAAGACCATCAAGATCACAAAGAACCTCACCAGTTGGCGATCGCCATGCAGATATGATCCACCATAAATGCAAATCAGCCCGCCGATGAAGCTGACCAACCAGATGAATAAAAGCGAGGTCGAGTCTAACAAAAAACTCAAGCTGACATCCATCGATGGCAGCCATGGCATGGAAAAAGCGATTGGATCCGCTTGCTGCCATGCAAATGAAGTAAGCCACGCCGCAATCGAAAACGGCACCAGCGAAACTACTGGGCCAATCCACTTGCCATCCGCCAAACGCGCCAACCATGGGATGAAAAAAATCGCCAACAGCGGCGCCAGAATAATAAAGACAATTTCCATGAATGAGAGAACTCGTAATGCTTAAGCAAATGCGGTGCCGGATGGTAGTTCGATTTCCTTGGAGGAGAAATAGAAATTTCTCGGTGATTTCCAGTGAGCCAACGCTTTGCGATGATTCGCGATGCTCGGTGTTGCCAGATCCTCTCTGATGCGTCATGCATGGGCATATGACGGGCCGCGAAATTCGTGAATACCTTGAGCAGGCACAAGTCATGCCGAGCAAACAGTTAGGGCAAAATTTTTTGGTCGATCCCAACATGGCCAAGTGGATTGTTGCTCAACTCGATCTTCATACGCATGACGCGGTTTGCGAAGTTGGGCCCGGCACCGGTGCGCTGAGCTCCCATCTCGTCGGCCACGTGAGGAAGCTCATTTTGATCGAATTCGATGCGCGTCTCGCCACGGCTCTGCGCGAGCGCTACCGCGATGAGCCGACCGTCGAAATTCACCACGCCGATGGCGCAAAGTGGGATCGCAGGCTGCTTTTTAAACACCGCCCACTGAAATTTTTAGGAAATTTACCGTATTCTTCCGGGGGTGCGATTTTAAAAAATTTGCTGACGAGGCCGCATCCATTTGATCGCGCGGTGATCATGTTGCAAAAGGAAGTCATTGAAAGATTGGCCGCCGAGCCGGGCTCAAAAAATTACGGCATCCTCACGCTGCGGATGCAGGCGCATTGGAAAATTCAGCCCCTACGCAACGTCCCGCCCGAAGCATTTTTCCCGCGACCAACGATTGATTCCTCAGTGGCCCTGCTGATGCCACGCGGCGATGAGCTGCCGCAAGTCAACGATCGCTACTTCGATACGCTCATCCGCAGCGGCTTTGCACAACGGCGCAAACAACTCAAAAAACAACTGCCCAAGGAGGCAAACTGGAGCGAAATTTTCCAACAGTTAGAAATTTCTGAAACCACTCGCGCCGAACAACTTTCCTTGCGCCAATGGATCGAGCTCGCCCGCGCTTATGATGACCATCCACTCAAATCAACTCCGCAGTCAGCGGATGAATCCTTCGATGTGGTCGATGCGCAAGACCAAGTGATCGGCCAAGCGACGCGGCGTGAAGTGCACGAAAAAACGCTCTGGCATCGCGCGGTGCACGTCCTTGTTTTTAATGCCAAAGGTGAAGTCCTGCTGCAAAAACGCTCGCTCACCAAAGATACCTGCCCGGGCCTGTGGGACTCAAGTGTCTCAGGCCATCTCGATGCGGGGGAAAATTACGCAGAAGCGGCGCGGCGCGAGCTGTTAGAAGAAATGGGAATTGCCCATGACGGCGAATTGCAGCCTTTGGAAAAAATGGCTCCTTGCGCCGAAACGGGTTGGGAATTTGTCGCGCTCTATCAGATTTTCTACGATGGAAAAATCCGCTTCCCGTGCGCGGAAATTGAATCTGCAATGTGGTTTCCCGTGGCAGAAATCAACGCATGGACTGCAGCGAACCCACAAGATTTTGCGAGTGGATTTCTCACCTGCTGGCGGGCGTGGTGCAATCACCGCACCCAAGCCTAAATTGACATCAGCCTGGCTGCTTACCAATTGATGTTTTGGCCACGCGTATCGACGTGTGTGAAGCCAGAATAACCACCAATGCCGCCTTTGAATAATCCGCGGTCTCTCAAGCTGCGCGAAGCTGCCGTCACTTGACTCGCACTGACGGACATTTCAAAATCCACTGCCACATTAGCTTGATGCCATGAATTCCGCCGCGCACCTGCACAACGGGCATTGTAGCTAGGGCTCCGATATGCAGAAACAACTTCTATCTCAGATTGTCCCATTTCTTGGGAAATACGGTCAATCACTCGCAATGTGTAGCCCATGCGGGACCACCAAACCTTCGGCGGCAAGGTATTCCAAAGGGAGCCTTTTTGCTTGGCATGTGCGGAAATGAATTGGGCGGTGGAAATGTTCTTCAGCTTCAGGCTGCTGATGTAGCGCGTGTATTCCTTAAGTGCTGGGCCTTGCTGATATGCCCACTCCGCTGGCAATCCCGATAAATCAATGCGGTTGCACACCTTAGCCTGTTTCGGCTGCTTGGTATTGACGGTCACGTTAGGCCGTTCTGCCGTTTTCCTACCAAATGAAAAAGCGTGGGCTGGCGCCGCGCTTGCAATCAATCCGAGACCCAGAACTCCAAGAGAGCCGATCGCTTTCCGGCGGTCCAACGGGTGATGGAATTCGCTGGTTGTGTCTTGGG
Source organism: Verrucomicrobiota bacterium (assembly GCA_004294095.1). Lineage (GTDB taxonomy): Bacteria > Verrucomicrobiota > Verrucomicrobiia > Verrucomicrobiales > Akkermansiaceae > Luteolibacter. The sequence continues at coordinate 27,754 of RDZR01000030.1, forward strand.
AGTCGGTCTGCTGATTGATTGGAAACATGGCTGGTGAGCAATTTAGGATTGGGACGTTTAGACATCAGCTCATTGCGTGCCGAGATCGTTTTTTTCTGCTCTCGTTAGAAAACAATTCACGCACCCAATCAGACGATCGATTTAGCGCAAGCAAAAAAATACAAAAAATTTGCCTTCAACTAGGGAACATGGTTTTTAAAAAAACGCGCTTTTGACCTAGCCTTCATTTGAAAAGCACACCTTGAGTTTGAGAAATGCACCCCAAGCGTCACTTTTCCATTAAAAAAATAGGCCGCCGGAGCACCCACCCCGGCGGCCAAGTTGTTCAACACTGCTCACATGCGAAATATTTTTCACAAAGAGATGCAAACAACTACTGTTCACCCTTACATGATGATACGAACTTTCATTCGCATCTTCCCTAAAATAGAGTGCAAAAGATTGCGAATGTTCAATTTTTGCTGAAAATTTTTTCTTTTGGGCAACCATTCTTTCCTTGACGACCATCAAAAAATAGTTGATGGCTTAACGATTCAAAAAATGCGTGTTACACGTTTGTTTGAAAATTTGAAAAAACTTATTGTCAAACAAAAAAAACCTGCTCTTCTTATCTCAAACCTGAAAACATTATGAAAAAAATTACTCTCTGGACCATTTACCTAGCATCCGCAGTGAGTGCCATTTCGGCGCAGACTGTCACCACTGGTGCAGTTGGGTATAACAGAATTACCTGCCCAACCAACGCAGACACCATCGTTGGCGTGCCATTCCAAGCACAAGGCAGCATCGCCTGCCGTTTGAATGCAGCTCCGGCAGTCAGCGGCTCCAAAGCCACTCTAACACTCAACCTCAGCACCCTTACCCCAGGCGGCCTAACAGGCCACTACGTGCGCTTCGTCGGCGGCACCCGCGATGGCCGCTGGTATGATGTCCTAACCGCCTCGCCAGACACAAACACCGCAAGCACCGTCACCATCAATTTGAATGGAGACAATCTCGCTGGCGTGCTCAATGGAAATTCTTTGGTCATTGCTCGTTATTGGACGCTTGCTACGCTCTTCCCACCTGCTCAAGCAACATCATCTTGGGCTGAGACACCTCCTGGCTCCGGTAACTTTGTGCCTAATGGACATGCGGTTGTTGCGTCGGGGGGGACTACTGCAAGTCAGCGCCGCACTCAATTAGGTTTGCCGAACTTGACTGGCACAGGCATCGATCGGCCGGGTGTTGATACATTTTACATTACTGGAGGTGAGTGGCGCAAGCAAGGCATAGCTGGCAATTTTGGGACTACCATTTTGTTTCCGGATTCTCACATGAGCATTAGTCATCCATCGAGCGTAACACGTCCTACAATTTTTAGGAGCTTTGGTGACGTGGTTCACACTCCTTTCACGATTCCTTTGGCCACCAATGTGACAGGTAAACGTGACTCCTATATTGCTATTCCACGTCCCATTCCACTTCGTCTCAACCAGCTTAATCTTCTCGAATCGGGTGCCTTTGTTCAAAGCGCGAATATATCAGCAAGTGGGCGCCAAGATGAACTTTTAGTGTATGCCACACCCAGTTCTTTCTTAAATAAAACTCCAACATCATCTTATTTTGCGTTCGGTGGAAATTGGAGAATTCAAGGTGATACCAATCCTCAAAATACCGCTATCATTCCTGCAGGAGCTGCAATTACCGTGCGGAAAGCTCCTACATTGGGCGGAGTGACTACTCATTGGCTGAATACTCCCACTTATTAAGTAATTACTATAAACAATCCATGAAACCATTAATTTACTCTTTTAGTCTGTTGTCTTTAGTTTGCCTAAACGCATTTGCTGGTTCTTCACTGCAATATGAATATTTTGCGATGAATGACGCAAGCGGTAACCCGATCCTTACCGGCGGCGGTGTCTTTGCAATGATTCTTGATAATGATCAAAACGGATCACTTCCTGGCGGATTTACCTACACGCCAAATCTTTTTCAAAGTGCAAATCCAACAAATGCATCTGCATTGGCATTAGCCTTTGGCGGGCAAGCTCTCAACGTTGGGACTAATATTGGTGGCAATATCATCCATGAGCTTAAAATTATTGATAATCTAGACAGTGGAATTCCAGGCTACATCCAAGGTGTTGCTGCATTCGACGACAGCTTGATAAATACTCGTTATGGTATTTATTGGTTCCCAGGCTTTGTAGTTGGGCAAACAATACCCACAAATGCTCCATTTCAAGTTGGTGCTGTAGTTGATGGCACGCTTGCCGATCTTAGGAGGACAGGATTCGTTACTCCTCCAAACAATGTGGAGCGTGCTTGGTCCGCATCCGACTTTAACATAAATGCCATCGTCGTCCCAGAGCCTAGCTCGCTGCTTTTGAGCAGTCTTGCTTTATCTGGCTTATTCATTCGTCGCCGCGCAGCGAACTGATCGAGAGAAGGCACTATATTTCAAAAGCCTGATTCCTTCTACGGGATCAGGCTTTTTTGATGCTTGCATGGTAGAAACTCTCCGATGGGAGTTCATATGGTGCAACCGTGCTAGGCCTTAGAATGATCGGTTAGACAAAGTATGGAAAGCGCAAGAAATGCCATGATGGATTGGCAAGCCCACACAGCCTGAGCATGAGAAATGCGAATTAGGCGATTTCTTGTTGATGGAATGCCAGCCAGTCATCGAGCTGATTGAGCTGGATCGCATCCAGAATTTTCCCTTCATCTGGGATGTGATTCGCACTGAGAATCGAGGTGCGCACATCGTCGGTGTGATGGTAACCAACGATGGCAGCATTCAGTGCGTCCACCACGGCGGCATCGACTGAGCCACCACATCGAGCGATGATCCATGCTTCACACTGCGGATAGGTCGGTTTTTCGCTTTGGATAAAGTGAGTAAATGCCGCGGCATCGATCTTTAAGGCGCTAAGCACCATCAGATCGTAGCCCGGCGCACAGCTTGGATAATCCGGATGGCTTTTGCCAGCGGCAGTAAGCGACGCCTTCTGCCACAACCGCGGCAAATGCAAAATTCCGAGTGGCCCGGCCGTGCCGGAACTAATGAGTGGGATGATTTTTGGCATAAATGGTTGGATGGAGATTGAACGCTAAAATCTGGCATTCCTTTGACACGGATGCAAGGCAACCATTTTATTTTGAGCTTAGAATTCGCGGTGCACACCTGCTTGCACCAAGTTATGAATGAGTCCGCGTCTCTCGCCCTCAAGGAGCGTGGGCATCTTGCCCACATTCTTCGGAAGCACAGTGGCGGCGGATTGCATCCGCCACGCCAATCGTGCAAAAAAAACGGCTTGGCGGATGCAATCCGCCGCCACAGCTCAAATTCACTCTTGTCGATCGCGTTCAGAACCACCATTGCACTGAGATGAAAATTGCAGCGGTGATGTTTGATTTTGATGGCGTTTTAGTAGATACCGAGTGGGCCATCTATCAGGCATGGAGCCGCACCTATCAGGACTACGGCCAACGTCTTGAATTGGCCGACTACACGCGCTGCATCGGCTCAGACTTTGCGACATGGTCGCCCAAAAATCAGTTAGAAGAACTCACCAGCCTCGAATTCGATTGGACGGCGCTCGATGCGAACAGGCAGCAAGAAATCATGCGTGATCTTGAGCCCGAAGGCGCCATGAGCGGTGCCGAAAAATGTCTCGCCACATTGCAGGCAATGCGTGTCCCTTGTGCCGTGGTTTCCAGCTCATCGCACGCATGGGTGGATACGTGGTTGGAAAAAATCAAACTCCGCGATTATTTTTCAGCAGTCGTGTGCCGAGGTGATGCGCCGCGCATCAAGCCCGCGCCAGACTTATTTTTGGAAGCGGCTCGATGCCTCGGTGTCGCCCCGCAGAACACGCTGGTGCTCGAAGATTCTCTCAATGGACTGCGCGCCGCCAAGGCCGCTGGCATGAAAACGTGGATCGTGCCAAATCGCATCACCACGGGCTTGGACTTCTCAACGGCAGATGGCGTATTTCCAAATCTTGGTGAAGTAGCAAGCCGCCTAACAGAATCAATCGTAATTTCTTGTTAGATTAAAATTTCTCCAGTGCACAGGCTTGCCATTCATGTGCAGCTTGGCATTGACTCACCAGATGACACGCACCGATGGCCGCCAAGTAGATCAGCTCCGCCCAATTTCTTTCATCCCAAACGTGGCCGCGCACGCCACCGGCTCGGTGCTGGTATCGTTTGGCAACACACGCGTCATTTGCTCCGCAACGGTCGAGGAGGATGTGCCGCGGTGGATGCGTGCACAACGCGTCGAAGGTGGCTGGCTGACGGCTGAATACTCGATGCTGCCTTACTCGACTCTCGAACGCAAAGCACGCGACATCAATCGCGGCAAAATCGATGGCCGCTCATCCGAGATCCAGCGCCTCATCGGCCGTGCCCTGCGCGCCGTAGTGGATCTTAAAAAATTCGGGCAACGCACGATTTGGATCGATTGCGATGTCTTACAAGCAGATGGCGGCACGCGCACGGCATCCATCACCGGCGGCTGCGTGGCGATGGCGATCGCCTTCAATCGCCTGCTCGGCGAAGGGAAAATCAAACATTTCCCGCTCAAAAAACTCGTCGCCGCAGTGTCCGCAGGCGTCAACGACGGCACACCCCTGTTAGATCTCGATTATCTCGAAGACAAAGCGGCGAGTGTGGACTTCAACATCGTCATGACCGAGGCCAATGAATACGTCGAAGTTCAAGGCAGCGGCGAAGAAGCCGTGTTTTCATCTGAGCAAATGACGGCGATGTTAGATCTTTGCCGCAAGGGCATTGCTGAAATCATTTCACTGCAACGCGCAGCGATTCTCACCGCAGATCGAGCCGCACCAGCGGACCTTTCCTCGCTGATGGCCGCCTTCAAGAGCTGATCGATTCCGCACCGAAATAGGGCACCAACGCAGTCGGAATACGAATCGAGCCATCAGGCATTTGGCATTGTTCTAACAGCGCTACAAACAAACGCGGCAGCGCGGTGCCAGATCCATTGAGTGTGTATGGAAAACGGTTTTTCCCTTCGCCGTCCTTAAAGCGCAGCTTCATGCGGCGGGCTTGGTAATCGGTAAAGCATGAGCAGCTTGAGACTTCTAAATATTTCCCATGGCCAGGAGCCCAGACCTCGATGTCGTAAGTTTTTGCGGAAGCAAATCCCATGTCACCGGTGCACAACGCAATCGTGCGATAGTGCAGACCCAACTGTTGTAAAATCGACTCTGCATCGGCAGTGAGATTTTCTAACACATCAAATCCATGCTCGGGATGCACGATTTGCACCAGCTCGACTTTATCGAACTGATGCATGCGAATGATGCCTTTGTTATCGCGGCCTGCGGAGCCTGCCTCGCGGCGAAAACACGGCGTGTAGGCCACCAATCGAATCGGCAACTCTGCCTCGGCGAGCAGGCGATCTCGATACAAATTCGTCACCGGCACTTCGGCGGTCGGCGCAAGGAACATGCGGTGGATGCCGTGCTCATCTGGATCGGTGCCATACATGTCATCTTCAAATTTTGGCAACTGCCCAGTGCCCTCCATGCACTCGCGCTTGACGACGTGCGGCACGTTGACTTCTTCATAGCCGCGAGCGACTTGCTGATCTAACAAAAATTGAATCAACGCGCGTTCTAACTTTGCCCCGCGTCCACGATAAACGACGTAGCCAGAGCCGGCGATGCGGATGCCGTCCTCCCAAGAAATCAAGCCGTGGAGATTGGCGAGCTCGACGTGGTCTTTCGGCGCATCGAGTGCAGGCTGCTCGCCCCAAGTGCGGATCACTGGATTGGCCGATTCATCTGCTCCGAGTGGGCATGATGCATCTGGCACATTCGGAATATGCAGAAGCAGCTCGGTTTGGCTCGCACTAGCGGCTTCGGCCTGCTGATCTAACAGCTCGATTTGTTCATTGATTCCGCGCACTTCAGCTTCGATCGCAGAGGTGTCATGGCCTTGGCCTTTGGCAGCACCGATTTGCTTGGAGAGCGATTTGCGGCTACTTTGAAGCTGTTGTTTTTGAGTCTCTGCAATGCGCCGCGCCTCGTCAAAGGCGAGCACTTCATCGATTCGTTTCCAATGATCTGCCCCCCGACATTTGAGACGATCTTGGATGGCAGTTGGGTTTTCGCGAATGGCGCGGATATCGAGCATGGCGCGGCAAATTTCACGGGATCGAGCCGTGGAAGCAACGCGAATTTTGGTAGATCTTCATTCTTTGTGGCATCACAAGCCTTTGCTCCTTCTTTTTTAGCTTCTTCCCGCTGTCATTTTCCATCGCGCCATGCGTATTTTTTGCTTTTTCGACTTTTATTTGTCCAATCTAGGTGTATTTTTAGGTTGTTCAGTGTTGACTGGATAAAGTTTAGCCAAAAAGCGATCGTGTTAGATTACTGAGGAGATATCTTAACGATGATATGCTTAGTTAAGCTTTTTAAAAGAAACGCGCTGTGAAATCCGGGGGGGGTATCCAGCGCGTTTTTCTTTTTTACGATCCAAACTGGACCGAAAAGTGATCTCAGGTTTGAATGGCCTGCCGTGAGTTCCACTTCGATTCCATCGCCCAAAACGAATGCTGATTTAGAGATCAAAGATGCCCAATTGATTTTTAACCGAGTTTGGCGCGAAATCGAACACGACTATGGGCGTGAGAAATTGCATTTCCCAAAAGAACTCATCTTGCTTGGCGGTGCTCCGGGATCGGGAAAAGGGACCAATACCGCATTCATTTGCAAAATTCGTGGCATCACCGCACCGCCGATTGTGATTAGCGCTCTGTTAGATTCACCAGAAGCAAAGAAGATCAAAGAAAATGGCGGAATGGTGGGCGATGAGGAAGTGCTGCGCTTGCTATTGCGTGAGCTGCTTCAGCCTGAATTCCGCGACAGTGTGGTGTTAGATGGATTTCCTCGGACCAAAGTGCAAGTCGAGTGCTTGAAGTTATTTTACGATCAAATGCTGATTTTGCGGCGTGAGTTTGCAGACACGCCGATGGCTCATTATTTCCGCCAGCCGATTTTTCACATCATGGTTTTGTTTGTGGATGAGGCCGAGAGCATTGCGCGCCAGCTCAAGCGTGGCCGCGAAGCCATCATTCATAACGACGAAGTGCGGCAGTCCGGCGTGGGTGAATTGGTGGAAGAACGAGCAACGGATTTCGATCCTGAACTCGCGCGCAATCGTTACCGCACGTTCAAAGAGAAGACGTATGACGCGTTGCTCTCGCTCAAACAGATTTTTCATTACCACTTTATCAATGCTCAAGCGCCGATGGAGGTGGTGCAGCAGAACATCATCAACGAGCTCGATTATCAAAGCTCGCTTGAGTTGGATCCGCGCACGTATGACATGCTCAAGCATGTTCCTCTTGCGGATGAGATCGTCATTCATGCACGGCAAGAATTGGTGAAACGGTTAGACTCATATCCAGTGGAGAATGAGTATTTGTTTAAGCAGGTGTTAGAATTTGTGCAGGATAAAATGATGCCTATTATCAAACGCTACGCGGTTAGCGGACGGGCGATGATCAACACCGAAGATCCACTGTTTGAAAGTGGCTTGGCGATCACGATGCTCATCGATCTATTTTCGGAACGAGGATTTCGCGCCTCTATGGACATTCATCGCCAGGAAATTCCGCAGCGCTTTGATATTTCTACTGGAGAAATAGAAACGCGCGAAAAGCGAGTCTATCGCATCATGGTGCTCTTCAACGGCTCACAAATTCGCCGTGGTTAAGTTAGATTTCCGGAGGTGCCGGGACGATCAGCACAGGATATTTTGATCTTCGAACCATGCCTTCGGCGACGCTTCCTAACAGAATCGATGCGATGACGCCATGGCCGTGAGAACCCAAGACTACAAGATCTGCGGAACATAATTCGGCTTGTGCTAACAGACAATCAAGTGGGCTGCCTTCTGCGAGATGCCACTCAACAGGTGCTGAAGAATTTTCCTCGATCGATTTGGCAACGTGTTGCATCTTCTGAGTTGCTCTCACCCGCGCCTCTTCTTGGAGGGCATGCATCGCAGGAAATTCTTGCGGTGAAAATCCGTAGGCGGCGTAGCTAGGCTCGGCATCGATCACGTGAAAGAGCAACAACTTTGCCTGAAAAGCACGAGCGAGTGAGGAGGCCATTTCCGTCACCCCGTGCGTGGCATTGGAAAAATCAATGGCTGCGATAATTGTTTTCATAACCTTAACACTAGCAGAATAAAACTCGGATAGCAACTTTCCAGATTTCCTCAAATGGTGCACAGCAAATCGGGAATGATGCACAATGGCTATTGGCAATCATCCACTTTTAGCACAAGGTCCGGCATCATGATTCGCTTTCTCCATACCCGTATTCGCGTGCGCGACTTAGCCGCCTCTGTCGCCTTCTATCAGAAACTTGGCTACCAAGCAGGCGAAATGAAAGCCTCACCGCAGGGCAATTCCTTGGCGTTTTTACATCTGCCGGAAAACGATGTGTTCTTGGAGTTATGCCACTCGCCCGATTACACCGCTAGTTGTCCAGAGGATCTGATGCACACGGCGCTTGGAGTGGATGACATCATCGCTTACTGCGACGAGCTGGAGCAGGCAGGTTTGGAAATTTGGCCATCGAAGTGGCGTGAAAAATTTACCCAAGGAGACAAGAAGATGGCATTTGTGACCGATCCCGATGGCTACGAGGTGGAGATTTTAGAACGCTAATCGAATCGTCCACTATGTTTTTTTCACTTCGCTCTAACTGTTTCTTTTGCGCATTTCTGTTAGCGTCCGTCGTTGCAGATGCAGACTCATTTTCTTACGATGTGCTGCGGGCTCAAGCGCGCGAATTGGCGCAAAAGCCGCATGCTGAATTATCGTTAGAACTCGATGATTTTTGGAAAAATCTCAGCTACGATGAACACCGTGATATCCGCTTCCAGATGGACCGCGGACTGTGGGCGGGCGAATCACGCACCTTCTCGATCGATTTTTTCCACCCGGGATGGACTGCGAAAAAGATGGTGGACATCTATCAGGTCGATGACGAGAAGTCTCAATTTCTAACATTTGATCGCACGATGTTTGACTACGGCAAACAAGTGGTGCCCGCAGATGTGCCGCCACCGCCTGACTATGCCGGATGGCGTGCTCGGACGCACCTTAATAGCAAGGACTACATGGATGAATTTCTCGTTTTTTTGGGTGCGAGTTATTTCCGCGCGATTCCAGCCAATGCGCCCTATGGTCTATCTGCTAGAGGATTATCGATCAATAGCGGGTTGCCCGGAGTGCCGGAGGAATTTCCAGATTTCCAAAAGTTTTATTTGGAGAAACCAAGTAAAGGAGCCAAGTCATTGCGCGCGTGGGCGCTCTTAGGCGGCGATAGTGTCTCCGGGGCTTACCAATTTACCATCACACCCGGCGTGGAAACGGTGATGGATGTCGAAGCCGAAATCACCTTGCGCAAGCCAGTGCAACAGCTCGGCTTGGCCCCATTTTCAAGCATGTTTTGGTTTGGTGAAAATACCCACCCACGGCCATACGATTTCCGACCGGAAGTGCATGATAGCGATGGTCTGCTAATGCAGTTAGAAAGCGGAAATATGCATTTTCGCCCGTTAGAACACACCGCTGGGCAATACCGGCATTGTGTATTTTTGTTAGAAAAACCTCGCTCGTGGTCATTGGTGCAGCGCGATCGTTCTTTTTTATCTTACGAAGATCCGGAAGCCCGCTATCACGAGCGGCCGAGTGTGACTGTCGAGCCGCAGCAAGGATTTGATTTGGGCAAATTGCATTTGATCGAGTTGCCCACCAAAGATGAAACGGAAGATAACATCGTGCTGTGTTGGGAGCCGATGCCGGCATTGCAAGTTGGCACGCCCTATCACTTTCGCTATCGCTTGCGGTGGCAAAACGAGACGGATGCTTCTGGGCATTTTGCTGTCAAAGCGACTCGTCTTGGGCATCCAGTGCAGTTGCCGAATCAAGTGTTGATCGCGGTAGATTTCGCAAAGCCACTCAAGCCGGAATCGAAAAAATCAGAGATGAAATGGGAAGATTTTGAGAAACTCAAACCCGTGGTTACGATCAATCAAACTCGGGCAAAGTTGCTACACGTCGGCCTAAAAGATGTGAGCATGCCAAACGTGGATGCAATTCCAGCCGGTCTTGGCCGCGATGATTCTCTCCATATGCCGCAAGTGTTACGCGCGTTTTTTGTGATCGAGCCGGAAACAGATGTGTTAGAAATGGATCTGACATGCGAGTTGCAAGATGCCTCCGGAAAATGCGTCTCTGAACGCTGGTTGTATCTCTGGCGGCGCACTCATTGAGCGCATCTCACTTTTGACATCGAGGGCACCAATAGCTCGAGCGCTGCCCGATCACGCAGTGGCGGATCGTCTCATCGCAGGTCCGGCATGGTTGCCCTTTGCGATCATAGACGAATAACCGCTGCTTGAAATATCCGGGCTGGCCATCGCTATTCAGAAAGTCCCGCAGCGTCGTGCCACCCTGATCAATCGCCTCTCTCAAGACTTCTTGGATGGACGAAGCTAGACGCTCAGCATCTAACAGCCTAAGCCGATTTGCTTTCCGCCGTGGCGAAATACCCGCTCGAAAAAGCGCCTCAGAAGCATAAATATTGCCGACGCCGACGACCACTTTTGCATCCATGATCACGTTCTTGATGGCAGCCGAACGTTGCTGAATGGCTTGCATCAAATAGTTTGCTGAAAACGCCTCGTCAAACGGTTCAGGCCCCAGTAATGCCAGCAAAGGATGCTGCGTAGGATCTTTTTCTTTGAGATGTAAAAATATGCCAAAACGCCGCGGGTCATGAAAGCGAAGTTGTTTTCCAGCGCCCAAAGTGAGTGCCACATGATCGTGTTTTTTCCAGGCCTCTGCCGTGTCTGTTAGACGCAAGCTGCCAGACATGCCCAAGTGAATCAGCAGATGGCTGCCATCACTGAGTTGAACTAACAGATATTTCGAGCGTCGAGAAACGGATGTGATTTCGAGACCCTCAATTTCTGCCAAATCACTTGGAATCGGTTGCCGTAAATCAAAACGGCGCACGATCACCTCGGCGATGCGTTGGCCAAGCACATGCGGCGAAATTCCGCGCAGTGTGGTTTCGACTTCTGGTAATTCAGGCATCTGATTGATCCATCGCCATGGAGGGTAAATTTGTCAACCGATCACTATGCCGGCAAAACCACTGATGCTATAAATAAAAGTGGCTTAAACCAAACCACTGTGGCATCGATTTACAAAACCAATCCTCTTTTGCTGATGAACTTTCCTCGCTCTTTCTTACTCATCCTCTTCGCTCTAACACTTTTGAGATTCGTCAACCAATCTCAAGCATCGATGACCTATTCTGTGGACGATGGTGTTTTCGCTAACCACATTTCGGTTGGCGGCTCAGGTCTATTACTCAATGCATTTCAAACAGTCCCTAGCGGCACTTCGCTGCAGGCAGTGGAAATCGCATTCACCAACCAAAGCCCAATATCATATGCTTTCGACATCGTGCTTTTTTTTGATCCCAACAACGATGGATCTTTGTTAGATGGTGTTGAAATTTTTAGGGAATCCAATCTAACACCTTCTTCGATCGATCAAGGAATTTTTGTCATGTTTGCTCTACCAGCTGGAGTGGATTTCAATGTCGGAGATTGGTTTTTCATCGGTGTGGAAGAAAAGGATGACCAAGAATTGGCCATCAGCACCGATGCCATGGGAGGAAATTTTTCATGGATTGTCACCCCCGCACCGGATCCAGCCGCTGCGAGCTTGGTCAACACGTTTGCAAATATCAGTCCAGTTTTCGCTCGCGATTTGATGATTCGCGTCGTTGCAGTGCCAGAAATTTCCAGCAGTCTATTGGTTTCTCTCGGGCTAATCTTTGGGCTCACACGTCGTAACCGTAGCTGCTAAATGGAAGCACCTCGCGAAATTCAGCAGGCGTTTTTGTTAGGCGCTGGTTTAGGCAATCGGCTTCAACCGCTGACATCTCGGTTGCCCAAGCCGTTGGTTCCTCTATTTCATCGGCCACTCATTTCTTGGGCGATGCGGGCGTGTGCTCAGCAATCAATCAATCGATTCGCCATCAATACGCACCATTTGCCCACTTGCTGGAACGAAGAAATACTTCAATCCTCTTTCCCTGAGTTGGAAAAAGCTACCATCAGTTGGTTTCACGAACCCATTTTGTTAGAGACCGGCGGCGGCCTTAAAAATATCCGTTCATGGATCGAAAATCGTCCGACTCTAGTCCATAATGGAGATATTTTTTCCACCATTGCATTGGACCGATTAATTCAAGCACACCATCGCAATGGAATGCTTGCGACACTTGCTCTTCGCTCATCTGGTGATGCTAAGCACATCGCGATCAATGAAGATGGCTCGCAAGTTTTGGATATTCGCAATTCGTTGGGACGCGCCAACGGCACTCATGTTTTTACGGGTATTTATTGCGTCCAGCCTGAGATGTTAGATTTTATTCCTGCTGAAGATGTCGTTTCCGTCATTCCGGCATTTCTAAAACTTGCAGAGAAAGGATTGCTTGGCTGCATCACCTTAGATGATGGGTTCTGGCGAGATTTGGGTGATTTTGATTCTTATCTAACAGCTCACCGCGAACTTTCGTTAGATTCCGCAATTCACCCAAGGGCGATCATTCATCCGCTCGCACATGTTGAAAATTCAGTCGTAGGCCCGGGCGCAGTCATCGCCGAAGGTGCCCGTATCAATAGTTCTGTCATTTGGGAAAATACAACGATCGGTTCAAATGCCGAGCTTGATACATGCATCGTTTATTCTAACAAAATAATTGATGGCGCGCATCATCGCCAGTGTCTTTGATCAATTCTATCAGATTCCGATGCTTGATAAATCCGGCATTGTCGCGAGATCACGCGCTGCGAAGTGAGCGCGCTCATCCTGATGCGCGGCACCAACGGCTAGGCAATGCATGCCGGCGGCCAATGCTGCACTCACTCCAGCTTCTGCATCCTCGACTACCAAACAGGCCTCGGGATCAACTCCAAGTCTTTCGGCTGCCAGCAGGAATACTTCCGGATGCGGCTTAGAGCGCGTGATGTCATTGCCATCCGCAACGGCATCGAATGCATCTGCTAGACCGATGCGCTGCAAAATAGTCGGCGTGTTTTTGCTCGATGATCCAATCGCTACCAGAATACCCGCTTGCTTCAACGAGGCCAACCACTCGCCTGCACCAGGCAAAATATCAGCAGGTGTGATTTCCTGAAGCAACTCTCGGTAGTATCCATTTTTTCTTTCTGCCAGTGCAATTTTTTCTTCTTCTGAGTATGCTTTATTGCTTTTTTCTAACAGAATATCAAGACTCTCCATGCGACTAACACCGCGCAAACGATCGTTATCGGCTTCAGTGAATGGAACGCCTTCCTCATCGGCGAGTCGCTTCCATCCTAAGAAGTGAAAATGGTCGGTTGAAACAATCACGCCGTCCAAATCAAAGATCACCGCTTTAACCTTTGGTTCTTGGCCGACGCGATCATCAGGCATCGCCACCACCACAGGATTCGCCCCAACTTCATGCAAGTTGCCAAAAATGGTTAGATTGATTGAGCCACCTTCAAGCACTTTGAATTCAGCTTCACTCCGGCTCACAGAAACCGCGAGCAAGCTGTCATCGCCGACGAGCAATCGGAAGCTGAATCGTTGCCAACCAGGTGGGATCGATGGGCGGAAAGAAAGCACGGGCCCATCGGATTGCAGTCCGCCAAAGCCATAGATGAGGTTCATCCAAGCGCCGGCCATGGAGGTGACGTGCAGTCCTTCATCCGTGTTGTTATTGTAATCGTCCAAATCAAGCCGCGATGCGTAGCGTGCGTAATCGTAGGCTTGCTTCAACCTTCCTAAACGTGCGGCTAAGATCGAATGAATCGCAGGTGAAAGGGAAGATTCGTGAGAACAACGAGGTTCATAGTAATTCATATTCACACGCAAATCCTCATCACTGAACTCAGATGCAAAAAGGAATTGGAAGAGCAACACATCCGGCTGCTTGATCAAATCGTAGCGAAACAAATCGATGTAAGGCCACTTTTTGAGCACTGGAAATTGATCGTCAGGGATCTCTTGGTAATTGATATGCGGTAAATTGAAAAAACCTTCGTGTTGCTCGTAGATACCACTCGCCTCGTCCTTCATCATTTCCATTCCATCAGCCGCAATTTTCCATGCATTGACTTCTTGTGAAGTCAGTTGAATCCGCGCTGTTAGATCTGCAAATTTTTCCGGAGATTTCTGCTGCATCAATTGATACGCATCACAAGCAAAGCGCATCGACTTCGCCGCCATGAAATTGGTGTATGCATTATTATTCACCATCATGTGCATTTCGTCCGGGCCCATCACGCCCCAGAATCCGAAGCGTCCGGTGCGTTGGCCCCAACCGCCGCGAGAGAGGTAAAAGCGAGCCACTTGGAAAAGAATTTCAGCGCCGGTATCAAATAAGAACACATCATCTTGCGTGATGTGATGCGTTTTCCACACGCCATAGGCCACCGCAGCAGAAACATGAATTTCTAAATCGCCATGCTGCCAGACATCGCACGTCTCTTCGCCATCAATCGTGCACATCGGATAACGCGCACCTGTTAGATTGAGCTGATTCGCACGGGTCAGAGCCCCAGCAAGCGTGCGGTGGCGATATGCCATCAAATTTTTAGCGGCTGTTGGATTGTTGAACAAATAAAACGGCAGACAATACGTTTCCGTATCCCACCACGTGACACCCCAATAATGCTCCCCTGTTAGACCTTTTGCACCGATGTTAAAACGAGAATCAGCGCCGTGATACGTTTGATGGAGATTGAACAAACAATAGCGGAAGCCTTGTTGATTCGCGTCATCTCCCTCGATCACGATATCGAGATGATCCCAGACTTTTTCCCAGTATTGAAGATGCTCGGCGAGTGCGGAATCCCACGAACTGTTAGAAAGTCGCTGATCCGCAGCGGCGCTCGCGACTTGCCACACTTGATCATGACTTAACGATACGTCTTTTTCACTTTCGAAACTACAGTGGCGAGTGACGCTCACCGCGTTTCCAACAGTTAGATCAATCGTCCCGCGGTGGCCACAGAGCAACGGCTCATCCATCACCTCTGGCTGCCATGCACCACGAGTCTCAAATGCGGCATAAACGCGGTGGCCGCTGGATTCCGTGCGGCCAAGGCAAGCGATGCGCGATGTGGAGCATGACTTTTGCACCACTGACCAAGGACGTGTATTTCGCAGATGATAGAGAGTGTTCCAATCAAGGGCCAAAGTCAGCTCAATGCTGCCATCAAAATTAAGCGCCTCAAAGCGAATGCGCTGCATGCCAAGTCGAGAATCAGTCATCGAAAGAAACCGCTCAAAGGTGATTTTTAACTCACGTCCCTCATTGCTCTGCCACACAAATGAACGCTCAAGCACCCCACGCCGCATGTCTATTTTGCGGTTGAAATCTCTAACATTTACACGCGCTAAATCTAACGTAACTCCGTCCCATACAATTTTGGTATTCAGCCAATCGACGCTATTGACCATGTAGGTCCATTGCTTGGCAAAGCCTTTGAACTCGGTGGCGTAGTGATGATCTCCCCGTTCGTAAATTCCATTAAAATACGCACCTTGCATGCTCTCTCCCGAGTAGCCTTCTTCGAAAGACGCACGCGCTCCCATGAATTCATTGGCCAGAGCGAAGATGGATTCACTGCATTTCCCACGCTCTGTGTGAAATCCTTTTTCCTCGATGATCCACGGGTCGATTTCCAAATAGCTCTTAGCGATTTTTGCCATATCTGTTAGAATAAAATGTTAGAATAAAATTTCGTGCTCGATGCTTTCTTGCGGGGCGATGGAGCAAGTCGGCCACTGAGTAAATGCATGAAGCGGCAGTGCTTGCTGTCTCTGCTCGGTGGATTCCACGCAGATCCGCACTTGGATTGCATGATTTCCTGGATTGTGGATGGCGAATTTCACCGCGCGTGCTGACTTCTCAATCACGCTGATGTTTACCGCATCGAGAGCCGTGATGGATCCATTTTCCGGCTGATAGTAAATCGTCGGAAGTTCCAATGCGGAAAGCAGCACGCTCACTTCGCACCAGCATGGGCCGTAAAAAATTTCTCCAACAGGTTCTAACCAATCAGACATGTTGACTCGCTCACAGATCCAGCCAGCAGGCATCGGCCCTTTGCCATAGCGAGCTAAGATCGGACGATCTTCTCGCGAGACATATTGTGGCAAGGCAGATGCAATTTCACGAGCCAAGTTGAGATAGAACGAGTTGCCGGTTTTGCGAAAAAGGCGGAAGAGTGAATCGCCTGATAGAGTGCAAATCCCTGGCGAGGAATGTTTATTTTGCACACTCGCGATCACCGTGCCGGTCGTCGCCATCTGCATCGCGCCAAAGGTGGAAGCCGTCGGGAACACAAAATCGTATGGCACACACCAAGTTGCACAATAGGCCGCCACCGCTTCTGCGCGTTTTGTCCACTCGCCATCATGCGCCTCCATCAGCGCAACCATGCTTTCTAACAGGCCAAATGCAGATTCACTATCAGGCGCGGAAAGAATTTCTCCTGGCCCACCCGTGGTGTATCCTTGGCTTGAAAATTTTTCCCAGAAATAAGTGCCAATCTCGCTGGCAGCCGTTCCGAGTTCTGGGCGATTTAAGACCACCGATGCGAGGCACAATGCCGCAGGAGTGATCGCCGCGGAATCGGACCCACCGACGATGAGATCGCCTGTATCTTCATCCACAAATTGGCCGATCTGGCGTTCCTTTTTCCACAATCTAACAAATGCATCCGCACACCGAGAGGCAGCATCGCGCCACAATTGCGGTGCGGGTGTCTGCGTGTGTTTGTCGCGCCAATCGATGCTCTTTAATAAAAACAACAAAGCATCTCCACTCTTCCGAGTCATGTGCCAACGCTGTCCTTTCGAGTGACCAAATGAATCGTCTAACCACTCAAATTGATCATACAAGCTTTTGAAAAATCCCGAGCTCGAAATCGCATTTTCACAAACCCAATCCAAGGTCCGCGTTGCCCGCTCGCTCGTGAGATGATCGCCATCCACGATCAGCGGATAATTCACAATCGCGCCGCCCACCCAGCCAGATTGCCAATGCATCGGGCGCTCCTCCGTCACCGGACCCAGCGAGTAAAGATTGGCGGATGCGCTCCAGTTATCGCGATTGGTTTTTTCTTCAATCAACCGCGCTGCGCTCGATAGCGCGAACGGTGTGCGCGGCAAACTTGGCGCAGAGATCTCACTGCGAATCTGGTTAAGGACTTCATACAAGCCAGCTCTGGAAGTGCATGGGAAAATATAGCTGCGCACTTGCAGCAATGCAGCTTCCCATTCACACCAATTGGGTGCTCGATCTGGACTTGGGCGGTCGGTTTGAAAGCAATGATAACGCGTGCCCTCGCGGATGCCGGGCGCACTGATTCTCAATACCGCACGATTTCCGTTAGAATCAATTTCCACATCAAGCCCCGTATTTCCAAAACGCGTCGCCTGCGGGGTGATTAACCACATCCCAAGCTGCCGGTGTGGATCGTAAAACCCGATTGCCGGCACTGAACAGTCTGCGCTTAAAAGTTGTAAAAAGCCGCCAACTTCATTCTCCGGCATGCGCGGAATATCGCCAATCAACGTCGGCACATCAGGTCCGGAATCACCCGTTTTTGCTGCAATCGGTGGGTATCCAGCTTGAGGGCGGCAGGCAAATCGATTGCCATCGTATGCGCCTGCTGGAATCACAAAATAATGCTGCGGCGTCCATGAATCGATTGGAAATTCGAGTGCAAACCCAACTTGCTCAGCCTTTTGATCTTTTCCTGTTAGAGCACAATTTAACCATATGTCTTGGCCTTGGAGCGGACCATTTAGTGCGCGCTGGGTAAGTGAAAGAGTCCACTCCACTCCCGCGAAGGTTGAGATGCCAGAGTGCTCGATGCGTTGCTCATCGACGCGAGTTGAATCATCGTAACGTGCGAGGCGAATAATCGGCGAGGTGATTTCTGATAGATTGGACGACATATAAAAATTGTTAGAGATTAGCACCGTTGGATTCGATGACGTTGCGATACCAGTGCGCAGAATCTTTCAACGTGCGTTTTTGTGTGGCGTAATCGACATGCACGATGCCAAATCGCGGCTTATAGCCCTCCGCCCACTCAAAATTGTCCATCAGTGACCATTGGAAATATCCACCTACCGGATATCCTTCTTCTGCTAGACGACGGAAACCTAACAAATAACGGTGCAAGTAGTCGATGCGCGCACCATCGTGCACGCAGCCATCGATTCCTACCCAATCAAGATTGCAAAATCCATTTTCGGTAACGACCAGCGGCAACTTGCCTTGGCCGTAGCGATCGCTGTAAAATCTGCCTTTCCAGTAAAGAGCTTCTGGGGCCAACATCAGCCATGAAAGCAAGCCCGTTGGATGTTCTTGCGGATAAGCCAAGTCCTCCGGCGCGGCAGATGCCGCCGAGCCGCCACCCGCTAGCGAGGTAGCAGACTGCGAATCTGTTAGACCGGCTTGGCCTGCGCGCACACGAATTCCAGAATAGCAATTATAACCGATGAAATCTAACGGTTGGTGAATCAACGTCATGTCCTCCTCGCTTGGATGGTGCCATTTTTCGCCAAAAACACGCGGCGCCTCATCTGGATATTTTCCGAGAAATACCGGATCCATCCAAAGTGCCACATCCCATAACGATTGGCCAGCCACCGTGAATAGCGATTTTCTAGCAGCTTCGATGTTCTCTGGAGTTTCGGTATCGGGAATTTTCGCATAGCCAGCCGGTGCCATGCCAATGTGGACTGGCTGAGCGCACGCCGCGCGCAAGGCCAGCGTGCCATTGCCGTGAGCCAGCAGCGTGTGATGCACACAACGAAGTCCCTCTGTGGTGGACATTTTGAAACCAGGCGCATGATTGCCATCTTTATAGCCAGCAACGATGAAAACCGATGGCTCATTGAGCGTCATCCACCAGCCCACCCGATCGCCTAACTCGCGGCCCATGAGATCCGCATATTCGGCAAACCAATGATGAATATCGCGATTCATCCAACCACCTTGATGATGCAAATGAAGTGGCAAATCCCAATGATAAAGCGTGGCGCACGGTTGAATTCCTGCGTCTAACAGTTCATCGACCAGTGCCTGATAGAAGTCCAATCCTTTTCGATTGATCGCACCGGTTCCCTGCGGAATCACCCGTGGCCAAGAAATTGAAAATCGATACGCCTTGAGGCCCATTTCTTTCATCATCGCGATGTCACTCTTAAACCGATGATAATGATCGCAAGCGACATCGCCCGTCACACCACCCGAGACGGCGCCTTCCTTGCGGCACATCATGTCCCAAATCGATGGTCCCTTGCCGTCCAGATCATGAGCACCTTCTATCTGATAGGCAGCCGTTGCGGCACCCCACAAAAAATTGCTTGGAAATGTGGGCGCGCTGGATGGGTTTTTAGAATTCATTGAACGGAAAAATGAAAGCTCGTTTTCAAGTGAGCGATCGCGAGACACAAGAAAAAACCATGTGAACCGTGAACGCATTTGTGTTTTTACCTGTTCTGAGAATCCATTCTCACGAGTGCTTGATTCTTTGCCAGATCGTAATTTTATGCTAGGCTGCGCGCTAGATGGAAGAGTCGCAGACACAATCAAAACATCGATCGGAGTGGACCGGCACCGGCCCGTTCGGCAACGTCTATCCGCTCGAAGATGATGCTGGCAGCGAGATGGCCGTGAAAGTCATCAATCTACACCATGTAGCACTTCCTCGTCTGCAAGAGGTTTTTGAAAAAATTGGCGATGAGCGATGTCCGCCCGGCGTGATGCCGATGCGTTCATGGTCAAATGAGGGCGACCGCGCGATGTGGGGAATGCCACTTATTTTGCAGGCAGACGAAAGTGGACAAGCATTGCCGAACAGCCTGCAAATTCAGCTAGGCAAGCATCCTGGAAACGAGACCTCCACGATGATTTTAGAAATCGCTGCCGCCCTCGCCCGTCTTCACGAGTGCGGAGTGGTTCATGGAAATTTAAAGCCATCTAACCTATTATTGGGGCCGGATCATAAATGGCTCGTCGCAGATGCCGGACTTGGGAATCAGCCGGGTGCAGCCGACATGCCATTTACCGATGCCATTCTCTATCAGGCACCGGATCAACTTCGCATCAATGGCAATCCTGAGATCACGCCGGATCCAAAGTGGGATGTTTATGCTTTTGGTGCATTAGCATATCGCGCTCTAACAGGAAAATTCCCGAGGTGCCATGATGTGTTTTGCCAAGTCACACCACTCGGCAACCAAGCCGTGCGATCTGGGGTGCATGCAAATTTAGAGCAAATCGCTCAGAACTTAGAAGCTAATCCGTTGCTTAGTTGGAGCCACTCGCCACTTGATCAAACAGAGCAGCATCTACGGCAATGGATCGAGCGTTGCCTTGTGTTAGATCCTGCAGATCGTCCGGCAAACATGAACATCGTCGCCAATGAATTGACGATCGATTTGTCTTATATTTCGCATGTTACCAGTGCTTTAAATCCACCTGCTCGCTCAAACTTGGCATGGTGGGCGATGGCCTTCGCAGCGGTTTTCGCATTGATATTTGCCTTGCTCTGGATCGGCACGAGCAAAGCATTAATCGAAGCGCGCTTGCAATTATTAGCCAGTTCTGATCAAGCCTCAAAGGACTTAGAAACAGCACTGGCCCTGAAATCCGGTGCAGAAAATCTTGAGCGCAAGGTTGATCAAAAACTGCAATACGAACGTGAAGTGGCAGACATCAGTCTCAGTGCCTCGCGGCTGATGGGTGATCGGCTTTTTTCTTGGGCCATGGAAAAAGGCAATCGCCGCTTACCGCCGCTCGATGGGCGAGAATTGCGGCTCAAACAGTTAGAAACATTCTATCAAGATTTTTTGAAATCGTCGGCCACTAATCAAATGCTCGACGCAGAACGCAAACGGGCAAAATTGCATCTAGCAGAAATTTCTCTAGCACTCGGCGATGCCAGCACGGCAGAGCAGCGTTTAGGAGAAGTGATGGAATCAATGGACCGCCAGCCGCAAAACGCTGAGATGCGACTACGGATGGCAACCAATGCGCTACTCTTTGCATTGATGCGCCAAAGCAACAACCACGCAGAAACCGGCAAAGCCTTTGAAAATGCACGGCTTACTCTTGGCAAAGTGCCCAAAAGCGATGTCGATCAAGCGCGTTACGACCAATTAACTGCGGTGCTTGATTTGCATGAAGCACAATGGCTGGCATCGCGTGGCAATGAACCCAAAGCACTCGAACAACTGCTTACGGCAACTCAAACACTCAATCGCCTTGCCGACGAGCATCCTCAATCCGTCATCCTTCGCTCGGAACTCGCAGCGTGTTATTTATCATCGGCAACATTGTTAGAAGGCATGGGTAATCTCGGCGATGCGCACGAAGCACGAGCACTGGCATCGAGCGAAATTGCCACCATGCTGCGGGACCACCCTAAAGATTTCGATCTGAGGCAGAAGCTGAGTTCATGTTACTTTTACATGGCTGAGCAAGCCGTGCTCTCGGCTGATCTAACATCCGCAGATCGCCTATCATCAGAAGCTTTGAAAATCATCGATGAGTTGCTTGCTGAGCAGCCTGAGCAAATTGATATCAGCGTAAAAAAAGCTGGCCTGTTAGGCTTGCAGGCTGGATTGCTACGCGATCGAGGATTTTCCAAAGAAGCATTTGCTGGCTACGAGCAGGCGATCCGCACGCTTGATGGAATTCTCGCATCATCCCCAGATCACGCGATGGCGCAATACAGGATGGCGCAACTTTGGTGGCAACAAGGACGAATGCTCGGCATGTCCGGTGATCGTAAAGCGGAAATTGATCATATTTCTAAAGCCAATCATTTGTTAGAAAAAATGACCATTGCTCAAAGCGCCGACGGCCCGCGGCCAGCGATGATTCAATATGCCACGGCATATCTGTTAGGAGATCTCGGCCACGCGCTTCAAATGGCGGACCGCACCGCCGAGGCAAAGCAAGTATTTCAACAAGCCATTGATGTGTGGCAAGATCTCGCCACTTCTCGTCCACAAAGCGAGGAATTTAGCGAAGGCTTGGCATGGTGCCGGCAGCGATTCGACGATTTGAAATGAGCGTTGATTTTTTGAGAGACTCGCCCAGCTTTCTGGCATGGCAGCTAGCAAAGCAATGAAGGAAAATCGTGTGGTGGTGAAAGTTTTTTTGTATGGGATCCAACCGCAGATTTGGCGCCGATTTTCAATTTCCCTCGATGTGACTTTTATTCAATTGAGCGATTCGATTCAAGCCGCAGTCGGCTGGGAAAATAAACACCCGCATGAGTTCCGCCACGGCAAAGGGAAAAACCTAACAGACGTGATTGGGCCTATCGGCTTGGAGGATCAAACGCCAGGAGAGTTTGCCGATGAAGCAGTGCTCACCGTCGCCACATTTCTCGGCAAGCGCCGCCTGCCGATTCGGATGTTATACCGCTACGATTTTGCGGATGAGTGGATTCACGAAGTGGTTTTTGAGAAAAAAATCATCGGCGATGGGCCGCCTGAAATGCTGGATGGAGCACGCAATGCGCCGCCCGAAGATTTCGGCGGAACATTTCAATACATGCAGGCATTGCATGGCGAAATCGAGTGGATGCACCCAGGCTATGATCCTGAAGCGTTCGATGTGGCCAACGTTTCATTCGCTCGCAAGGCGACGAAGGCCAAGAAAAAGTAAGTTGTCCTCACACTGATTTCCCTTCACGAACGTCCCCATGCGCATTCAGGAATTAGCCAAAGAACACGCTCTGTTAGAATCATGTGCCGAGGTGCTAAGTTGGGATGAAGAAACTTATCTTCCAGCAAATGCATTGGCTCATCGCGCCGATCAAGTGGCATGGCTGCATTCGCGCGCTCACGAATTGGTCACCTCTGCGGAGTGGGAAGATGCCTTGAACGAGGCGCTTGAAAATGATTCTAACAAAAATTCGCGGGACGTTCAAAATTTACGATTGCTCGAACGTGAGTTACGGCGTGCGAAGTGCCTACCCATCGAGTTAATCAATCGCGAGTCAGTGGCATGTTCTAAAGGAAAACACGCATGGGCCAAAGCACGGGAGAAATCCCATTTCCCAGATTTTTTGCCACACCTTGAAGTTTTGTTAGATATCGCTCGCGAAAAAGCAGAACTTTGGGGCTACTCGGGCGAAGCGTATGACGCGCTGTTAGAAAATTACGAAAGGAATACCAGCACCGCGCAGATCGTCGCCTGCTTTGCTGCGCTCGAGCCCGCCGTCATTGAAATTTCGACTGCCGCTATCCAGCATGGAAAAATGCGCACCACATTGCTGCCAGCGGGCCCATATCCGGTGGCCGCGCAAATGGAGTTGAATGCTCGGGTGGCCGCAGCCGTGGGATTTGATTTTGATTCCGGCCGGATCGATACGACGGCACATCCATTTTGCACCACGCTCGGCCCACGCGATATCCGGATCACCACGCGTTATGATGAAAATGACTTCACCTCGTCCTTGTTTGGCGTGCTCCATGAAGCTGGCCACGGATTGTATGAGCAAGGCTTGCCGGTTGACGATTTTGGTCTGCCATCGGGAAAAGCCGTCTCGCTCGGAATTCACGAATCGCAATCTCGCTTGTGGGAAAATCACGTCGGTCGCTCACGCGCATTTTGGCATGTTTGGTATCCAAAAGCGCAGGAAATTTTTCCTCAATTGAAATCATTTCCGTTAGAAGATTTCATGCATTATTTGTGGCGTGCTGAACATTCACAAATTCGCGTGGAGGCAGATGAGGCGACTTATGATTTGCACATTTTCCTCCGGGTAGATCTGGAACGCCGCTTGCTCGCAGGCAATCTAACAGCACGAGATTTGCCAGAAGCTTGGAACGCTGGATACACCGCGCGCTTTGGCTTCGCTCCGGAGGATGACCGCCACGGATGCTTGCAAGATATTCATTGGGCGATGGGCGGCATCGGATATTTTGCAACTTACACTCTTGGGAACATGCACGCCGCGCAGCTCTTCGCAGCGGCGATGAAAGATGCTTCCATCGCCAATGAATTCGCTACGGGAAATTTTTCACCTTTGTTAGATTGGCTCAGAAATGCAGTGCATCGCCACGGCGGATTGATCGATCCCTGGGACTTGATCACTTCTGCAACGGGCGTGGCACCCAATTCATCTCCCTACATTCATCACCTACGCAATCGATACCTCGGCTCATGAAAAAGCGCGGATTTTTAATTGTGTTAGAGGGCATCGATGGCACCGGGAAATCCAGCCAAGCGGCTCATTTGAAAAAGTGGTTAGAAGACTGCGGGCACAAGGTCGTCGCCAGCCGTGAGCCGACAGATGGTCCTTGGGGGAAAAAACTCCGCGAGTCTGCGATGCTTGGACGCATGACTGCCGAAGAAGAGCTCGATTACTTTCTCAAAGATCGCAAACAACACGTGGATGAACTCATCGAGCCATCGCTCGCTGCGGGGAAAATCGTAATTCTGGATCGTTATTATTTTTCCACCATGGCCTATCAAGGCGCGCGCGGTTTTGATCCTCTTGAAATCCGGCGGCGGAATGAAGAATTCGCCCCGCGGCCGGATCTGTTAGTCATTCTGGATTTACCAGTCGAAGATGCCCATCAACGGATCGGCGTGCGAGGTGATGCGACCAATGAATTCGAGAAACGTGAAGCACTGCAAACATGCCGCGAGATTTTTCTTTCCTTGAGAAACGAACCATTCGCGGTGGTGATTGATAGCCACTCGAGCTGCGATGAAGTGGCTGAGAAAATCACCGAAGCAGTTAGATATTTTTTAGGAAATGTTAGAAACTAATTCTTCGGGCTCCAAAAAATCCATGCGGTAGCGAAGCAAGCAACCAACGCCGCCGTGACTGTTGAGCAATTCATCTCCTTCGCACACTTCGATCGGAACGCCTCTGGCAGTCGCTAGCCTGACCAATTCCTCTCTCTCAGCGATGTTCAATTCCTCAGAAATCACCAGTTCTGATGCCGCGCCGTATTCGATGGCTTGAAGCGTTTTCGCGGTGCCGACGGTGGCAAGACCATTGCGGCATAATTGCTGGTGCAATCGTTCCACCGTGCTGTGAGATTCTATCTGCTCCACCTCGATAAATGCTTCAATCGCATGCTCTAACACCATCGAGTAATCTTGCCCGTTGGGTGCTTGTAGAACGGTATCCACCACTCGCGCTTCAAGCTCTTTGGGCAATGCACTGCGCAGCGCACTGACGTTGCGCGGATGACCTGCTAGAATGAGATGATTGTGCCCGCGTTTAGCCATCAGGCTGGAAATAATTTCCACTTGGTCTTTCAGAAACCGGCGGTCGTTTTCGCGTTTTTTGTCGTGGAAATGCTCGCGCGTCCACTCGCGGCCCACCCGTTGATTCATCTCTGGGCGAGAGGCTAAAATTTGCTCACTAATCGCACCTAAGGTGATTTCAAAAATCCGCGAGCTATCATCGGTATTGATGATCACCACGAAGCGATAAAAGCGATCTTTGAGTTGCACTAACGGAAAAATGGCGGGTAACTCGCCGACGTGAAAATGATTCTCCATCGTCGCGCTGAATGGGAGAAAGAGCAGCAACGGCTTTTCACCCACACGACAAAATGCAGCCACTGATTTCACCGAATCCGGCCATGTTTGGCGGAACATGAGTTGAGTTTCCTGGCGCGCTTGATCGAAGGACGCGCGCCTTGAGCTTGGAATCGCACTTCGTGCAATGGTGCTCCACTGGTTGAATTTGCTGCGCAAGGCATCCGTGCATTCTCGTAAATCAAAAAATGCGCTGATGACTGAGTCTTCGGTTTCTTCCAAGGTGGCGAGTGCTTCAATATGCCGATGCAGAACTTGCATTTCTTGGAATGTGGCATGGATCTTGGGCTCTATTAGCATTCTCGCAATTTACGGAGTGCACGTCAGCTGACTAATGGAAAGCCTGAATAATTTTCCACCTTGGCTGGAGCATCGAGCCAACTGGAGACGGCCGCGGCGGCTTTGACGTGGGCACCGATGCCGCCGAGCATCGCGGCGGTGGTGATCAATTGCTCGCGAAGATGATCGCGTATCTCAGGCGAGCGCAGCATTTCGGTAAGCGTCTCGGCAATCGCTCGCGGTTCCGCTGCATCTTGGATGAACTCTCGGACAATCATTCTATCTGCTAGAATATTCACGAGGCCGATGTAGGGAATTTTCACCAACCTTTTTCCTAACTGATAGGTCAGCGGTGCTACGCGATATACCAGACAATACGGCAATTGGTAATAGGCGGCCTCCAACGTCGCCGTGCCACTTGCGATGACTGCACAGGTCGCTCGCTGCATCAGCAGATGACTCCCGCCATCGCTTACTTCAATTGGCACTCCCGCACCTTGAGTTTCTAACAACGCACGGATCTGCTCCGCGAGTTTGGGCGTGGCTGCCGGAACTTGGAATGTGGCTTGAGGGAAATTCTGATAGATTTTTCTAGCAGAATCGATCATCAGCGGAAATAACCTCGCCACTTCCCTTTCGCGGCTACCAGGGAACAAGCCGACGAGTGTTTGCTCACGAGGCACTTTTACGCGAGCTGCTTCAAGTTCATCGACAATTGGGTGGCCGACAAACGTGGTTTTTAATCCAGCTTTTTCGAAAATTGGTTTTTCAAATGGGAAAAGGCAGAGCAATTCGTCTAACATTTTCGCCATTTTGGGAATGCGAGATTGGTGCCATGCCCAGACTTGCGGGCTGATGTAATAAACAATTTTCGTCTGTGGATATTCGTGCCGGACGGCCTCGGCGAAGCGCAGGTTAAATCCAGGATAGTCGATCAGCAGCAGCACGTCCGGCGGCCACGTTTCTAACATTTCTAACATCGCTGCGAATCGTTCTTTGAACCATGGATAGCGTTTCAATACTTCCCACACGCCCATGACCGCTGCGTCTTCGACCCAATCGGTGATTCCCTCGCCACCGGCGGCTCTCATCGCCGCGCCACCAAAGCCGCGAATTTGCAACTCCGGGTGCTGCGGACGCAGAGCGCGCAACAGGCCAGCGCCGTGAGCATCGCCACTCAATTCTCCCGCAATTACAAACAGCCGTTTTGCCATCGAAAAAAGTTAGGAAATGCCGCGAGCTTCACCAATCAAAAATCTCAACCGAGGCAAAAATCGAATCATCCATTCACGTGGCAGGTAAAAGAAGTGGCTCGTCATCGACATTGGTGGATCCAGCTACTATTTTTTTGCATGCCTGATGGTTTTACCAACCCTCCGCCGCAACGAGATCGCGATGCACTGCGCCGCTCGTTGTTGAGCACGAGCCCGCGGATGTTGGTGCCGACAGTGGAGCTAAAGTCGTGTTGTGCTGGTGCGCAGGAGCCTGCGGCGGCATGTTGCGGAGGAGCGGGCAAAAGACGCCCGGATTTTTTGTTGTGGGGATCGCTGGCGATATTTCTCGTCGGTATTGGGCTGCATTTATTTTTTTCCGGAGTGCCGCAGTGGGTCCATCTTTTTGGGCATACCTGCCATGAATTGCTGGCGAAAACGTGGTGGGGTTTGCTGGCTGGGATCGTGGCAGTCGCGATCATCGGCCGAGTGCCTAAGGAGTTGGTGGCCGCGGCACTGGGACGTGGCGGCAGCATGTCTGGACTTGCTCGAGCGGTGGGAGCGGGCGTGCTGTTAGATTTGTGCAATCACGGCATTCTTATGGTGGGCATGAGTCTCTACAAACGAGGTGCCTCACTCGGCCAGACGCTTGCATTTCTAATCGCCAGCCCATGGAATTCACTGTCACTGACGCTGATTCTCGCCGCGCTGATCGGCTGGAAATGGGTGCTTATTTTCATCGTGCTCTCGATGGTCGTCGCACTGATCACTGGCTGGTTGGCGGATCGTTTGGTAGGCGCAGGAAAATTGCCGCCGAACCCGAATTCCATCGATTTACCGAAAAATTACCGTGCGTGGCCGGCCGTGCGCGAAGTCGGCCACTCGCTGCGGCCCAGTTGGGAAAATTACCGGCGTTTGCTGCGTGAGGGGCTGGCGGGATCGAGGATGGTTCTGCGCTGGGTGCTATTCGGATTTGTGCTCACTGCGGCGATCCGCGCGCTGGTGCCGTTAGAGATATTTCAACACTACTTCGGCCCTGGTCTGATGGGATTATTGCTGACCTTAGGCGCCACGACGGTGATCGAGGTCTGCTCCGAAGGATCATCTCCCATCGCGGCGGACTTGCTCACACGGGCTCATGCGCCGGGCAATGCCTTCGTTTTTCTAATGGCAGGTGCCGCTACCGATTACACTGAAATCGCCAGCCTACGCGAGACGACGGGCTCGTGGAAAGCCACGCTGGCCATGCCTTTGCTGACTGTGCCGCAAATTTTACTAATCGGTTGGCTGATCCAGAGCGGCGGCTAACAGCTCGGAAAAAAATGAAAGTTTAGGCAATACTTGCGTGGCGCATCGATTTGCATACTGAAATCAAGCTGAACTGCTTTGAAATAAAATCCAAGAATCAGCAGGGAAGAGCGTTGACGCACTGAATTTTTCTCTCCAAATTGCCTAAGAACTTTTTTCGCAACCACTACACCAACCCATCATGTCATTTTTCCGTCGTTTACTTTCCATTGGCCTTGCTGCCTCACTTGCTTCGATGGCATACGCCCAAGAAGGCAAGCTCAACATCGCCACGGTGGATATGCAGGAGCTTTTCAAGCAATACTACCGCACCAACGAGGCGCAAAAGCAGATCAATGTGGAGCGCGCGCGCATCCAGAAGGATAACAATGAGCGTCTTGGCCGTATCCGTGAGTTGGAAAATACGTTAGGCAATCTTCGCAAGCAGTTAGAAGATCCGGCGTTGAATGATTCCAAAAAACAAGCGCTCTTCAAAGATTGGCAGATGCAGCAACAAGAAGGCATCGCTTTGGACCGCGAGCGCCGCGAATTTTTGCAACGCCGCAATCAGGCGCTTAACGAAAAAATGCTTCAACGCATGAAGGGGATTTTAGAAGAAATCCGCAAATTGGTTGAGGAAAAGGCGAAGGCTGAAAACTTTGATTATGTTTTTGACAAATCCGGCATGAGCACTTCCCAAGTTCCATTTTTGCTTTACACCAAAGATGCGACGGACGTCACAGCGGTCTTGCTCAAAGACTTGAACAAGGATGCCCCTGCGGAATCCTTGCCAGTTGAAGGCGAAACCGAACCAGAAATGCCGAAGGTCGAGGCACCACCTGCTTCGGAATAAATCTCAGCTTATTTCAAGAATCACTCTTATCGCTCATTCCTGAGTGGCTGCTCACATCACGCTATCCCAGCTCGCTGAGTGGATCGGTGGCGACATCGTGAGAGGCGAACCAGAGCGTGCTTTCAGCGGAATTGCAGCTCTGGGCGATGCTCAGCCGGGCGATGTGAGTTTTTTCGGTAATGAAAAATACCGGGCTCAATTGCAAGTGACGGCAGCGGGCGTGGTGATCGTGCCGCCGGGTGCGCATGAGGCACCCGCGCATGTGGCTTTGTTAGAGGTGGCGAATCCATCATTGGCATTTTCCATCGTCGTCAACCATTTCGCTGCGAGAGCAAGAAAGTTCGAGCCCGGCATTCATCCGAGTGCGTATGTCGATCCGACGGCGGAGCTCGCGGCAAACAGCGTGCGAGTGCAAGCAGGCGCGGTCGTGCTCGCAGGTGCGAAAATTGCAGCTGGCTGCGATATTGGACCAAACGCAGTGATCGGCGAGGATGTGGTGATGGGCAACGATTGCCAAGTGATGGCCAACGTGAGTGTGCGAGAGCGATGCATTCTCGGCAAGCGCGTGATCTTGCAACCCGGAGCAGTAATCGGCTCGGATGGTTACGGCTATGAGTTTTCGGATGGCCGCCATGTGAAGATCGATCAAGTCGGCATTGTGGAAATTGCCGATGATGTGGAAATTGGTGCGAACTCGACGATTGACCGCGCGCGCTTCGGTAAAACGTTCATCGGAGCGGGCACGAAAATCGATAACTTGGTGCAAATTGGGCATAATGTAACTCTCGGCAAGCACTGCCTCATCGTTTCCCAAACTGGAATTTCCGGCAGCAGCACTTTGGAAGATTACGTCACCTGTGCTGGGCAATCCGGCATTGGTGGCCATGTGACGGTCGGTTGTAAATCGGTGATCACCGCCCGCACGGCGGTCACTACCGATTTAAAAGGTGGTGAAGTATATTCCGGAAAGCCGGCGTTGTTGATGCGCGAGGATTTGAAAGTTCAAGCACTCGTGCGGAGATTACCTAAACTGTTAGAACGCATTCGAGCCTTAGAAAAAAAGTCGCCATCATCTGACGGCTGACCATCACGGGCATCTCGAATCAGCCTCTGGCACCGAGGCGATAGAACGCCCATCGCAGCTCTTCATTGTATGAATGCATGTCTGAGTAGCTTTCATCGATCGATTGCTTGCGCAGCAAATGGCCAAGACGTGCAGGCGGAAGTAACTGATAGAGATCGCTGAGCAAAATCTTCAAATCGAGTTGCTTGATCAGGCGAATGACACGATCGCCATAAAACATCATATTTCCGTTATCGAGCACAAATGACAGTCTGTGAGGTGGCGAGGTGAAGAAAAAATCGATGCGGAATCTAACTGATTTTTTGAGTTTCCGCTCGGGCTGGTTGTCGAGCCATGGCACATAACCATCAGGATCCACTTCCAATTCGACTGGGCTGATCCTGCCGACAGAATTCAACTTTACGTGATGGAACATGCCTGCCGAGATGAAGACCAACTCACTGCGTGATTTTTGAAATGACAGCGATCCCGAGGTGGCGAAAAAAAGCTCTTCGTCATGGATGCTCAATCTTTGGCAGCGTATTTCTTCAAAAAGCGATGGAATCTCATGGTCAGGGACAACGTCGCTACCAATCTTTTGCAAACTTAAGTTAGCTTTCAGCGCGGTGGCATCTGCGTGCGATAGCCCCGAACGGACAATTCCATACCACGAACGTAGTATTTGAATGCAATCGAGACTAGGGATCGATGGGATGTTAGAACAAGCGCGCTCTAAATCTTCGCGGGTCGGTTTGCCATCGAGATCATGGAGTAATACGCTGAAGGTCATCATTTGTTAGAGCCTTGGGTATATCCGAGGCAACACACAAAATCAATCCGCTTTCAAAAATTTTAGGACATCTGCCGCCTGCTCCGCGGTGGATGCGCTGAGGTCTCTCCACACGAGTTTGCCATCTTTGAAAAGAAATGCTTGGCGCGAAGAAAAGCCCAATGTCGTCGGCACGCCAAAGGCAAGAATGACTGATTTGTCATGATCCGCGAGCAGGTCAAATGGCAATTTATATTTCGCCTTAAATACTTTTTGCTCGGCAACTTTATCAGAACTGACGCCATACACGCTCACACCAATTTCGGTGAGTTTGGCATACGCATCGCGCAAGCTGCACGCTTGTTTCGTGCACCCCGGCGTGTCTGCTTTGGGATAAAAATAAACAAATAAGTAGCCGGTCTTCTTCGCCCCATCGGAAAAATCGACGAGTTGATCATCTTGATTTTTCTGAGATACCGCTGGGAGTGCTGCACCAATTTCGAGCGGGTCAGCCACTGCGGCTGTAGCAAAAACTGCGGCGGACGCGCTGGTGACGAGCCGATGGATGGTGTTGATCATTTGGCAAACTCGCATGCATTTGAATTTATGCAATCGCTTGATCCGCAAATTTGTGTCTTGTTGCGCCTTCACGATTTATTCAGGGTAAAGCAGCACGATGGTGAAGGCACATGACGAGTCTGAAGTTGTTTATTTGGGCATTGCTGCCTCGCCCGGAATCGCGATCTCTCCGGTGCACGTCATCGCTCGCGGCTTCAAAGCGCCCGATGTCTATGCGATTGAGGAAAGTCTCGTGCCGCATGAGCAAGCCCGCTTGAATGAAGCGTTGGAGCAAACTAAAAAGCAACTGATCGATTTACAAAAACGGTTAGAAAATCTAACAGGTGATAATGAGGCTGCTATTTTTGAAGCCCACGTAATGATTTTGGAAGACCGCAATTTGGTCAACCGCGTGATGGAAGCAATTGCGGACCGCCAGCAAAATGCAGAATATGCCTTTTACGCTGTGATGCAAAATTTTCTGGAAGCGATGCGCAGGATCCACGATCCCTATCTGCGAGAGCGCACCGCGGACATTGAAGACGTGGCTCAACGGGTGCTGCGAAATTTTGATGCCAACGACGATGGTCGCGTGAGCGGGCCGGATGATGCGCATTTGCTCATCGCTTATGATTTATCGCCATCCGATACGGCATCGATGAATCGGCGCCATGTGCTTGGTTTTGCCACAGAGCTTGGCAGTGTGAATTCGCACACCGCGATTTTGGCTCGCTCGTTCGGCATTCCTGCGGTGGTCGGCTTGGACGGATCTGTGATCGATATGGTGACGCTTACGCCCGGGATTTTAGACGGATATTCCGGCAAGCTGATCTTGCATCCCACGGCGGAAACGCTCGCCCGCTACCGCAAGCTGATCGAACAAAAAGAGCAAATTCGCAGCTCGCTCAATGCCAAGCGCAATGCCGCGACGGAGACGATCGATGGTCGCGAGCTGATGCTATCGGCCAATATCGAAATCGTCGAAGAGCTGCCAATGGTCAAGCGCAGCGGAGCGAAGGGAGTTGGCCTCTATCGCACAGAATTTTTACTGCTCAATGCGGATGAAATGCCAGATGAGTTGGAGCAAGCGAAAGTTTACAGCCAAGTTGTTTCTGAATTGAAACCGCACCGCGTGATCATCCGCACCTTGGATGCGGGTGGAGATAAATTGCCGGTGGAGCCATTGACGGATCAGGAGCCGAATCCCTTTCTCGGCTGGCGAGGCATCCGCGTTTCCTTGGCGAGGCCGGCGATGTTCCGCGAGCAAATTCGTGCCATTCTGCGGGCCAGTGCTCACGGCAAAGTCTCGGTGATGTTCCCAATGATTTCCGGCTTATCGGAAGTTTGGCGAGGCAAAGAAATGGTCAAGCGCTGCATGGATGAATTGGAAAAGGAGAACATCGCTTTTGATGCGGAGTTGCCCGTTGGCGTGATGATTGAAGTTCCCGCCGCGGCCATCTGCGCAGATCTGTTAGCCAAAGAAGTGGATTTCTTTTCGATCGGCACCAACGATCTGATTCAATACACCGTCGCCGTAGATCGGGTCAATCCACACGTCGCCGAGCTCTATCGTCCGACGCATCCAGCGGTGATCCGCTTGATCAAGCGCACGATCGACGCGGCGACAGAGCATGGGATTTGGACGGGAATTTGCGGTGAGGTGGCGGGTGATATTCGCCTCACGCCGCTGTTGATTGGCCTCGGCATTGAAGAGCTTTCCGTCGGGCCGCAGCAGGTGCCTCGCGTGGGCCAAGCGATTCGCTCTTTGAGCTATGCGGAATGTGCTGCAATGTCCGATGAAGCCTTGCGGCACCCAAGAAGCCAAGGGATTTTAGATCTTTCCATGGCATTGGCACGCAAGCATTACGCGGATTTGTTAGATTAGTGGAAATTCTCCATCACGATCTTCGCCGACCCATCCGAGTTTACCAAACGCGCGTAAAATCGATTCTCTAGGTTCTTGTTCATCCTCTTCTTCCTCGGCAATTTCGACCGTGGCACTGCTGCTCAAACCGCGCACCGATTCAATGCTAATCACAGTGAGGTAGCTATCCAGATAGATCCAATCTCCCCATGATTTTTGTTCGTGGCGCGGCACTAAGTGCTCTTGGCGAAGGGAATTGAGAATTTCTTTGAGTGTGGTGGGCGGGGAGGATTCGGGAACTTTGACTAAAATTTCCATAACTAGGTGGGGTGAAACTGAACTCTATGAAATCGAGACGCAGAGGTCTAGCTTTTGAGCGCAAAAGACGCACTGCATAGCTTGGCATACGCGCCACCTTGAGCGACAAGCTCAGAGTGCTTTCCTTGCTCAATAACAGATCCTTTTTCTAACACAATAATGCGGTCTGCTTTTTCCACCGTGGAGAGGCGGTGGGCGATGACAAAGCATGTGCGGTCTTTGCGCAAACGCTGAAGGGCCTCTTGAATGAGGCGCTCAGTCTGATTATCCAGAGCAGATGTGGCTTCATCTAACAGCAAAATAGCGGGATTTTTTAACAAGGCACGGGCAATAGAAATTCGTTGCTTTTCACCACCGGAAAAGCGCACTCCACGTTCACCGGCGATCGTATCGAGCCGCTCGGTCGACTGGCGCACGAAGTCTGCGGCGTTGGCAGATTCGAGAGCTGCCCACAGTTCTTCATCGCTGGCATCTGCTTTCCCGAGCAATAAATTTTCGCGCACACTGGCGTTGAAAAGAAAGCTATCTTGAGTGACGTAGCCGAGTTGATCACGCAGCCATTCTTTGGAGAGCGTGTTGAGCAAATGGCCGTCGAGTGTGATGCGCCCGCTGGTTGGTTCGTAAAAACGGGTGAGCAAATTGAGCACGGTCGATTTT
Organism: Verrucomicrobiota bacterium; assembly: GCA_004294095.1. Taxonomy (GTDB): domain Bacteria; phylum Verrucomicrobiota; class Verrucomicrobiia; order Verrucomicrobiales; family Akkermansiaceae; genus Luteolibacter. The sequence continues at coordinate 62,325 of RDZR01000030.1, forward strand.
CCCGCGCCGGTGGCACCGACGAGGGCGAGCGTTTGGCCCGGCAGGACTTCGATGCTAATGTCTGTTAGAGTTGGCGATTTTTCGCGATAACAAAACGAGACGTTCTCAAATTTCACATGCCCAGAAATCGATTTAGGCCGCGAGCCTTCGGTGATGTGAGACTCATCGGACGTGTCTAAAATATCAAAAATGCGCTGCGCAGAAACAATCCCGCGAGTGAACGTTTGGGATAGTGCATTGATCTTGGAAATGGGATCAAAAAGTGAGCCCCATGCGGCAATGAAGGCGATCACGGTGCCAACCGACATTTTTTCTTGCAGCGTCCAATATGCACCGCAGGCGACGACAAGAATGATGCCCGATTCCGCAATGAATGAAACGCTCGGCCAGACCAACGATTGCCCGCGCATCACTTGCAAGTGCTTGTCTCCAACTTTTTGCGAAGCCACATCAAAATCGTGCAAAGCGGCGGGCTCCACGGTGTAGGCTTTGATTTGGCGGATACCTGATAGATTGTCGTGAAGCACGGCATTGAGTGCGGATGAGGCTTCTGAGGATTCGCGCCACATCGGTTCTGAGCGCCGGCTCCACCATGCTGTTAGAAGACCAATGATTGGGAGCGGCAGTAGCGTGACCAATGTCAACTGCCACGAATGATACGCCATGAAACCGATGACGATGATGAATTGCAGCACGGCGGCGATGGCTTGATCGACGCCTTCGATGATCACGCGATTGGTAGCCGGCACATCCGTGGAAATGCGCGACATGATTTCACCCGATGAATTCGAATCGAACCATTTTACCGGAAGCCGTTGCAATTTGTCGTATAGCTCTAGCCGGATCAGATGGGTGAGTTTGAGCTCTAACGCGTGGTTTAGGTAAGTGCGTCCCGTAACCAATGCCTGCCGTAACAGCAATGCCGCGATGCCAACGGCGGCGGTAGGTAGGATGAGATCCGGCCGATTCTTGGCGATGATCACATCGATAAACTGCATGGTAATTCCAGGCAAAACTAACACTAACAGAGTGCACGAAATCGCCATCAGCAGAGACAGCGCGCTTCTGTTAGGAAAGCGAAAGGTGTGTTTGAGAATGCGCTTGAGGGTTTTCATGCAGAATCAAATCACTCAAACGGGCGGCCCATCCATGCGAGCACGAACTTCCGCAAATTGTGGCTTGATGCGCTTGAAAATAATTTCAAGACGGCGATCAAATGAGGAAAAAGCACTCTTCATCGCATTGAGTGATAGTTTCTCCAAATCATTGAGCGATAAATCAAACAACTCGGTGGCGAGGGTTGTTTCTTGAGTCATGCTGGTGTCACTCATCAGCCGATCGTCCGTATTCAAGCAGACGCGAAATCCTCGACGGAAAAAGATGCCGAAGGGGTGCTCTTCCAAGCTGCTGCATGCTCCAGTGTGCAAATTACTCAAGAGGCACATTTCTAACGGAACTCTTCGATCGAGCACATACTGCGCTAATTTTCCCAACTGCATGGTGCCGTCTGCGCTGATTTCGATGTCATCGCGCAGCCGCGTGGCATGGCCTAACCGATGTGCGCCGCAGTATTGCAATGCCTGCCAAATCGATGCAGGCCCGTAGGCTTCCCCTGCGTGAATCGTGATGTAAAAATTTGCCCGCTCAATCGCTTGGAATGCCTCGACGTGTTTTTTAGGAGGGAATCCATGCTCACCACCCGCGAGATCGAAGCCGACGACACCGATCTCACGATGGCGAATGGCGAGTTCTGCGGCTTCTACCGATTGCTGCATATGCCGCATCGCGCAAATGATCAATCCCCACTGCACACCATACTGTTTTTCGCCACGCTCCAAGCCCCTCACAACCGCTGCGACGACTTCATCTTGCGTCAACATTCCCTCGGTATGAAAAACCGGCGCGAAGCGCACTTCCGCATAGATCACCCCATCGTGATACATGTCTTCGATGAATTCAAAGGCCACACGCTCCAAGCTTTCGGCCGTCTGCATCACCGAAGTGGTGTGTAAAAATCCCTCAAGGTATTCGGGTAAATTGCCACGCTGTGCTCCGCGGTGAAACCATGCTGCGAGATCGCTTGCATTTTCAGTCGGCAATCCTTTGTAGCCATTTTCTTTTGCCAATTCGATCACGGTCGAAGGCCTTAATCCCCCATCCAAGTGTTCGTGCAACAATACTTTGGGCAAGTGCTGAATGGAAACCTGATCTAACAACGCCTTGCCGCGCAACGTGGATGAAGGAAGAGAAATGGCCATGGTCTCGAATAGCAGATCACGCGCCGGAGCGCATGCGGAAATGTCGATTTCCGCAAAAGTGACTAGAGTTTGTTCTTTTGCCACGAAAGTGAAAGTCGTATTTACCTTTCATCCATGTCACAAGATTCTTGGTTATTGATCGTTGGCGTCATCGCGTTGGTGCTGCTTCTTATTCAAACATTGCAACTACGGCACATTAAAAAACTGTTAGGTCGCAATCTATCACACACCCCTCTAGCAGAAAAAAAAATTTCGAGCGAAGGCACGACTTCTACTTCAACACCGCGCGATGCTGCAGATGAAAAAGGTATTTTTGATCAATTCCTCGATGAGAAGCCTGAGTGCAAGTTGTTAGCCAAAAGCGAGCAGTTGAAACAATACCGTCAGTGGCGGCGCGATCGTGGGATGACGTGGTCTTCCTAACGATTTGTCCCTTGATGGAGCGTAAGTTGAGGAAAAGGAATTTCCCATCCGTATTGATTGCACGCATCTAAAAATAACGCCTGCAAGCGTCTTTGCAGATAGCGATATCTCGCGGCGGTGGAGCCATCAAAATCTGCCAAAATTCGGTAATCAAGTGATGACTCACCTGCTTGATAGAACTCAACTTTAATGCACTTTAGAGAGTCATGTCCGATGTCATTGATGAGTCCGCTCTCGACGACATCCGTAATTTTCTGTGCCACATCATCATTGGCATGTAACCGATGCGCATAGTCGATTCCTACCGTCGTTTCCAGGCGGAATCCGTGAGACAAATTTTCTAACTTAAGCTGTAGGAAATCTGCCGTCGGGTAGGTTTGTATGCTGCCACCTAACTTCACCAAAACAACATGCTCGGGTGTCTGCCGGATCACTTTTGCATGAATCTCTAAATCTGCTAGAACCCAATCGCCAACTTGCGTTGGAAACCACGATTCTTTTGGGTCCGACTGACGGGACACCATCGGCATCACATCACGTATCGGCAAGCGTAGGCAGCCACCTTCAAGTTCTGGATTGTGAAAATCACTATACATGCCAAGCGAGCGCACTTTCCATGGCAGGCCTAAATGAACCACTCGCTCCCCTTCTCTCACACTGCCAAGATTCAGAATCATGCGAATCTGATCCATATAGGGCGGGATGGAACTTTTCGCTGCCCACGCTGCGCCGATGATCAAGACTGCCGAAAGCGTGAGCAGCAACCAATCTTCCCGCAGATAAAAAACTAACAGAATCCCAATGATCGATGTAAGCACCGCGAGCGCGATGGATACTAAATCTGAAACTCGGCTAATGAGACCACCCGTGGCTCGTTTTTTAAGCGGAGATGCCGTCTTGATGAACAAATAGATTTTACGGACGGAAAAATAACCAACTAGACCAACGACGATGGCGAGCAGGACGTTTAAGCCACGATTTTTCCAAAAATTACTCATTGCCCCGGTGATGCTTTGCCACACGGTAGGGGAATTTTTTTTCAGCTCTTCTAACTTGAGAGCGAGCAGTTCTGATTGCCCCTGTGCTTCGGCCAAGCGGCCAACCCAGAGGCGCTCGGTATCGTCGAGCTCGCGGGCAAATAGATCATCGTCTTTCACCTCTTTTTGCATTGTTTGGATGCGTTTCACCACACGTCCGGCTTTGACCTCACGATTTTCCCATGCGAGGAAGTTTTTACGCAAGTTTTCACGCTCGCGGAGGTGGTTCGTTGGCTCTTGCATCGCCTCTAACAGCGGACTCAATAGATCTGAAAACTGATCTTGTAAGGTGCGCTTTTCAGTAACTACATCTGTGAATGCATTTTCTTCTGAACCACCGATTAAATCTGCCAAATTTTCACGGTATTGCTGGAGACGTTTACGCTCCGCATCGATCTGAGCTTGCAGATCATTTTTGCGCTCTGGTTGAGCTGACTTTTTAAGTTCTTGGTCAAGCTTGGTGAGCTGCTCGATGCTGGTGCGCAACGGAATCATGGCAGCTTGGTAAGGAGCCAAGGTTTCCTGCTCAACAGCTCGGCTTTCCTCAGCCTGCACCATGAACAGATTTAGCCACAAACAGCAGACGACTTGCCATAAAATGTGAAAATGGTGCGGCGATTTCATAAAATTCTGTTAGATATTTCCGGGCGGTTGCGAGCGGTGATTCGCGCAACCACATGAAGGGCAATAAGATATCTCCATATGCGAAGCTCCATCATAAACATGGAGGCAAAGGCGACAGGTTTGTTGATCGCGCAGAGCATGCCGCTCGACCAATAGAGAGTGCCGGCGGGTGAAAAAACCAATCACCAGAACGCTCAAAAACGAACATGCTAAGACGGCGAAAACCCATTCACTTGTTGATAACTGCATCGTCGTATTGATTGCGAATCATGATGTTCAAGACAGCCCAGTGGCGACTCTCCCCGGCTCTAACTTCAAACCGTTGCTGGCTCAACCATCGAGTGATCATCGGGCTCGCTGGGTGGCTTGCGGGGTAAAGCATGAATGCTTGTAGCACTTGGCCAGCCGCGGAAATTTCGACCATGAAACGCCAGTCTCCCGTTGCCTCAGATGGTTGGCTCGATCCTTCTAACAGCTTGGCATGCTCTGGGTGATCCCACTTCGCATCCCCACCAAGAACGAAGATCTCGGCAACCACTTGTGCAGATTTGCGGGCTCTCTCAGCAATCGGGGCGGGCTGATTTTCTGGAAAAATTGGGCTGAAATATTCTTCAAATTTAAAAAGTGCTGTCCTTTGCCCAGGTAAATCTAACAATGCCGGCAAGAACTTTTTAGGAACTGCTCGCGTCGCATCATTCACGATCATTTCCATACCACGGCTACCATGCCAAGTTAGCGGATCAAATCGAGTGGGAAATGGCCCTCGCTCCCGTGCGAGAATAGACCGCGGATCACGATAATCTAACAAAATTAACGCCGCTTGTTGAGACACTGCTGGCCTCGGCGTAGTCACGCGCACTTGAATGCTCATCATGGCAATGAAAAACAACAGACTCACGATAACGATTGCCAAGAAGCTATCTGGCCATGACTGGTATTTTTCCCGCCATGAAAAAATCCACTCCGGAGTGCCTTTCATCTTCGGGTAGCGAATGATGATGCGTGGATTCATCTTTGGCTTGGGGGTGCGGGCGCACGAGTGGCTGCGCCTGATGTTTGCTGACCCACAAGCCCTACCCGAAAACCAAGGTTCAAAACCATTTCTGCAATTTCTCTTTCCGCACTGATTGGTGCGTTCGCGTCCGCTTGCAAGAGGACCATCGTGCGGCCAACGCCATCGTTCGCTTTAAGTTGCTCAAGCCTCGCCACCAGCTGCTCAAGCGATACGGGATCACGCCCGAAGTGGAGTTTGGGCATCGGCCTGCCCGGGCCAAGCGTGATGACCTGGGTATCCTGATAACGCTGCATTTGAAATTGTGAGGGCGGCAACTCAACGGCAACTCCAGACTGAAAAACAATCGACGGACCTAACAGATAGAAAAATGCAAGTAGGGCAAATAGATTGATGATCGGCACCGCATGGAGCAAATTAGGCCGCTCAGATAAATGCATTTCTAACTTCATGCCGGAGTAAGCGATTGATCTTCGGAAGGCAGCTTTTTAGCCGTGGTCACTTCATGGCGGAAAGGTGCATACTCTTCTTCCTCGCGCGCATCTGCGATGAGGTGCACAATCTCGATACCGGCCCGCTCTATCCGGTGGACTAACCGCTTCGCACGTCCAACAAAGTAAAGGTAAAATAAATACATCGGCACCGCAATGGTGAGACCGATGACCGAGGTGATCAGCGCCATGAATACTCCTTGCGTCATTTCCGCAGGATCGGTAAAGCCACCGACTTCACTCACCTTTTGCACCGTTTCTAACATGCCCACCATCGTTCCTAACAGACCGAGCATCGGCGCCAGCAAGGAAACTGCCAGAATCGCGCGGATGTTCTTTTCGATTTTCGGCACTTCCAATTGCCCAGCCTCCTGCACGATGTGGCGTAAATCGCCGCGCTCGAGATAATAGCGCTGGAGGGCTGCGTGCGTCACCCGAGCGACAGGCCCGGGTGCCCGCGCAGCAATATGCAAGGCTTCTGCAAACGAACGGCGGCGAATATGATGTGAGAGGCCGACCAATAGATCGCCCACATTGATGCGCGCACGATTGAAATAAAACAAGCGCTCAACGATGAATACAGAACCAATAAAAGCCAACCCAAGCAAAAGCCAAACCAACGGGCCACCTTGCTCGATCATTCCAGAAGCATCCAGCATCGCTAACGTCATATAAGTGATCCAAGCAGCCAAACGACCCGCTGGCGAGCGGCAAAAATAACATCCAAATCTAATTTCGCCGTTTGCAGATTGAATAAAAATACCCCGGCTTGGGATCGAACCAAGGACAAATTGATTAAGAGTCAACTGCTCTACCAACTGAGCTACCGAGGCATGGAAAAATGAAGATCATCGTTTGCGAACAACACTTCCAACGCCAAAAAGTGATTCATCCATGGCTGAGATGCAACCGAAAAGTCTGAGAGCTTGACGATGCTGCAAAAATTTCTATTTCTTTGTAAGCCTAACAATTTTAGCACTAAAGCTGGCAAAACGTTCCTTTGATTTAAATCAGTGAATACATGGCTGAGAATTAAAACCTACACGATATGTGGATTGATCATCCTCGCCGCAATCGCAGCCATACTTGTCGTCTTTCAACCCTCGTTGATTTATTTTCCTCGCACTTATCAAAAAGATGTCGAGCAGGAATCCATTGAATTGTTCAATCTAAAGCGAATTGAAGTAACGACATCTCAAGGAATTCAAACGGCCTATCTTCAGGGCGATTTGAATCAACCGTATCGCATGTGGATTGTCTGCGGCGGCAACGGAAGTGTAGCTCTCGATTGGTGCCAATGGATTTCCAGTCATGGGCCAAAAGACGTTGCTTGGCTGGTGATCGACTACCCAGGGTATGGGGCATCTCAGGGCAAACCGAGCCCAAAAACAATTCGTGAATCGATCCAGTTACTCGTGCCACAAGCTGCCAAAACCGTCAAATGGCGTGATCGTTCGGACTACGCTCGTTTACGCTTTATAGGCCATAGCCTCGGTGGTGCCGCATGTCTAACAGCCGCGTCGGATTTTGGAATTCGTAAAGGAATTTTGATCGCGCCGTTCACAAGCACCATGGACATGAGTGAGCAAATGTTAGGCGTGCCGCTTGATTGGCTCGTTTGGCATCGCTTTGATAATCGTGCCCGTATCAAAGAGTTGAGTGCTGAGAAACAAGGCCAGATCTTGATTTTTCATGGTAAGGATGACAACATCATTCCGGTTGAAATGAGCCGCACGCTGGCGCGAGATGGCTACCCAATTACCAAACTCTGGGAGATCGAACACGCGAGCCATAACGATATTCTCGAACTAAATGCGCAGATGATTGCCGCCGCTGTGAAGCATTTGAGCTATTGAGCTAATCAAAAATGATGCCAAGAGCTATCAGCCGCAGCGCCAGATTTCGCACCCTGGTTCCAACTTTCCCGACGCATGTTATAAGATAGGGGTAGGGATGAGGCATTGGTTTGCCTCACCCCTCCCTCCGAACCGTGCTGGCAGTTCTCCCGCACACGGCTCTCCAGTCAACATTTTGCTCCTTTACATCGGAGACTCGGCTCGGCGACTTTGGCTGCTTCCAGACTATAGAGCCCCAGTGCTGCAAAGTAGCAGTTTAACCCGCGCAATATTTAAGCGGCATATTGTATATGTCTGGACTTGAAGTAACTGACTACCCTCTCAGGCTGATTTGCGATATTTTCGAGCGCGCCCTCCACACTCTCGCGCCACTTTCCTTTGATTCGACGTTCCGGGCGTTTGGCGAGTTCGGTCTTCACGTCGCAGTTGAAATATTCGTCAGGATTGAGATCTGGACTATAACTTGGAAGATAGTGCACCT
>RDZR01000016.1 GCA_004294095.1 Verrucomicrobiota bacterium
GTGTTTTGGAAGCCGCGTTTGTTGGGGTCATAGGGCATGCCGGACTTGAGGATGCCGTAGATTTGGTGGAGGAGTTTGCGCATGATGGCGATGATGATTGTCAGACCGTTGCATACGAAGGTGTTGCATGAGATTTTAGCTACACGATCGGTCGTCAGCTCCCAAAATCATTCAGGAATTATTGTTTTAGCTCTTAAGAAGCCTACATGTGACAAGATCATTCAGCGATTGGAGTAGCTTCATGCGTGTGTCGCTGAAAAGCCCACCGCGTGACGCAGAAGAAAGGAAAGGAAGCTGTTCAGATCTGCCGAGCGCTGGGGTTTCTCAAGATTCCAACCGCGCCGTCGATAGTTTTTTCCAAGTTTTCCGAGTGAAAGAAGAGTGATTAGCGGCGTATTGAGAATTCCTAATTTAGTCGGACGGGCCGTTGAGCATCTCGCGGGTGACGACGTATTTTGCGGCACAGCGCGGGCATTGGATGTTGATGCTTGATTGATTTTCAAACAAGACCTCGGGTTTTTCCCGCCAGCTTCCGAGGATGGGTAAGATGCGCTCAAGTGTGCAGCCGCAGTGGAAACGAAATCGCCTCGTTTCTAACAGATGGGTTGCTTCATCATCAAGGATGAACGATACTTTTTGGGCATCGAGTGTATCGAGCCAAGCCAGATCACAATCCGGCTGTGCGGCAACGAGTGCGAACCATTCGTCATCGAGGCGGAAGGCACGCGCTGGGCGCTGTTCCGATTGATCGTAGTATTGCTGCGCCCAGTTTAGAGGGTCGCGGCCTTGCACTTCGAGGGTGGAAAGTCGCGGCTCGATTGACTGCGCGGTGGTGGTTTGGGAATAAAATAGGTTGCGATCCGGCTCGCGCACATCCTCGGTGAAGATGCGCCCGGTAATCGATTCCGAGGTGGAGCCACCAGTGACAAACAAATTGATGCGCGGAGCACGCAAATTGGCAGTCCATGCGATCGTTTCTGCCCATGGGCGCGCGACGAGGTGCAAGGTGAGCATCGCGAGGGCATCTTTGAGCATTTGATCCAACTCGGCTGGATAGCGGATGCCGTGCTCCATCAGATGCAGGTAATGATCGGTGTAAATCGATGTGAACTGCCCACGCACTAGCAGGGCGTTGCGATGGCGAACGAAGATGGACTCGATGATGGTAAAATCCTCGTCGGCAGCCATGAGGGTGATGAAGCGATGAGTTAGGCGTTAGCGCCAGGCATTAAGCTCCGGGCAACTCGATGAAGCCTTCGAGTTTGCGAATCCGCGTCGGGTGGCGCATTTTACGCAGTGCTTTGGCTTCGATCTGGCGGATGCGCTCGCGGGTGACTTGGAATTGGCGGCCCACTTCCTCGAGCGTTCTGCTGTAGCCGTCCTTGAGTCCGAAGCGTTGCTCTAACACTTCTCGCTCGCGCTCTGTTAGAGTATCGAGCACGTCTTTGATTTTGCCCTTAAGCATCGAGAAACCAGCTTCTTCCATCGGGTTGTCCGCCGCTTTATCTTCGATGAAATCGCCGAAGGAGGTATCGTCAGAATCGCCGACGGGTGCTTGCAGAGAAATCGGCTGTTGGGCCATTTTCAAAACCGCACGAACGCGCTCGACTGGGAGGTGAATTTCCTCGGCAATTTCTTCTGGAGATGGCTCGCGTCCGTATTCTTGCACGAGCTGTTTTTGCACGCGCATGAGTTTATTGATCGTCTCAATCATGTGCACCGGAATGCGGATCGTGCGTGCTTGATCGGCAATCGAGCGGGTGATCGCTTGGCGGATCCACCAGGTGGCGTAAGTGGAAAATTTGTAGCCGCGGCGATACTCAAATTTCTCGACGGCCTTCATCAGGCCCATGTTGCCTTCTTGGATGAGATCGAGGAATGAGAGGCCGCGGTTGGTGTATTTTTTGGCGATGGAAATCACCAAGCGCAGGTTTGCCTCGACCATTTCCGTCTTTGCGCGGAGTGCTTCTTTGAGCCAATGGCGGAGCAATTTGTTAGCCGCTTCAAATGATTCTGCGGTGTGCCATGAGCGTTGCTGCGTTTCTTTCATCTTGGTCTGAAATTCCTTATCATCCGCGACGCTTTGCAAACGGCGGCTGTAGCGAAGGAATTTTTGACGATACTCATCGACTTGTTCGCAGAAGTCTTCGATGACTTTTTGCTTGAAATAAAAGCGGGTAAAGACGCGGTTGAGCGTTTGGATATTTTTCTCAAAGTCTTCTTCTAACTTCTTTTTGCCACGAGGACTCTTCACCGAAAGTTGGCGGAAAATTTCGTCATTTTCTTGGTGAAGGACTTTGAGTTGATCGCACAATTTTTGCAGGCCCTTCATGTAGCGCTCACGCGATTCGATTTTTTTATCGAGAATCACACGGTCAAAACGCTCTTTGCCTTTGTTCAATTTATCTGCTAGATCGAGGTAGGAATCGGTGACAAAGCCGAATAGATGAAGATGGCGGGCGACTTCGATTTCAGCGTCTTCGATGCGTTTGGAAATTTCGACTTCTTGCTCGCGCGTCAGCAACGGCACTTGGCCCATTTGCTTGAGATACATGCGGACCGGGTCGTCGAGAATATCGAGCTTTTGGTCGGCCTTGGTGTCTTCTTCATCGCTATCGGTCTCATCGCGTTTTTTGTCTTTTAAGCGATCGACTTCAGACGCGTCGATGATGTCAAACTCCATGTTGCGCAAACGCTCCATGATGGCTTCGACATCATCTGGATCGACTAAATCGTTGGGTAAAATTTCGTTGATGTCATCGTAAGTCAGGTAGTCCTGCTCTTTGGCGAGTTTGATCAGCTCACGAATTTTTTCTTGGATTTCCGGGGTGTCGATCCGGCGCTTTGCGGAATCGCTGGCACGGCCGGATGCCTTGCTTTCTTTGCCTGATGCCGGTGTTGATGTGGCTTTGGGATCGCCCGTTTTGGCTTTACTCGGAGATTTTGATGGTGCTTTAGCGGCAGGCTCTGGGTTGGTGGTAGCTTGCGACTTGGTGGCAGCCGCAGGCTTGGGCTCAGGCTTTGCGGCGGCCTTCGCTTCAGGAGCTTTGGTGACTTTGGCGGGCTTGCTGGGCGTTTCTACCGGTGCGGGTGCCTTGGCCTTGACTGCGGATTTGGAAATAGGTTTGGCTGCCGGCTTTTTCGCTTTTTCTGGCTTAGCAGCGGGTGCGGCGGCCTTGACAGGCTTCGATGGTTTCGCAGCTTTTACCACTTTAGCAGGCTTCGATGGCTTGACGGCTTTGGCGGGCTTCGCGGGCTTGGTTAGCTTGACAGCTTTCGCAGGCTTAGCTGTTTTCGTAGGCTTAGCAGCTTTCGCGAGTTTTCCTTTGTTGGCAAGAGACCCTTTGGTTTTGGCCGCAGGAGCGGGCTTAGGAGCGGGCTTAGTCTTATTTTTCGCAACAGGTTTACTGGCCTTGGCGTTGGCAGCACTCGATTTTTTTGGAGCTTTTTTCGAGGCAGCTGGCTTAGATTTAGCAGCAGATTTTTTAGCAGCAGGCTTGGAGGTGGCCATGAAATTTTTCGCTGGATTCAAATTTTTGGATACAATTCAACCATTCTAGGGGCACAACGAGAATTCGCAGGCGGGGCGGAATCAACTGCAACAATCAAGACGCGTCAAGACCTTTCTTCAACATTCGAGCAATTAAGTGGCAAGTTCGTCTAACAGGTGAAATTTATTCCTTGGATCTCGGAATCGAAAGAGCTGGGAGTTGATCCGATGAATGGCTTAAATTGTGTTCATTTGAACAAATCTCATTGACGGAATGATGGTTTTTTTCAAAATTCGCGAGTCATGAATCACCCCCTGCGAGCCTTGTTTGTCGATTGCGATTCGTATTTCGCAAGTGTGGAGCAGCACTTGGATGTGCGCTTGCGTGGGCGGCCTGTGGGAGTTGCGCCGGTGATGGCAGAATCTTCATGCTGCATCGCCGCAAGTTACGAGGCGAAGGCTTTCGGCGTTAAAACGGGCACCCGCATCAGCGATGCGCGCCAACTCTGCCCGGGCATCGCCATCGTCGAATCTAAGCCCGCGGAATATGTCCGCATGCATCATCAAATCGTCGCAGCGGTGGAGGATTGCATTCACGTTGAGGCCGTTCTTTCCATTGACGAAATGTGGGCATGGCTGCCATTCAATCGGCGCGAACCAAGCTTTCTTGTGAATCTTGGGCAACGCATCAAAGCCACCATTGCCCGAGATGTTTCGCCAACGATCAAAGTATCTATCGGCGTAGCGCCTAACAAATATCTCGCCAAACTGGCATCGAAAATGAACAAACCGGATGGCTTTCTCATCCTTGAGTGCGACGACTTGCCCGAGGCACTGCATCGTCTTGCCTTGAGAGATTTCACCGGCGTTGGCAAAAGCATGGAAGCACGTCTTCACGCATCCGGCATTCACAGCGCACGCGATCTATGCGCCGCCTCCAAGCCCGCTCTACATCGCGCATGGGGCGGCATTTTGGGCGACCGTTTATGGCATCTATTGCGGGGCGACGAGCTGCCAGACCTCGTTTCATCCCGCAAATCCATCGGCCACTCACACGTGCTGCCGCCCGCGCAGAGAAAGCCGGACGGCGCGTGGCCGATTCTTTGCAAACTCCTACACAAAGCTACCGAACGGCTGCGCGCTCACGGCATGGTCGCTGGCTCCATGACCATGCATCTGCAATTTCTCGGTGGCTCTGCATGGAATCCGGAAATCCAATTCCCCCACTCCGATGCCACACTCCATTTCATGCGATGGCTGCAACGCCTCTGGGCTGAGCGGCCCGAACCGCATGCACCGCTGCTGCAAGTAGGAGTGACCTTGCTGAAATTGTTAGAAAAAGCAAACTACACCCCCGAATTATTCCAATCCATCGTGGCCGACTCGCTCAGCGGTCAAGATGCCAAGCAGCACCGCCTTGATGAAACGCTGGACCAGTTGCGCACGCGCTATGGCCGCGATGTCGTCTTTTTCGGAAGTGTGCAGGAAAGCCGCCAATCCGCACCCATGCGCATCAGCTTCACTCACATTCCAGAACTACCACTCGAGTGCGATTCTCAAATCCAACCAAAGCCCAAACGTCTCCCCGAATGAGAAAAGGCGCGGATTCGTGTGACCGAAATCCGCGCCTTTTTATTTTTTACTTTTCGCTCTGAATAACACATGAAATGGGCAAAAATAGATTTCCCCCCAGAATCTAAGTTGCCGACATGTTGCAAAAAGTGAAACCAAAATGATGCAACATTTTAATTTGTAAACATTAAAATTTAAGAAGCCCGAACTAATTTACCCAGTTCAAAAAGGTCGAACGGTTTTGGTTAGCGCGGATCACGGATGACTATCGTGCGCTGGGGATGAGGATACAATTGTTTGATTCTGGATAGGGACTCATGCCGAATGCGATAAGCTTTAGAAGGGGCGCTAGGCAAAATGGGGAGGGCGGACATTCATATTCGTGTAACAATGAAGTGACAATCTAGTTTTGCTTCAAGCCTTCGCTTGAGAAAATTTTTTCAAATCGGACTGATGGATTCGAGATGAAGGACCGGCGTTCTCGCTTCGTTGGATTTTTCCAGATCAAGGGTGAGGTGGATGGACCAGTCGTTGAGGTCGTCGGGGTCGATGAGGGTTTGGTGGATGGTGAGGCCGTCTTCGGAAATGTGGGTGTGGCGGGCGTTGCGGGCTTCGGGGTCGAGACGGATCTGGTGGCGGGCGGCGTGGTAGATGTTGAGCTGTTGGAGGAGGCGCTCGTTGGACCAAAGTTTGCCGTCGCTGTCCTCGCGGGCGATGAGGCTCAGAGCCGCTTCGGTGTCGTAGCGGGAGAGCGCGGTGACGAGGGTGAGGATGTGGTTGCGGAGGTGGCGGGTGAAAGCTGCCTTACACTGCGTGTATGGCAGCTTGGATTTGAAATTTGAAATCTCAGATTTGAGATCCCCTTTCTCAAATTTCAAATTTGAAATCTCAGCCCCCTCTTTCATGGCTTGCCACTCGTCTAACAGACTGGAATCGGTGTGGCGGACGATGAGTTCGAGAAAGGATTCGGCTTCGTGGAGGTGCTCGGTTTTTGCGTGGTCTGGGACGGTTTGGGCTAGGACTTTGTAAACCTCGCCGAGGTGGCGGAGCAGGACGGCTTCGGCGCGTTCTAACTTGTAGGTTTTGACGTAGTCTTCGAACGACTGGTAATTTTCGATCATTTCCCTCGCGACGGTCTTGGGTTTGACGTTTTCGCTACCGAGGTAAGGGTGGCGGAGTTTGAAGGCGTTGTAGGTGGTATAGATGAATTCGGCGCCGGGCTTGGGGTGCTCGACTTGTTCTAACAAGGCGATGCGATCGTCGAATTCCATGCCTTCGTCCTTGAGGCGGGCCATGAGTTCGGATTTCAAGAGATCGACTTGTTTGCGGAGAACGATGTCGGGATTTTCCAGAATGGACTCGATGAGGGAGATGACGTTGAAAGCGTAGTCTTCGGCTTCTTTGTCGAGTTGGGGAATGGCATCTAACAGATAGAGACTGAGGGCGTGGTTGATGGAAAAATCTTCGGGGAGGGAAACATCGACGACGACTTTCTGCGGGCCGCTGCGTTTGGCGGGCGGGATGATGTGGAGGATTTTCGCGCCGATGAGGCCGCGGAAGAGTTTGAAGGCGTGTTTTTTGAGAGCCTTCTTTTTCGAGGGCGGCTCGTGGCTGTCATCGATGATTTTTTTCAACGCAGCGCAGCCGTCTTCGGTGGTGCGAGAGAGGACGTTGAGGAGAGTGTGGTGATAGACGGAGAAGCTGGAAACCAGCGGCTCGGGCGGTGCGGTTTGGAGCTTGGCGAAGGTTTGCTCGTCCCAG
>RDZR01000017.1 GCA_004294095.1 Verrucomicrobiota bacterium
AGTTTTGTGGTGGGCGCGAACAGCCAATTCGCCCACGCGGCATGCGAAGCGGTAGCGAAAAAATCAGCGATTTGCTATAACCCGCTTTATATTTATGGCGGCTCAGGACTTGGCAAAACACATCTCATGCAAGCCATCGGGCATCAATTGCTCGCCCGCCAACCCAATGCGCGAGTCGTTTACCTTACGACCGAGAAATTCATCAACGAATTCATCGAAACCGTGCGGCGTGGCGAGATTGAAAAATTCCGCCGTCGTTACCGCAACGTGGACGCACTCCTCGTCGACGACGTGCAATTTTTTATCGGCAAAGAACGCTCTCAGGAAGAATTTTTCCACACATTCAACAGTCTCTTCGATGGCAAGCAACAAATCGTCATCGCCTGTGACCGCCCAGCGAGCGAGCTTAAGAGTCTAGCTCCACGCTTAATCTCGCGCTTTGAGTGCGGCATGACAGTGGAGCTGCAGCCGCCTCAAGTGGAGACGCGAATGGCCATTTTGAGAAAAAAAGCCAGCGATTGGAAAGTGCGCTTGGACGATGAAATTCTGCAGTTTTTATCAGAAAAAATTCACTCCAACGTTCGCCGCCTCGAAGGAGCGCTGATGCGGGTGGCGACCTTCGCATCGCTCGCGGGTGAAGGTGTGACGATCGAAAAAATCGAGCCGCTTCTTATTGATTTATTACACGAGGAAAATAGCCGCCAGATTACCATCGATACCATTCAGAAAGCCGTAGCCGAATATTACGATGTGCGCGTGGCAGATATGACCAGCCGCCGTCGTCCGAACAGCATCGCCTTTCCTCGGCAAATTGCCATGTATCTGAGCCGATCGCTGACCAAAAATTCATTGATCGACATCGGCGAAGCATTCGGTGGGCGCGACCATGGCACCGTCATTCATGCTTACAAAAAAGTAGTGGAACGCATCAAAAGCGAAAACGATGTGAAGGAGGCCGTGGCTCGCATCGAGTCGCAACTTCGGCGCTGAATTGCGCCGGTCTAGTCAAGTAACCGATCGCTTGGGGTGATCTGCGAAATTTTAAAGCAGAAAAGTCAACCGATCATTCACAGAAGTCTTGCCATCCGCTCATGAAAGCTGAAAATGCCTATCAACACCAACGGTGATTTTATTCATGAAGTTTCGCATTTCTAAAGAAGCATTTCTCGACGGCTTACAAAAAGTCCAACATGTGGTCAGCTCACGCACCACACTGCCAATTCTCTCCAACGTTTTATTGGTTGCGAAAAATGATCGCATCCAATTCACCACCACGGACTTAGATGTGGGCATAACCGGCTCCGTTGAGGCGCAAATTGAAAAGGAAGGCTCGACGACATTACCTGCGAAGCGATTGGTGAGCATCATTCGCGAGCTACCATCTAGCGAGGTAGAAGTTTCGGTGGATTCAAAAAATCATGCCTCGATTCGCTGCGGTCCATCGTTTTTCAAAATCATCGGGCTTGGGGAAGCTGAGTTTCCTCCGTTGCCTAATTTCGAGACGGCCAAAGATTTCAAAATCCCACAGGTCATTCTGCGCGATGGGTTGAAAAAAACTTCTTACGCCATCTCATCGGATGAGACTCGCTACGTTCTCAACGGCATCTACATTTCCTTCCGCGAAGGGAAAATGACGCTGGTGGCAACCGATGGCCGCCGCCTCGCCATGGTGGATGCAGATCTCGAATTTCCGGCCTCGCACGAGACGGATGTGATCATCCCGAGCAAAGCGGTGCAAGAATTGCAGCGGCTGTTAGGTGATGCGGGCGAGGTGATTGTGAAACTTACCAAAAATCAAGTCTCCTTCGCCATTGGCGATAGCTTGCTCGTCAGTAAATTGATCGATGGCAATTACCCGAATTACCGCCAGGTGATCCCAAGTGGCGATGCCAACGAACGTGTGATCGTGCCTCGCGAAGCGATGTTAGAAACGGTGCGCCGCGTTTCTCTGCTGTCGTCGGAAAAGTCCAATTCAGTCAAACTCGTGTTTGCCGAAAATCGCATTGAAGTGACGGCCAACTCGCCAGATGTCGGTGAGGCCCAAGAGTCCATCGACGTAATCTATCAAGGGCCGTCGATGCAAATCGCCTTCAATCCAGAATTTTTACAAGCCCCGCTGCGCAATTTGGATTCAGAGAATATCTACATCGATTTGATCGATGAGATGAGCCCGGGCGTGATCCGCATCGAAGGTTCATTCCTCTACGTGCTGATGCCGATGCGCGTGACGAATTAATATTCTAACAGGTCAGATTACCACTCACAAAAAAATACCATCTCAGCCTGAGCCGAGATGGTATTTTTATTTTGAAGATTATGATCTTTGTGCAAACCGCGATGGGTTCACGGGACTTGCGCGTCGATCGCTCAGCCTGCTTTCGCTTCGGGAGCTTTTTTGTCTTCGAGTGCTTTTTTGGCTTGAGCAATGATCGCCGAAAATGCGGCTGCGTCATTGACTGCAAGGTCAGCCAAGATCTTGCGATCCGCTTCAATACCGGCGGCCTTGAGGCCTTCGATAAAGCGCGAATAGGTCAATCCTTCCTGACGACACGCGGCGTTGATACGCTGCGTCCACAAACGACGGAACTGCCCTTTGCGGCGTTTCCGGTCGCGATATTCATAGGTCATTGCCTTGCGGACAGCGTCCTTGGCATAGCGAAACAGCTTCGAGCGGAAACCGCGGAAGCCTTTGGCACGGAGCAGCACGCGCTTGCGACGCTTGCGGCTGGCCGGTGAATTGGTTGCACGTGGCATGGATTACATTTCTAAGTTTTGAACAATCCGTTTTTGATCATTCCTTGCACAGTCTCGATTGTTCGTGTCTCCCACGTGGGGATCAGGCTGTGTCAAGGCCGCTCGATTCGCGAGCGGTGGCGTATTTCGTGGCTAGCGTTCTCGTTAGCGGGAAAAAGGAAGATTCTCTCTGACGTTGCGAAGGTCAGCATCGGAGACCAGAGCAGCTTGCCCAAGACGACGCTTGCGCTTACTGTTCTTGCCTTGTAACAAGTGGCGAGCCCCTTGTTTCCGACGTAGAATTTTCCCAGTCCCGGTTACTTTGAATCGCTTGGCAACGGCTTTCCGTGTTTTTGCTTTTCCTCCAACTCTTGGCATGGGACGGGAAACTTAGGAGCCACCACGCCCTTGGCAAGACAAAAGTAACACATTTTGTGATAAAAGATCGAAACGAATCACGCCCGGCGGGGTTTGTTCCATAAGAATGTCATTTTATGAAAAAATCTGAGCACGAATCCATGATCGATGGCGGGGAAGATGATGCTGTTTGGGATTTAATCCAACAAGCACCCGCGGCAACGCCGAGTGACGATTTTGTCGAACGCACGGTGGAGCGTGCCTTACAACAACCGATTCCGCACAGCTCGCGGACTCCAAAAACCATCGTCGCATGGGCCGCGGCGGCATGTCTATTAATCAGCGCGGGCGGCTGGTGGTTGAATCAAAATCGCAGTGCCGAGGAAGATCTGATGGCGAGTCAGACGGAAGAATGGATGGAAGAGTCATGGCTGCTCGCTGCCGCAGAGGATCTGGATGCTGTTTCTGACGAAGAATTGGCATTTCTGTTAGGCTTTTAAGTCACCCTTGCAACAAATACTGGCGAGTCGCATACTCGGCTCATGCACATGCGCGGGATGATTTTTGATTTGGATGGCACATTGGTCGATTCACTTGCGGGCATCGCGGCGGCCACCAATCACGCGCTGAATGAGATGAACTATCCGCAGCACCCGCTGAGTGCGATTCGTCAATTTGTTGGCAATGGGGCGAGGACATTATTGCGCCGAGCAGCTCCCAGCTCCGCAGAAGAAAATGATCTCATGGCGTTGGAACAATTTTTTAAAGCCGCCTACGCATGTAGTTGGCAAGATGGCACGCAGGTTTATCCCGGAATTTACGAAATCATCGATGCTTGCCGTGCGAGGAAATTGTCTCTAGCAGTTTTATCCAATAAACCAGATATATTCACGCAAGAGATGGTGGAGTATTTTTTCCCGCATGCCGCGTTTGACTCGGTGATGGGGCATCGAGTTTCGTTCCCGCATAAGCCAGATCCCGCAAGCGCGCTTGAGACCGCACGCCGCATGAAGTGCGCACCTTCCGATTGCGTGATCATTGGAGATTCTACCATGGACGTTGAAACAGCACAAAACGCCGGCATGGGCGCGATCGCGGTCACGTGGGGATTTCACGATCGTGAAAAACTCAGTGCGAGCGGTGCTAAGCTCATCTTCGATGCTCCGCACCAACTTCAACAATGGATCAAGGATAGTGCCTCCTTAAATCTGTTAGCTAACTGATCAGGGATTTTTTTCCACATTAGCAGCCTCTGGCACAACAATCGCCTTCGGTGCATCGGCACCGCGTTCTTGCTCATTGGTATCATCCGTAAGGTGATCCTTAATCAGAAACCAGATGGCGATTGCCACCAGCAGCGACAGTAGCTTGGCTATCCAATTGTTCGGAAGATTGGGGTTCAGCGGTGACAGTTTCATTAGGTGATTGTCCAGAGAAGAAAATTTCAGCTATCCGATCACGGAATTGCTTTTCTGTTAGATTGCGCATCAGGATACCATTTTCGCAAATCGAGATCGCACCGGTTTCCTCACTCACCACGACGGCGACGGCATCCGTTCTTTCTGTTAGACCAATCGCGGCGCGATGGCGGAGTCCAGTGGATCGATCCGCCATCTCACGTTCGGTGACGGGAAAAACGCAAGCTGCGCCTGCCACCCGATCATCGGCGAGAATCATGCCGCCATCATGCAGCGGAGCTTTTGGATGAAAAATGGCCATCGCCAGTTCTTGTGAGAATTGAGCATCGAGCACCACTCCGCTATCCAAATGTTCCTGCAAGCTCACATCGCGCTGGATCGCAAATAACGCCCCCACTCGGCGCTTTGATAAAATGATCACCGCATCCGCAAAGCGCTCCATGAAGGCTAGGCGGCGCTTGCTAGAGAAAGAAAACAAGCGATTGCTGCCCAAGCGGGCCAGCGCATTGCGCAATTCAGGCTGGAAGATCACAATCAATGCCAGCGCCAGCACGGCAGTTCCGCGAGTGATGATCCATTGAATGACCTCGAATCGAAAAACGGTGGAAAGCAAGGTCAGCACCACTAAGATCGCACCGAGTCCAACCAAAATTTGTGCCGCACGAGTTGCACGAAACGCGCGGTAAATTTGATAAATACAAGCAGCCAGCACCAAAATCTCGATGCCGTCTCGCCAGTGGTCTATGATGAATTTACCCATGCAATTTCTCATCAAGGATAGCTGTCGATGATGCGTTTAGCAACGAGCAAATCATGGCACCTTTTTCTAACAATAAACCCCTCACATCGAGTGACGAAATGAGGGGCTATTATTTCCTAAAAAATGGATCTAGCTCAAATCACGCACGGCGGCGGCGGAGGCCTAACAAAGTAAGCGAGAGCATCCCTAACAGAGATGAATGCACTTCTGGCACCACCGCATTTGGAAAAGCTGCTGGAAAATAATCAAGATCTCCCAGCTTGGCCTCAAACATCAGCCCACTTTGCGCGATGGATGCAGCAGCTCCCGTCCAAGCAAAAGTGATTTCACCTGTTAAATTGAGGCTGGCTGTGTGATCTGGAAGAATATTGTTAAACACCAAAAACTCGACCTTTCTTGGGTTGGTATTGGCATCGCCACCTGAAACATGGTCCCATCGTGTGGTAATTTCGGTTTGTGGCACTCCGCCTTGATCATAATAATTGAGGTTTTGCGCGGCTCCTCCATTGATGGATGCCGTCAAGTTGGCTACCGTCAAACTCGTCATGGTGACTGCCGGTGTCGCTCCGTAGGTTCCGATCGTTGCGAAGCGCATCATCATGTCATTGAGCTGATGCGGCTCGCGGTATGGATTCGGCTGTCCGCCAGCAGTCAATGGGCGTGCGACATCTCCTTCGACAAAATCGATCACGCGCGATCCCAAATTCACGGTCGTGGCGTGAGTCGTTGAACCACTAGTAAAGGAGATTCCAGCCGTAGGCGCACCCGCATTCCATGCATAGGTTAGGGAAAATGACCATTTTTGATTATTTCCCCAAGTCACATTGTCAAGCGAAGGCGAAATCACTCCACCTGGACTTCCGTAAGGATTTCCACCGCCCAATAAATGCGGATAGGCTGGGGTGTTGATGATGGCAGCTTCATATCCTGAGATATTATTTCGGTTCAAACGAGCTGCCCAGACGGCAGAAATATCATAGGCATCCGCGGCGCCCGGCGTGGCCGATCCCCATTCTGGATTGGTGTCTGTAAACCACCATGGAATGTCGCGATAGGCAGTCGGCGCCCAAGCTGGGTTCGCGGGTGTTGCTGGCCCATGAGGGAGATAAACTCCGGTGATGGCCGCTGAGGAAGTGTTAGCAAAGACCAACGCGTGCATGCTCAAAGCAAACAGCGCAGGTCTCCCTGGGAGTTGGAGACGAGTAAACATTTGGGTAGGGTTAGGGGAATAAGGGTGTTGTTTAGAATGGGTAAATCATCATTCATCAATGTCTGAAAATAGCCAACGGTTGTGATTTTTTTTACCCGCTTTACAATCCCACTGGAGATCGCGAAGGGCGGCGGAGTTATCGCACCAAAACAACGTGTCAACTAAAAATTCAGAAAATTAAACTTTTCTGTTTCGTTGCTATCAAGTCACCC
>RDZR01000060.1 GCA_004294095.1 Verrucomicrobiota bacterium
TATCAGGCGATCGCCAATTCATTCGGCTCTCGCGATGCAGCGCCACCGCCAGAAAAGCGCGGGCTCGATGCCATCGTCGTTCTGGAAAAAATCAATCCGCAGACGGGCAAAGTCGGCAACGTCCGAACATTTGCTGAGGGTCTCAATATCCCGATTGGCTTGCAACCATTGCCGCGCGCACCGAATCAGAAAGGAGATCATGCACTCGCATTTTCCATCCCTAACATTTGGCGGCTTGAAGATCACGATGGCGATGGCATCGCGGAAAAACGTGAGGCGATCTATCAGGGATTTGAATACTTAGACACCCACGGCATGGCATCCAATTTCATCCAATGGATCGATGGATGGATCTACGCGTGCCATGGCTTTAAAAATAAATCCAACGTGGTCGATCGATTGGGACGATCCATCACTCTGCAATCTGGAAATACATTTCGTTTCAAACCCGATGGCTCACAGCTCGAAATTTTTAGCCACGGCCAGACCAATCCGTTCGGTCTTGCGTTCGACGCGTTTGGAAATCTCTTCAGCGCGGATTCTCACTCAAAACCAATCTATCTGTTAGATCGTGGCGGGTTTTATGAGGGCATCCAAAAAACCGACGATGGCTTGGGATTTGCGCCACGAATGACGGATGATGATCATGGGTCAAGTGCCATCGCCGGCATTTCGATCTATCAGGATGTTCTTTGGCCGGAGGAATATTGGGGCAACGCATTCAATGGAAATCCAGTCACACGCTGCGTGAATCGTGCGGAAATTTCTTGGCAAGCTGGCAGCCCGCGCAGCAAGCGCGTTGCGGATTTTCTCACTTGCGACGATCCATGGTTCCGGCCTGTGCAGGTGAAACTTGGCCCAGATGGTGCGCTCTATATTGCGGATTTCTATAACCCCATCATCGCTCACTACGAAGTTCCACTGAACGATCCGAGGCGCGATCGCAGCCGCGGGCGGATCTGGCGCGTCGTCTATCAAGGGAAAACGCATCAGCCGCCATTTGTGAAAATGGATTCGCCCAATTTGGAACATCGCCGCCTTGCTACGATGAACGCAGTAGCAAATTCTGATGAAAAACAAGCAACAAATCTTCTCAATGGCAAAGACCCACTTGCGGCTTCAAATGGCCTTTGGGCACTTGAAAAATTGGGTTTGTTAGATCATTCGCAACTTCTTGCTGCGGCTCATCACCAGGACGCACATGTCCGGCGCCAAGCTGCGGCGATCCTCGGCAATCGCCAAAAAGTAGATGCCGATTTTCTAACCGTTTTAACCAAAATGCTGGATGATTCCGAAGCACAAGTGCGGCGTGGTGCTCTCGCGGCACTTGCCCAACATCCGTATGCTCAACAACTCCAAGCGATTCTAACATGCCTCGAAAAAAACAACCAAGACCCACATCTTCTCTATCAGGCAAAGGTGTGTTTGCGGGAGCATCTCTCTCAAGTAGATGCATTTTCCCCTGCGCGGGAGCTGGCGAAGACATCACACTTTTTTTCCGATACGCTCAATCAAGTTTCCCTCGCCATCCAGTCGCCTGAGGCAGCTCAATTTCTTTTTGAGCAGTTGCTAGCAGATCGCCTAGACGATTCATTGGTGGAACAAGCATTCAGCCACATGGCCAAGAATTTTGAATCAAAAGACATCCAGCAGCTATCTGAGTTGATTCCGTCATTTGCGAAAGCCTCGCCGCTGCGACGGATTGCTCTCGCTGGGGCACTTGATGCTGCATCGCCCGAGTGCCGTGCATCGTGGTCTGCGGATACCATTTCTTGGATTCACGGCGTCTTGTTTGATGAGTTGAAAAATCATGATTCAGAGCATCTTGCGCAAGTGATCGAAGTGCTGCGCCCATCATTGATGGTGGAAAAGTTAGAGCCGCTCAGTGCATTGATCATGAATCCCAGCGCACCAGTTGAGCAACGCAGCGCCGCAGTGGATGCCATGGATAATTTGTTAGAAAGCACGCCGTATTTGATCCGTGCGCTGACTCAGGCAGATCGCGATCACGTGCGGATGAAGGCCGCATTTTTGTTAGGCCAGCGCGCCAATCCAGAAATCATCGAGCGAATGTTAGATGAACTTACCAGAGCAAGCCTTGAGCTTTCTCAAATCATTGCAGGTGCATTGGCGCGCAGTGACCAAGGCTGCGGCCCGCTGTTAGATTCGATTCAGGCGGGCAAAATTTCTCCCACGCTTTTGCAACACCCGATTGTGGCCGCCGCGCTGCGCCATCGCACACCCGCCATGCGCGCCCGGGCGGATCAGCTCACCAAGGGACTTCAAAGCGAGACTGAGCGCATCGATCAATTGATCACGCAACGTCTCGTGCGCTATGATTCGCAAAAAATTGACCTCGCCATCGGCAAGGATATCTATCAGAAAAATTGCCAAGTCTGTCATTCATTCGCGGGTGGTGGTGGGCAAATTGGCCCGAGTTTGGATGGAGTGTCAGCTCGCGGGCTGGCGCGATTGATGGAAGATATTTTGGATCCCAATCGGCAAGTGGATCCGGCGTTCCATCAAACGACATTCGAGCTCAATGACGGCCGCTCGGTGAGTGGGGGCAACGCGCAAGAGTCTGGCGGCGAGTGGACGCTGCAAGATGCGAGTGGCAAATCGCATCGATTATCTAACAGCCAAATTCGGGACAAATCAACTTCAACTCTCTCGCTGATGCCTGCGATCTTCGAGCATAGCATTCCAGAGCAAGATTTTTTCCACCTCATCGCTTATCTCACAGAAATCTTACCCGCGCCGAAGCGGTGAGAGAGTGCAAATAGGCCGACGCAAAAATACTTGAAATAACTCAGCGCTCGCCAACGTTCTATCACATATGAAAAAACTCTTCACCTGTCTGTGGATGGCGACCTTGGTCTTCGCTTGTTCGAGCGTGTATGTTCAAGCCAAAACGCCTGCGGGTTGGATCACCGATCTCGAAGCTGCCAAAGTTCAAGCAAAGGCAGAAAATAAATCGATTTTACTCGAATTTACCGGCTCAGATTGGTGTCCGCCATGCATCCAAATGAAGAAGAATGTTTTTTCCAAAGAGGCATTCGTCGAGGCGGCATCCAAGAAATTCATTTTAGTGGAACTCGATTTTCCGAAGAAAGATAAGGAAGTAAGTAAGCGCAATGAGCCGCTGGCAGAAAAATACAAAATCGAAGCGTTTCCCACCGTTGTGTTAGTGGATGCGGATGGCAAAGAATTCACTCGTTTCATCGCCTCCGAGCACCCAACGATCGAAGCGTTTTTGAAACATCTCGATGAGGCACTCGCGAAAAAAACCTTGGATTGAGAAATTTTCTAACAACTTTCGTGATAAATTTGAAGCATTGCCTCTGGGGAAATTTCTGACAGGATATCTGGATGCGTTTGATGCTGCTAATTTTTTGCTGCTTGTGCGCATGTGCATTTGCAGAGCCAATTCGCGTGTGGACCGACGACCAAGGTCGCACTGTGGAGGCACGTTACTTGAGTTCTGACGATTCGGTGGTGGTGCTTCAATTGGAAGATGGGCGCGAATCTCGATTTCCGATCGCTAAGCTATCACCCGAGGATCTCACTTATTTGCAGAAAATTCGTGGCGCACAAACCGAACACGATCCCACAAAAACTGCCCAAAATTTACCTGCGCCCAATTTCCAAAGTGATTGGCCTGCAACCGTGAAAAACGCATCGAGCGGTGAGGTGACCACCGTTTTGGAAGATGCTGAAAAAGGGGAGTTTATATATGAGAGCGATCATTATCAATTCATCAGTGATGTGCGACTTGCTCAATCGTTAGTGAAAGGATTCGCCACGGTTTTTGAATCGACGCATGCCTTCTGCCGCGCACTTCCGCTCGGCCTCAATCAAGTTCCTGCGAACGGACGGAAGCACCAAATTTTTCTGTTTGAAAAAGTTAAAACCTATTGGAAAAAAGGCGGACCTTTGAATTCCCTTGGCGTTTATCTCAGCGATAGCAAAATCATCATGGTGCCACTCACTTCGCTCGGGGTGAAAAAAGTCGGTAGCGGCTACATGCTCAATCTCGATGAATGCAGTAAGACGCTGCCTCATGAGTTGACCCATCAACTGACGCCAGATCCTTACTACGAGATCGGTAGTGTCGGGTGGTTTATCGAAGGGATCGCTGAGTATGTGGCGACGACTCCGTATCGTTCCGGCACGTTCATGGCGGCGAGCAACGTCGATGAGATTATTGATTACGCCACGGCATTTGATCGCGATAGCATGGTTGGTCGCAACGTGGGGGAGGTCATTCAAATGCCGCCCTTGGAACAATTTTTGATGAGAAACTATCAGGATCCTTACCCGGATATGAATCAACTTTATGCCGTCTCGCTACTACTTACGACGTATTTCATCAAGATGGATGGGGAAGGGGATGGGAGGCGATTGCAGGCGTTCCTCAAAGCGCTGCATGCTGGGAAAAAAGGCCAAGAAGCGTTGGATTTTTTGCTAGATGGGAGATCGTATGGTCAGTTGGAACAAGACGTGGCCAAGGCTTGGAAGAGCAAAGGCATCCGCATTTTTTTTGCTGGGTAATGGCCGATTATTGGAAATGCAGCATTTCACGGTGATTGGTGCTTGCTAGGCCATGGCTTGAGATGTTGCTCTCCCGCCATGAGTTGCAGTCACATAACTCAGATGCGCCGCGTTCCCGCACTTGATGGGTGGGCACCGATCGATGTTGCCGCTCATTTGCAGCATCTAACCGATTTTGTTTTCTTTGATACCGCGGGAAATATCCCTCATGGACATCGGCGGCCGCTCTCGATGATTGCCGCCCGCCCGGTTGAAATTTTGAAGGGAAATCTAACAGATAGAAATGCTTGCCAGCGCTTGCGATGCGCGCTGAAGCATGGCCAGCAACTTGCAAATGACCAAGGCTTGCCGCAAGGTGGGCTGGCGGGTTGGGTGAGCTACGAGGGAGATTTTACATTCGGCCATTTTCCGGAGATGTTGGTCTATTGTCATGATCACGAGCATTGGTGGGAGATCGGCGAGCTTTCCAGCCAACTCACCCTTCCGGAAAATTCTGCGCATTCCTATGGTCCAGAGATTGGCGATTTTCATGCCACATTTTCGCGCGCTGATTTTTTGAAAAAGGTGGAGAGGATCCAAGATTGGATCGCGAAGGGTGATATCTATCAGGTGAATCTTTCTCAAACGTATGAAGCACCCATCTACGGCGAAGGTAGTATGTTCGGCCTCTACGAAATTCTGCGTGAAGTCACTCCTGCGCCGATGGCGGCCTATCTGCGGTTGGGTGGCGATGAAGTTCTGAGTTCCTCGCCGGAGACGTTTTTGCGCATGGCGGGGCGAGGCATCGAGACGCATCCCATCAAAGGCACACGTCCGCGTTTCCAAGATGTGGACGATGATCGCCGCTCGGCTTATGAGTTGCAAACATCGCCGAAGGAAATTTCCGAGTTGATCATGATTACAGATTTGTTGCGCAACGATCTTGGCCAAATTTGTGAATTTGGTTCAGTGGAAGTCACCCGCATGATTCAATTGGAATCGCTGGCTCACGTGCATCATTTGATTTCCTCGATCAGCGGATGCCTGCGCAGTGAAATCGATGCGTTAGGTGCGCTTGCCGCATGTTTTCCGGGAGGGAGCATCACTGGTGCGCCGAAGAAGCGTGCGATGGAAATCATCGATGAGCTGGAAGGCAAACCGCGCGGCATCTACTGCGGGGCCATCGGTTGGCTCGGCTATCAGGAGGAAAGTTGTTTTAATATCGCGATTCGCACGATCATCCGTCATGGCCACAAGCTGATCTATCAGGTAGGTGCCGGAATCGTGGCGGACTCGAAGGCCGAGCATGAATACGAAGAAACTCAGCATAAAGCGGCCGGTATTCGCCTCGCTCTGGAGTGTTATCACCAGCAGCGAGATCAAGGGCGCGCTGGGTCTTCACGTTGAGCGGATCTTTACGTCGCTATGATGAAGTGGTGACTGGCAGCCAAGCCTTTGCGCCGGCACTGCGGGTTGCGGGTTGCCGGAAAAATCCTGTTAGGCCAGTTTTGTTTTTTAAATCTGCAATCGCCGAGTTCGGTTGGACCCAGCGCCAGCGGAATCCAGCATCTTTCAAGCGCACCGGATCTGCCCAGCGGCTTTTGGTCACCAGTTCGGATTCAGTGCCGAGCAGCCAGGTGCCAATTTCTAACAAAGGACGCGGCGCGGATAGCCCAATCGGCATGCCAAGCACTTCGCGGAAGACCTTCATCCATTCTTGATTGGTCGGAAAATTCGGCGCGCACAGATTGATCGCTCCATCCAAAAACGGATCTTTGATGATGAAATCCACCGCTTTCAAAAAATCTTCCATGTGAATCCAGCTTACCCGCTGCTTGCCGCTGCCGGTGACTCCGCCTAAGCCCCAACGCGTCAAGCGATCCAGCGTGAAATAGACCGTGCTAGGCTCATTAGCTAGCACCATACCGATGCGCATGGCCACCTTGCGAGTCTGGGCCGGAACTGCCGCTGCGAAAAATGTGTCTTCCCACGCTTGCACCACATCGTAGGAAAATCCGCTGCTCGGCTCGCCGAGCCAATCATTCTGCGGAGCGTCCTCAGCATGACGATACCACGTGGCCGAGCTGGCATTCAGCCACGTCTTGGGCGGCAATTTGCATTTTGCAATCGCCTCGCCAATCACCCGCGTCGAATCAATGCGCGAGGCGAGAATTTCTTCACGATTCTTGCGATTGTAGCGGTAGTTCACGCTGCGGCCAGTGAGATTGATCACGGCTTCACTGCCTTCCAGAGCGAGCATCCACGGCCCGAGACTGCGGCCATCCCACTCCAAAAACATGCCGTCTCCGCTCCATCCTTCTCGGCTCCTTGCCACGCATACCACCTCGCATCCTTGGCGCGCATAGTAGCGGCTCAAATATCTTCCTAAAAATCCATTAGCTCCAAAAATGACAATGACCGGATTCATTTTAGTTTATGTTGGTTAAAGAGATGAAAAAGAATTTCTTCTGATTATTTCAGTAAATATTGAAAATTGATGTCCGCAAAAATGCTAGCTGAATAATTTGGTAGCGAGTTGCAGTGCGAGGCCGTGCTTCATGGAGGATACTTTGTCAGACATTTTCGAGGCAAAGCCGACGAAGTCTTCGAGTTCTCTCATCTGGTGGTGAAATGCCTTTCCTTCTTGGCTCTGCATGCCGCGGGTTTCTTCTGCGCACCGGTTGAGAATTGTTAGAGCAGGCTCAATTTCGCGCTTCTTACGCTCGCGTGCGACAATCGTAAAAATTTGCCAAACGTCTTTTTCTGCCTCGAAAAACTCGCGGCGTTCACCTTTTTTTACCACCACACGAATCAATCCCCATGCAACTAGCTCCTTGAGATTCATGTGAGCATTGCCTCGGCTGATTTCCAACTCGTCCATCACCTCATCCGTCGTTAGCGGATCGTTGGTCGTCATCAGCAACGCATGAATTTGCGCCATGGTGCGATTGATGCCCCACTGGGAGCCCAGCGCTCCCCATTGAGAAACAAAAGCATCTCGGGCTGTTTTGAGTTTGGCCACTTCACTTTCCATATTTTCAATAAATACTGAAAAATCAAAATTAGCAAGTTTTTTTTCTTTGGTGCACTTTGTGCTTTCATGGGTGACGAAGATGTCACTTCCAAGCGATCAATTGTGGGTGCGTGAGATTGAAAATGTTGTATATCTAGCACTGTGCTTTGACGTTTCGTTGCTACGGCAAAAATCACTAACAAATCGAATATGAAATTCCTAACAAATCCCGACACGACTAGGTGGCAGAAGTTGCTGCCCTATCTCAAAGGATGCCTGATTGGCAGCCTTGGCCTTTTTTCTTCTGCCAGTGCCGCGCCCGTGGCCATGGCAGGCCCAGGCAGCCATACTCAAAATTTCGATGCATTGCCTATATTAGAAGCAAGTCCGTGGACTCCATGGACGGATGACACGACCTTGCCCGGATGGTATGCGGGGCAATCGGCCGGCACGCTCTCCGTCATCCGCGGCTCTACCGGGAGCTCCGGAACTGGGGCGTTTTATTCATTCGGAGCCAATGCTGCCACAGAGCGGGCTCTCGGCAGCATCGGCTCTGGGACACCCCAGAACTTTGCGTATGGGGTGCTTTTGCGAAATACCTCTTCTGGACCGCTCCAGATTAACTCGATTGCCTACACGGGTGAGCAATGGCGCAATGGAGGTAACGTCACACCCCAAGTGGTGGCCTTTACCTACAACATCTCATCGACACCCATCAGCAGTGCCGAACCTGGGTCTGTGATCCCTGCGGGATCGTTCGCTTTCCCTGCACTCGATTTTACCAGCCCCATCAACACAGAAACTGCGGCGACTCTCGATGGAAATCTGCCTGCAAATCGCGTCGCTGTATCCGCAAATCCCAGTCTTTTGGTGGCAGCGGGTCAATATATATTCCTCCGCTGGTATGATCCGAATCATGGAGGAGCTGACCATGGATTGGCGATCGATGATTTGACGGTTGCTTGGATCATCCCACCGTCACCTGTGCTTACAGTATCAGCGACTCCAGATACCTTCTTAGAAAATGCGGGTGCCGGAGCCTCAACTGGCACGGTATCCATTCCTGCAGCATTGCCTAACAACCTGGTGGTGACATTGGCATCGGGAGACTCCACCAAAATGACTTTGCCAGCAACGGCAACCATCCTCGCGGGGCAGACATCGAGAACATTTCCGATCACTGCGGTGGACAATTTTTTAGCGAATAATGACGCGCCGGTCAACATCATCGCCAATGCCACGGGCTATCTCCAAGGCCAATTTACCGTTACGATTGAAAACGATGTGGACACACCGATCAACGTTTCTGTCACGCCGCAAACCTTCGCAGAGTCAGCTGGAGCAACTGCCGCTTTAGGGACTGTAACCATTGCGCAAAATACGGTGGGCCCACTGGACATTGATCTTACATCTCTGAACGTTGCAAGGGCAACGGTTCCGAGCTCTGTCACCATTTTGGCAGGTCAGAATAGTGCGACTTTCCCCGTTGCTGCCGTCAATAATACGATCCCTGATGGTAACGCAACGTTTAACATCCGAGCCGAAGCGGAAGGATACACGCGCGGTCAATTTCTGATCACGGTCAATGATGATGGGGATCTCCCAGATCCGCCAACCATCCCAATCGGTGGCATTGCGTTTACAGGCTATGCCTCCGTGGACGATGACCACCTTTCATTTGTCGCCTTGGTGCCAATTCCCGGCGGTGCAAAAATTTTATTCACGGACAATGAGTGGAACGGGCAGAACGTAGGCTCTGGCGGTGGATTTGTGGATAGCAATGAGGGCTTAGTGACATGGACGGCACCTGCCGAAGGGGTGCCAGTTGGAACGATTGTCTCATTAAGTAGCCTCAGCTTTGGCACGCCATTGGCCAATGTTGGGACTATCGTTGATGACAATGCATTTGACTTAGCGGCTGGCGCCGGTGATACCGTGTATGCATTTCAAGGCGCGGAATCGATACCAACCCGGGTTCTTGCCGTCGTTGAAGCCATCGCTGGCGATAGCATCGTGGGCACTGGTGTCGCTCAGGCGCTCGTCTTGCCAGCAGGAATCAACATTGCGGCTTACAATGGACTTCGCAATAACCAAGCCACTTACCCGGCTTATGTGCCAGGTCTCTACAATGTAGCGACCAATTGGATTACCCAAGAAGGAACATTTGACGATTACAAGGATGGAATAGCACCTGATACGCCATTCGATACCACGCCATTCACCCTCTCAGGACCGAGCAATGTATTTAGCACATGGATTGCAGGCTTTAGCGTCGGCGGTCAAACGGGCATCAATGGTGACTTCGATGACGATGGCTTAGACAATGCAGTGGAAAATATCCTCGGCACCAATCCATCGGTGAGCAATCCCGGTCTCACCATGATTTCCGGCACATCAACTTCCGTGAAATTCCGCCACACTAAGGCAGACACGCCAGTGACCGATCTTACCGCCAGCTACGAATGGTCCACTGACTTGCTGAATTGGTTCCCATCTGGCCCAGGTGGCGGCATCACCGTGAGCATTCCTGCACCGGTGGTGATTACCGATGGCAGCCCGAATGACATTGTGGAAGTCACTGCAACGGTCACGGCAGGAACGGCACCTCGTCTTTTTGTGAGGCTCAAGGCGATCAAGCCGTAAGCTGAATTTTCTTAAGATTTGGTTCTAATCGATTTAACCCAGCCCGCGATCTACGTGGGCTGGGTTTTTTATTTTAGTAAATCAGGGCCTATCTGAGTAAATCTGGCTCGACACTTTCTGTAGAAAAAATCCATGCTGCGAGAAGATAAGCATTGAGTTGCTCTGTTTCATGCAAGCCTTTCATAAGTTATTGATTTTACCAGTTGGACTGGCTTTGTTGGGTGCGGCACTCGGCCTTTGGCTGATCCCACGGGAAATAGAACAAGTGCAGGAGCTTTTGTTAGATTTTCCAGATGCGGATCAATTTTCGCACCAACTTCGGCCATGGGTCATCGCGGGCATGTGTGCGTTGTTGCCGATTGCTGGGATTGCCTACCGCTTGGGAAGTTTGTTAGACCGCTACTTGGTGCGTTTATTTTTAGTGTCTTTTGGGATCTGCACCGCAGCGCTCATGGTGATTTGGTTGCTGATTGATTTGAGTGATAATTTTCCCGATCTTAGGCAAAGTGAACAGGTGGTGCCGACGATGCTCGAGTTCTACTCCTCACGATTGCCGGGCGTATTGATGCTACTGCTTCCCCATGCGATTTTACTTGCGGCACTTTCCACACTGAATCGTCTTTCGACCCTGCGGGAAGTGACGGCGATGATTCAAGCGGGACGCAGCATTTGGAAAGTTGGCTTGCCGGTATTGATATGTGGCCTAGGGTTTGCGCTATTTCTGTTAGGACTAAACTACCAATGGGCACCTGCCGCAGAAAGCCGTGTGAAAAGCATGCTGGATGTGGCAACGGGCAAGCCGGCATTTGAAGCAAAGAACGTGCTATTCCGCAATCCGCACGAATCCCGTTTGTGGATGGTGGGTGCTTTTCCAGAAAATTTCCAGCATGGTGAACCTTTGTTAGATGTGGAAATTACCACTACACGTGCGGATCATTCGATCGAGACTCGTCTATTGGCACCGAGCGCCAAGTGGGATCGGGCGCGGCGCACATGGCAATTTGAAAAACCATTGCTTGGATCATTTGAGAACGGAATGCCTGCCCGATATCAACCAATTGAAGGAAATGTGATTGAAAAATCCTGGAGTGAGACACCGTGGCAATTGATCAAACCTGGACTGAGTGCTCGAGAAATGGGTATTCCTGAGCTCAATACTTGGCTCGAAAATCAAAATAGCATGAAGCATTCTGCGGCTGCGGCTCCTTACTTGACGCACTGGCATTATCGTTGGTCTCAGCCAGTGACTTGCGTCGTAATGGTTCTGTTAGCTATTCCTCTTGCCGTCCATTTTTCCCGCCGAGCCACCAGTGGAAATACTGTCTTAGCCATTATTCTCTCGGCGATTCTCATGCTGTTAGGAAATATTTCATTATCGCTCGGGGAGTCTGGACTGGTTGCTCCAATTCTTGCTGCATGGCTCCCGAATGTTATTTTCATTTTGTTAGCGGCAGGCTTTTTTTACCTCCGCTTGACGGGTCGTCCGCTATACGCGATGTTGCGATCTTTGGTTCCTGTTACTTAAAATGAGCGATTCTTTTTATTCTCCCACATCATCCGTATGGCAATTTTAGAAGCATGGCATGTTCGCTCGCGGGGCCGTGAGTGCGCCGTCACTCAGCGTGCGTTTATCGAAGGGGAAATCATCATTACCGCGTTGCTTCCAGACCCTGCATCAAGTGGCTATCTACGGCGTGATTTTAGCCAAGATGGCTGGAGTGAATTTTCCTCCGGCGAGAGCGATATTTTTTCTTTTTGGAAAACTCAATTTACTCAAGCTGCGCAAAATCATGAGCAGGATCCGCTCAGAAAACTCAGCCCCGAAGCACTTTTGCGGCGGTTGATTGAGGAAGAAGATGAGCACACGGAAAACACGCGCTACATCTTGAGCGTGATGTTAGAGCGTCAAAAAATTCTGCGCGAGACAGATCAGCAGCCGACGAATTCAGGCATTTTGCGCGTCTATGAGCACCGCAAAACTGGCGAAGTTTTTTTAATCAAAGATCCGAATGTCCCGTTGAGTGAAGTGGAAAAACTCCAAGAAGAAGTGTTCTCCATGCTCAATTCCCAAGGTGCTTCTCCACCAATCGATGAGAGTATTTCTCAATCACCGCAAGCTGCCAGCGATCTCGCGAGCCCAAGCGGAGAGTAAGGCAGATTGTGCGGCAACCATCGCTTGGTAGCCATCTTGGCCCAAGGCTTCGCGTCCGCTGAAGCTGCGTGAGGTGATGAGCTTTCGCTCAGGTAATTGATAAACTCTCCATCCCGCCTCGATCACGGCGTAACCATCCGCAGCGCTGTGCAGTTGGCGGACATCGAGCGAAATTTGGTAGCGGATCTCATTATCGCGCTGCCATGGGTAAGTGCGCACGTTCCCAGTTTTGAGGCGTCGCCCAAGATTGGCCGCCATCGTGCGTGCGATGTTATCTTCCAAATCACCTGCCCATTGATGATCGCTGGCGACGGCCAATTCATTCGGGCCTTGCTGGACGATGAGGTTCGGTCGGTCGATATACGCCGCGAGCGAAACGGGCCCAACGCCTAACCCAGTGCCGCCCCCAGAGGGAGCAGGTCCATCAGGTGTCAGCACGTAATATCTTTTGCCAGATCCTGATCCTGCACATGCAGCCAGAAAAAAAGCCGTGAACAAACAAACGACGCGCAAGATCATGGTAAGTGGATTTATGGTTTAAAGCGAGGCGCTTTTGGAACTGGATTTTCCTCTGCATCGTTGCCGAAGATAAGAGAATTAGGCTTTTCATCCAGCGTATTGCTCAAGCGGCTGAGGCTACGCAAGGTGGCACGAAGTTCATCGAGCGTGCGCAATAAATCTCCCTGAATGGCACCGTCCGGCCCGATGCTCGCGACCGATTGATTGACTTGCGCCAGTGCCTTTCGCAGCGAATCAGGAAGCTCGCGGAAATTCGGATCCGTCAGCGTTTGGCGTGCGGCGGCGGCAGTCGCCTCGATTTCTTTCAGGCTGGTTGCCGCTTGAGCGGCGACGATGTCTATTTTCCCCATCGTTTCCGCCAATGGGAGTGCTTCGATTTTATCTAAAATCGCGGTGAGCTTGGCTTCTAATTGCGCAAAACCCGAAGACGCGGTCGGCATCACAATCACGTCAGAAATCTTCGTCAGGACTAATCCTGGATTGAATTTTTCTGGATAAAAATCGAAGTCCACGAACATCGCCCCCGTCAGCAGGTTGCCAGTCTTTAAACTGGCCCGCAGGCCATCTCGTGCAAATTTTTGCATGATCTCTAATGGATCTTTTTGATTTTTACCATCGCGTTCGCTTTGCATCAGGAACGGGTCGATAAAGATCTCAACAGGAATGCGATTGTCCGCGGGATCTTGCAAATAGTTCAACGAGATTTTAGAAACTCTTCCGATTTTGATGCCACGGAATTCCACCATATCGCCCTCATTCAGACCGCGGACGGATTGGTCAAATAACATCAAAAGCCGCAACGTCGGGTTGAGTTTTGCACTCACCGCATCATCTTCACTGGAGTAGAGTGAGAACGTCGCTCCATCCGAGACGGGATTACTGGGTGATTCATCATCGGGTGCACCAAATGTTGCCCCTCCCGCGACCATCGCTTGCAATGATGGAGTGCGCAGGCGAAATCCGTCTGCTCCAGCGGAAACGTCCACGCCGCTTGAATTCCAGAACCGCGTGTTGGATTTGAGTAGGCCAGAATACTCTTCTTCGATGAAAGCGTCATAGATCACATGCTGGCCGTCGCTGGCTAGGGTTCGGCTTTCAAACCGCCCCACTTCGAAGCCTCGAAAATAGATCGGAGATCCGGCTAGTAGGGACCCTGCTTCATCGGCGATGAGTTTGATGCGCAGACCTGGAACGTTGCTATTTGTTGTAGGAGGAGTTTCTAAGCCTCTGAAATCATGGATCGCTGGTTCATTCGTGTTGCCTGGCTCCAGTTCAATATAATTTCCAGTCAGAATGGTATTAAGCCCTGAAATGTCCGAGGCGGAAACACGAGGCCGAACGACCCAGAAGCGCGTATTTTTCCGAAGCAAATTTTCTGACTCGGGCTCCAGCTCAATGTAGATAACAACCGATTTGAGATCTTGGGTAAGTTTCACATCTTTGACCACACCTACGCGAACCGAGCGACAGCGGACTTCAGTTTTCCCGGCAAAAATGCCGTCCGCAGTTTCAAATCCAATGCGTGCCGTTGGCCCTTGGGAGGTGAAGTGACGAAAGATCATCCAGCCACCAATCACCAATGCTAATAACGGCACGACCCAGACCACGTTCCATCGCTGCGTAGCGCGGTATTCTGGGGTTGCTACGGGTTGTGGGACTTCTTCGCTCAAAGTGTGGAGGGAGTTTGTGGAGTCATCGGCATGGGTGCTTCTTGTGCAAATTTGGACTCAACTTGATCCCAGAGCAAGCGAGGATCGAAACACATCGCCGCGAACATGGTTAATATGACCACAAAAGCAAAAGCAACCGCTCCCAGCTCCGGCACAATCGTCATGTAATTTCCCAATTGAACCAAGGCAACTAAAATCCCGACTACAAAAATATCGATCATCGACCACCGTCCCATCAACTCGGTGAACCAATAAATGCGGCTCAGTCCGGCAGGAGAGCAAGGCACCTTACCTGTTGCCGCGAGGCACAGCCACGTCAGCGCGATGATTTTTAAAAATGGGATTAAAATCGATGCGGTAAAAATGACCAATGCGATGGGATAGGCACCGGATTTCCAAAAAGTGACCATGCCCTCCGTGATGGTCGATGCGTCGGCAATTCCTAACTCCGTGATGGTCATCACTGGCAGGAGATTTGCTGGAATGTAAAACGCCACAGCTCCGATCATGAATGCTACCGTGCGAGCGACGCTCTGTGGCTTGCGTAGATGGAGATGGCTGCCGCAGCGAGGGCAGCGGCCAAGTGTCACAGGGCTGACCTTGCCGCAGGAATGACAGGATGCGAGTCCACGGTCAATCCCACGCGAGTTGGCGATCACCACGTTTCTCATCGATTTGCTACCTCCAAGCGGTCCCATAACTCATGTTGATCGATCGCCGCCATCGCAGCGGCCATGCAAATCATCAACAAGGCAAATGCCCAAAATCCGACACCAAAGTGCACGTCTGCGACTTTGGCCAGCTTGAGTAAACTCACCAACACGCCTAACAGAAAAACCTCCACCATATTCCATGGTTCCGAGCGGCTTAACCACTTGGCGACCGTCCGTGCGCCCGGTGCGGCTCGGTTCAAAAACAAGGGAGCGCAAACATAAATCAAGCCTGTCGAAATCACGATGGGCGCAATAATGGTAAATAATGCCAGCGCAATTCCCAAGATCGGACTTCCTTCATGAATCAGAGCACGCGAGGCCGAAGTCAGACTCAACTCCGTGCGCAGGCTGGCTGCATCCATTTCCAAAAATGGAAAACTGGCAACCACCACCATCAAAATCAGAGCCGCTAGCGAAAATGCGGTCACGCGCACGAGCGAGGCTGGGCAATTTTGATAAAGCATTGCCCCGCAACAAGTGCAGCGAGCCGAAACACGCTCAGGCACTGGCTCACAGACGTGTAATGTATCGCAAAAATGGCACGCTACATAATGCGGACCACCCGGTGGCTTGGGCCACGGAAGCAAGGCGATCTTTCGTCGGTTGAACCCTTTCATTTCCTAACAATATTCAGTCGTATAGGAGAATCATGCCTGCTTTTTAATCCCGCCGCAAGTGATCAAATCATTTAGCTGTTGGCCGCATTTTTAGCCTTAAGGTTAAAATTTCAAACGGCCTCATCGAAATCGGGATTCCGTGATCTGTGATTTCTAGTGGCTGCTGTAAGTCTTCTAACATGTTCGTGACGTGAGCTGTTAGAATTTTCCAATCGCTCTGCAATTCTGCCTTCACCCGGGTGCCGTGGCTTTCATACAACCGCACAATTAGATGCTCGGAATCTTCAGCTTTTTTGACGGTATCAACAATCACGGCGGGGTGGCTAACTCGGAAATACGAAATGCTCTCATCGCATGGTTGGCTGCTCGGCAAGCATTGCAGCGGTTGGTTAAATTGCGCAGCGGCTCGAACGACTCCACCTGCTTGCGGGCCGCCCTGATGCGGCATCAATCCATAACGGAAATGATGCTGGCCGCGGTCTGCATACGGGTCCGGCGCGGTGGGCGAACGCAGCAGAGATAGCTTCAACACATGACTATGACAGGAGTAGCCGTATTTAGAATCGTTGATCAGCGCGACGCCAAAATCCGGCTCACTCAAATCTGCCCAGCGGTGGCCGCACACTTCAAATCTCGCCCAATCCCATGATGTGTTAAAATGAGTGGGCCGCCTCACATGCCCGAACTGCACTTCATACGTCGCAAACTCACTGCGGACATCGAGCGGGAATTCCACCTTCAGCAACTTGCGCGATTCTTGCCAATCACATTGGTTAGAAAATTCTAACACATTTGATTCTGCCCGCATGATGATGGTTTGCACCAGCGTGCTCTTTTTACCAACTTTGCGAGTGAACTGAATTTTCGCCATCCGTGGATCGTCGAGAATGATCGATCCGGGCTCGGCGGCCACGCAGGATTCCGCTTTTTCCAAATGGTAAATTTCGATATCCCATGCCTCCCAATCGAGTGGTAAATCATCATGCAGCACGAGGCGATTGCCGGTGGTGGATGCGGCGATGCACTCGCGATCGCTTGCCAGATCCACGAAGGAAACTAGCTCGCCTGCCGCATCGATCTTAGCGCGGATGATGCCATTCTCCAGCACCCAAAGCTTGCCTGAGCGTGCCACACTCACTGGAATGTGCGGCTGAGCACCGCTGGCTGCTTGAACCTCGTGCCCCATGGCAGGTGCAGTGAAAATGCGCGGTCCGCCGGCCAAATCTAACACCTCACGCCGGTCCCACGAAAGGGTGTTGAGCGCGGTAATGTTTTTGCCCTTTGCTTTGCTTTTCGGATAGAGTGCAGACGATGCCTCATCGCGCACAGATTGGGTCAGAGAAAAAATTTCAGCATAATCCCGCGCAGAATCCTGATAGACCTCATGGATCGATGAGCCGGGAATAATATCGTGGAATTGATTCAAACACGTCAGCTCCCACGCCTTGGTGATTTTCTCGTGCGGATAAGCATGACCCATCGCGAGATAAGCCAGCGCTGCGAGAAATTCTGCATCGTGCAGTGCCTCTTCCGAGCGTCGGTTGTCTCGTTTATTCGCAGCTTGCGTGGTGTATGTGCCGCGGTGGAGTTCAAGATACAATTCGCCAACCCAGCGCAGCGGATCTTGCGTGTCTTTTTCAAGGCGTTCGAAAAATTCGCTAACCCCGCGGATCGCCACCTGCGGCATGCCATCGAGTGAGGCACAGCGCCGCAGTTTTTCTAACATTTCCGAAGTTGGTCCGCCGCCACCATCGCCGAAGCCGAAGAGATAAATCCCTTCATTGCTGCGCTCGAGATCTTTGTGGTTGTCCATCGCTCGCAATAGTTCAGCCGGCTCGCACGTTCCGTTGTAAGTATCTGCCGGTGGGAAATGCGTTAGAATCGCGGTGCCATCGAGGCCTTCCCACATAAAGGTGGTGCTCACTGGCCGATTGAATTGGCTCCATGACAATTTTTGCGTGAGGAAAAAATCGATGCCTACGCCTTTTAAAATTTGTGGCATCGCCGCTGAGTAACCAAACACGTCCGGATTCCAAAACTCTCGGCAGCGATGGCCAAACTCGCGCTCGTAAAATCTCTGGCCTAACAGAAATTGGCGGATCAAGGACTCGCCGGAAGGAAGATTGCAATCCGGCTCGATCCATGCGCCGCCGCAGGGGATGAAGCTGCCCGCTTTGGCTGCTTTGCCAATTTCTGCAAATAGCGACGGGTAGTGATGTTTGACCCACGCCAATTGCTGCGCTTGCGAGCATGCGAATTTGTGCTCGGGATATTGCTCGGCGATGCGCAATTGGGAAACAAATGACCGCGCGCATTTTCGAATGGTCTCCGCAATCGTCCACAACCACGCGGTATCAATATGGGCGTGGCCAATCGCCGAGACTTGGAACCGCCGCGCGCCTTGGTTTTTTGTGAAAAAATCTGCCGCAATCGCGCGCGCTTGCGGCCACGTTTGGCGATCATCCATTTCTAACACATTGGCCATCGCATTGCCTGCGGTGATGGCACGCATCCGCAAGTGATGGCTGTCTGGCAACTGCCGGCTCAGCTCACCAAGGGTGCGAAGATCATGGTAAAGATCCCATTTTTCACGATCAAAGCACGCAATCCGGCACAATTTTAATTGCCCGACGAATCCAGGATCTGTCTTTTCCGGAGCGGTATCGGTCATGCCAAAGCCCATCAATCCAGTGATCGCCGCTTCAACGTAAAAAACCGCAGTTTCTCCGCCTTTGGCTTTGCGCGTGATCACATGATGGCTGCGAATTTCCTCCGGCCCGCCGGTGGGGCCTGCCCAGTTTGCGGCCACCAATCCTTGCAAAGGCTTGCCATCTTCACTCCAGATCAACGCTTCTGATGAGGAATGAAATCTCAAATGCACTTCGCGCCCGCGCCAACTGTTAGGAACTGTTAGATCGATGCGGAACCAATGGCTCGACCAGCGCGGCCCGAATGATTCGCCCTCGGCCGTTTTGCGAAAGCGCCCTTTGATGGCTTTAGCAAAAGGCAAACGTTCGCTCGTTGAAAAAACTTTTGGGCTCAGTGATTGTTCCTCGCTGTAGAATGAAAGTTGCAGCGAATCTGCTAGATTTTTAATGCGAGCACTGGTGATTGAAAGGTGTTTAAGCATCGGAATGATGGCGATAGGTTGGAGTGTGGAATTAGGCTCACGCGTCACTGGATGACAAGCCGAGAGTTTTACTCCTCAATGGATGGTGCACTCCAGCTCGTGGAAAAATTTCTAATTTTTAGAACGTGAAGTCCATTGCATGAGTTGATGCTGAGACTATGATAGCCACATGCAAATCGAACTTTTAGCGCAGGCTGCTCAGCCTGGATTCTACGGATTTTCTTTCACCTACATCGCGATCATGGTGGTCTCGTTGCTGGCGAGTCTGATTGTCAGCGGCACGCTGAAACGTCGTTTCCAACAATATTCTGAAATTCCGATTTCAATGACGGGCGCGCAAATCGCCGAGCTGATGTTGCGGCAAAATGGAATCCGCGATGTGAAAGTGGTAAGCACTCCAGGAAAACTGACGGATCACTACGATCCTGTTTCCAAAACCGTCAATCTCAGCGAGCCAGTGTATCATATGAACTCAGTGGCCGCAGCCGCTGTCGCCGCTCACGAGTGCGGCCATGCGATCCAACACCAACAAGCCTATGCATGGCTGACGTTTCGCTCGAAGATGGTCCCAGCAGTGCAGTTTTCCAGCAACATGCTCAATACCGTGATGATTCTCAGTTTGGTCGGCGCAGGCATTATGAATTCGCCAACTTTAATTTGGATCTGGGTCGCACTTTTTGCGGTCACGACTTTATTTTCGGTCGTCACCTTGCCAGTTGAATTTGATGCCAGCAAGCGCGCTCTCGTCTGGCTTGAGCACAGCGGCTTGGCAGCATCGATGGAACATGACAAAGCCAAAAACGCGTTGTTTTGGGCTGCGATGACCTATGTGGCTGCGGCGATTGGATCGATTGCACAGCTCGCCTACTTCGTCATGATGGCGCTCGGGCGGCGGGAGTGATATCCAGATCTATCAATATCTCATTTAACGATAAGGAAGTGCCAACGCGCTTCCTTATTTTTTTGCGAAAACGAAATAGTCTTCATCGACAAAGCAGAATTTTATCTGCTAGAAATTTGGGTATGAGAAATGAACAATCTCTAACAAAATCAAAACCTTCAGTCATGATTACTCGTTTTTGGATGACTTCCCTGATCGGACTTTTTTGCTGGGCATTTTTTTCTCATCTCGCGCAAGCGCAGCATGGAATCGTCGTCTGGAAAGAAAAACCGCACTATCCGGATGCGTTGGCGCAGGTTCTTTATTTTGACCGAGCACAAACCAAGGGCCCGGTGACTTGGTATTACTACGGAGGCCAGCGTAAGAGATTCGATCTCGAACAAAAAGTTGAGTATATACTTCTGCCACCGCTTTCGCTTCGCGAGACGACAGACCCAAACGAGATTAAATTGCTTAAGAGCAGTCGCGACGAAATCGCAAAATTTGCGAATCGTTTTCCTAAATCGAAAAACTATCTGGATCCATACTTAGCGATGTATGAAGACGCATTCACCAAATTTGATGCCGGATTGGTTTACTCAAAAGGACGCTGGATGTCGCCAACCACTCTAACAGAAGTTAAAAAGGAAACTGCTGTGGTGGAAGCAAAAAAAATGGAAGTATTGAAGAAAAAAGACGATCTAGCAGAACTCAAAAGATTTGGCATCCATGTGGGGGGGCTCTTAATTTTTCTGATATTGTTGATTTTTTTCATGGTAACCAAGCGGGGCAAGCTGGCGTTCGTCATGATTTTACTGCCTGCTTTGGGTGCCGGTTGGATTTACTATAAACATCGTAATTTTAAGCCGATTACCAATTATCTTCAAACGATCAAAGTGCCAGACCAAAAAGCACTCGAGTTGCTAAAAGAAATCAATAAGTAGATCAAACAACCGCGCCGATCATCTGGCTGCGAATCATTGCCTGATAGATTGGGCTGCATTCACGCAATTCCTGGTGTGTGCCGTCGGCCACGATTTCACCATGGTCGAAAACTAAAATGCGATCGGCAATCGTGATCGTGCTGAAGCGATGGGCGATGATAAAGGTCGTCCGCCCGCGAACTAGCGCAGCGAGTGCAGCCTGCACCATTGCTTCACTTTCCGCGTCGAGTGCACTTGTCGCTTCGTCCAAAATCAAGATAGGTGCATCTTTGAGGAAGGCCCTTGCAATGGCGATGCGCTGACGTTGGCCGCCTGAAAGCAAGTCACCACGCTCGCCTACTTCGGTTGCGTATCCCGCGGGCATCGCGCGGATAAATTCATCTGCATTGGCTTTTCGCGCAGCGGTGATGATCTCATCTTCGCTTGCATCTAACCTCCCCATGCGAATGTTATCTGCGATGGAGCCCATAAATAGCGTGGGCGATTGAGGCACCACGGCGATGCAATCGCGAAGACTTTTTTTCGCAAACTCGCGGATATCGATTCCATCAAACCGAATCGCGCCTTGGCTGGGGTCATAAAATCTTGGGATGAGATGCACAAATGTGGATTTCCCGGCACCACTTGGTCCTACCAAAGCGACGACTTGCCCGATGCCGATTTTCAACTGCAAAGAGCGCAAAACGAAATCATCGCTGTATGCAAATGACACCTGATCAAAAGAGATTTCGCGCTTGGGGATGTGAAGAGGTTTTGGAGAAAGTGCCTCGATGATCTCATCCGGCTCATTTGATACATGCTCAATG
Source organism: Verrucomicrobiota bacterium (assembly GCA_004294095.1). Taxonomy (GTDB): domain Bacteria; phylum Verrucomicrobiota; class Verrucomicrobiia; order Verrucomicrobiales; family Akkermansiaceae; genus Luteolibacter. Next base: position 21,618 of record RDZR01000060.1, read on the forward strand.
CGATCGATTGAGGCATCGGCTTGTTTAAACTGCGAGTGAATGGCACCCAATTTTTTGATCGGCTCGTAGGACATGAATAACGCAGCGCCCAAAGCCATGAAATCAGATTGGCTTAGCCCTTCGCGCACGCCGAGATAGAGTGCCACGGCAAAGCCGACTGCGGCCACCACTTCAATACATGGAGCAATCAATGCGCGATATTTCACCATTTTCATCGTCAGCTTAAACATCTTGCGCACACGGCTGGAAAAACTCTGAAGCTGGTGCCCTTCGAGATTGTAAGCACGAATTTCTAACGGAGACTGCAAACCTTCTGTGAGAGCGGCAGTGAAAGACCCACTTTGGTTTTGTAGAGATTTCGCGTTTTTGGCTAACTTTTTACCCGCAAGGCGAATGATCGTTGCGCAGGCAGGGATGGTCAGGAGTGCAATAATGACGATGAAAATACTATGATTCTGGTATGCCTTATAGACTAAATAAGATAGTGCGGAGATAAGCGTGGCAGGTTGCTTGATCAAGTCACTCGAGACATTGGCTATAATCTGTTTCAAAATCGCCGTATCTCCAATTAACCGAGCTAACAGATCGCCTGATTTATTTTTTTTATAAAATGATAATGGCAGGCTTTGAAGCTTGCCGAAAAGGTCCACCCGTATGTCTTCTAACACCCGATTTCCAGTGTATTGGATCAGATAGGTGTTGGCATAAGAAGCAGCTGAACGAAGTGTGAAAATCAATGGAATCCAGAGACAGGAGACCAGCAAGAGCGTCTCTTTAGAAATATCTCCAAACCAGGAACGAATCATCACCTGATACCACTCGTTTTTCGCTGCAGCCTCATTGAACAGAAGTGGGAAAATGACATCAACCATCAACGGAATGCCAGCACCCGAGGCAAGGGCGTAAAAAAGTCCTGCCAGAACTGCGCCAATAAAGTGCCAACGGACGGGTAAAAGATAGCGGTAATATGGGAGATAACGCATGTGCCGTGCACATGATTGCGACCAGTTGGCGTTGCTGCAAGCGTGATCATAGAGTGAGGATTTCCGTCTTGTCGTTAGACCACGGTGTAGCATGCTTTGCGCTGTCATGGGAGCACCACAAAATATCATCGCCCTCGTTTATGATTATGACCAGACGCTTAGCCCGCGTTACATGCAGGATGACGTGCTGTTTCCCAAATTTGGGATCGATCCAACACAGTTTTGGAAACGCTGCAATGCGCTCGTCCAAGAGCAACAATGGGATGGTGAGCTGGCCTACATGAAGTGTTTGTTAGATTATTTAGGCATGGATCACGTCACGAACGCGCACCTAACGGAATTGGGCGCGGGGTTACGTTTTTTTCCAGGCTTGCCAGAACTTTTTTCCGCCTTGCCGGCGGCATCCCTGCGTCCTGAGCACGACCTCGCTGGCATCAAAGTCGAGCACTACATTATTTCATCCGGACTCAAAGCGTTGTTAGAAGGATCGCGGCTCAAGCCACACGTGAAAGCGATGTTCGGCTGTGAATTTGGCGAAGATGCCGAGGGGCGCATCAGCTTTCCGAAGCGGGCGATTTCACATACCACCAAAACGCAGTTTTTGTTTCGTATCAATAAGGGGATGTTAGATTATGATCAGGATGTGAACGATCATATGCCGGCCGATCAACGTCCGATACCTTTTGAAAATATGGTTTATGTGGGTGATGGGCCCACCGATGTTCCGTGCTTTACCGTGATGTCCCGCAATGGTGGGCAAGGCATCGCGGTCTATAATCCTGAGGATTCATCGGGTAAATCATTTCGAAAATGTTTCCAACTCTCAACGCACGCAGGGCGCGTGAAACACATCGCGCCTGCTGACTATCGTGAGGGATCTCATCTCTGGCTCTTGCTTTCTCAAATGGTCACTGAGACAGCAGATCGCATTCTTCGCAGGCGGATCGAAGAGCGTGATAATGCAACTGTCGCCGCACCAACATTTTAGTTTTATGTTAGATTTGCTAATCAAGCAGGCACGCGTTCTATCAGATACTGGAGTCTGTGATATTGCGGTCCAGAATGGCGTGATTTCCGAAATTTCGCCTTCAATTCCGACTTTGCATGCACAACGTGTGATCGATGCCCAAGAGCAATGTGTGGTTCCCTATTTGATCGATAGCCATTTCCATTTGGACAGTGTGCTTTCTCTTGGCCAACCACGCATCAACCAAAGTGGCACCCTTTTTGAAGGAATTCAGATTTGGGGAGAGTTGAAAAAAACGCTCAGTCAGCAAGACATCGTCGAGCGTGCCACGCGCTATTGTAAGTGGGCAATCTCTCAGGGCATCGGTGCGATTCGCAGCCATGTGGACGTTTCTGAGCCGACTTTGACGACCGTTTCTGCGCTGCTTGAAGTGCGCGATGCGATGCGTGATTGGCTGACCATTCAATTGGTTGCTTTCCCACAGGATGGCTATTTGCGAAATCCAGACCAACCCGCACTGCTTGCTCGCGCGTTGGACATGGGTGTGGATCTCGTCGGTGGCATTCCTCATGGCGAGCGCACGATGGCGCAAGGTGCTGAGTCGATTCGCCAACTTTGCGAAATCGCCGCTGAGCGTGGGTTGCGCGTGGACATGCATTGCGATGAATCGGACGATCCATCGTCACGCCACATCGAAGCGCTCGCTTATCACACGCAGAGGCTTGGGCTTCACGGCCGAGTGAGTGCGTCCCATCTAACATCTTTGCATTCTGTCGATCCTTATTTTTTGACCAAATTGCTGCCGCTGATGGCCGAGGCCCAGGTGCATGCGATTGCTAATCCACTCATCAATATCACGCTGCAAGGCCGCCAAGATCGCTACCCGAAGCGCCGCGGCCTGACATGCATTCCGGAAATGTTAGAGAATGGTATCAACGTCAGCCTTGGCCATGATTGTGTGCTCGATCCATGGTATGCTTCGGGAACAGGCGATATGCTCGAAGTCGCCTCGATGGCTTGGCACGTGGCGCAGATGACCAAGCCCCAGCAAGCGCAAGACATGATCGATATGATCACCACACGCGCAGCTCGCACCATGGGCTTGGATGATTACGGAATCCAAGTCGGCAAGCCTGCCCACTTCGTCATTTTAGAGGCAAAGTCGGCTGCTGATTTACTCCGTCTCAAGCCGAGCCGCCAGTGGGTGATTCGCGCCGGCAAGGTCATCGCAAATTGCCCGCCTCAAGTGCGGCATTTGGACTTGAGTGGTCAAAGTGAAGTCGTTGAATTTAGATGTTAGAGCTTCACTGCGATCCGCATATTTTTTTCTAACGGATAGAGTTGATTGACCACCACCGGCGAGGTGCGATGTATGCCAATTAGCATGCCCACGGCGGCCATGCTAAAAACCAAGCTCATGCCACCGTAACTTACGAACGGTAAAGGCAATCCATCGTTGGGTAACAAGGCCGTCGTGACCGCGATGTTTTGGATTGCTGGGATGACGATGATCGAAGTGAGTCCAAGCGCCATGCAGCGTTGAAAATAAGTGCTCGCTTGCATCGCAATTCCGAATCCTGCGATGGCGATGACAACGTAGCAAACAATCACTCCGAGCGTGAACGGCAAGCCAAGCTCTTCTCCAATGACGGGGAAAATGAAATCAATATGCGCAAAGGTCAGCGTGCCAAATTTTTCGACTCCATTGCCAAGGCCCACACCCGTAGGGCCGCCATTTCCCAATGCCAGTAATGCCCGCCATTGCTGCATGCCACGATCTAACTGATGCACAGGATTTTCCAAATCTAGCCATGCTTCAATGCGGCCCCAGCGGTTCGGGTTATTTTTTAAATACAAAAACGCCAGAGTGACTGCGCCAATGGCTGATGGAACGATGTAGCGCAACCGCGTGCCCACACAAATAAACATCACCATCAACGTCACAGAAATAGAAAGCGCGGAACCCACATCCGTTTCTAACAAAATAAGAATCAGCGGAACACCTGCGATGATGCCCGGTAATAAAAACCCGCGCGCGAAGGTATGCACATCTGCTTGCCAACGGGCAAACCATGCCGCGATCGAGATGACAATCACCAGCTTCGCCAACTCGGATGGCTGAAATTGGCCAATGACGGGCAACTGAATCCAACGGCTAGATCCATAGATGGTGACACCAATGCCTGGGACGAAGCACAACGTCAGCAAAACACAAATGCATGCCATCATCCATGGAGCCAAGCTGCGAAGTTTCTCTAACGGAAAACGAGCGGCGACGCATGCCGCGACGAATCCTAACAGAACCATGCTCGATTGCTTTGTAAGGAAATGATACGGGCTTTCGATATTTCTTACCCACGCGCTCGTGCTTGTTAGCATCGTCAAGCCCAGTGCGATGAGACCTGCCGCTGCTAAAAACAAGAAAGTGGATAAGTGGCGATTCATAAATACTATTTTGGAATCACCAATTTCATTCCTACGCGCACTTTGCGTGCATCTTTGATGCCGTTGGCCTTCATCAAGGCTTCTTGGCTCACACGGTATTTTTTTGCAAGGCCCCAGATGTTATCCCCAGCCTTGATGACGTGAGATTTTCCGGAAGCAATCGGTGCGCTTTCCTCAGCAGGCGTTCTGACCACCGCGAGCTCAACCACTTGCGCTTTCGGCGCATCTTGCACGTTGACTTCGACAAGGCCGTCTTCTAACAATGAATTTTGTGATGATTTTTTCGCTGTCACCGGACGAAGCGCAGCCACCTCAGGAGGATCTGCGGCGACAATACGCTTGGGCGGAATTTTCAGAATCAGACCTGGTTTGATATTAGCATGGCCGTTGATGAGTCTGAGGTCATCCTCGTTGACGTTAAATTTTTCGGCGATGCGAGTGTAGTTATCGCCAACACGAACGGCATGAGCCTGGTCCGTTGAACTCAATTTGGGTAATTGGATGTCGCGATTTTCAGTTTCAGCCTGCTCGATGATTGCTTTTTCCGCTTTTCCTGAATCAACGGTAGCAGGCCGCGAATCGAGGTATTTTTGATGGATCATGATCAATGCGATCGCCACCACATGGAAAAGAAAAATGATCATCAATGCTCGTCCGATGCGCGCGCCTCCATCATCGCCCTCGATTTCACCGGCAGCAGCTACTTGCTGGCGTTTTCGCGTCACAGCTCGAAGTCGTTTGAAGATGCCCTGATTGATTGGGCTACGTTTGGTCGGAAGGGTTCCTGTGCGTTTCATAATAAATGTTAGATTAATTGATTTACCAAATCTCGGAAGTGATTGCCTCGTTGTTCATATCCAGAAAATTGATCAAAAGATGAGGTGCCTGGTGAGAGTAGGACAGTCGCGCCGCTGGGTGCCAAGCTGCGCGCTAAGGGCACTGCATCTGCTAGAGTGGAAACGGCATCGCACGCCGTTGCACTGCGGAAAACTTCTGCGAGAGGGCGGGCAATCTGGCCAAATGTTACGGCTGCGATTACTTTGCTTTGCAGTAAAGGAACAAGCTCGCGGTAGTCGAGGCCTTTGTCTTTTCCACCTGCGATGAGCACTACGGGTTTTGTTTGAGAGCGCAATGCACTTTCTAACGCATGGAGATTGGTTGCCTTTGAGTCATTGAGATATTCCACACCATCAAGCGTGCGGATCAATTCACAGCGGTGCGCAAGCGGTGAGTAGCCGAGCAGTGCTTGGCCAATGGTTGCTGCAGGAATTCCTAACATTTCGCACGCCGCACACGCCGCCATCGCATTTTCCGCATTATGCATGCCTCGCAGATGGGTATGCTGCTCCATGTTCATCCATGCGTTGCCATCGCGGTAAATGGTATGGCCGTCGGAGAACCAAAAGGTAGAGGCATGCTCGGTTGAAAATTCGATCACGCGTGCTTTTGGTTGTGGTAAATTTTCACCCTTCCGCACGATGGCGACATCCGCTTCAGATTGATTTTCAAAGATCCTCATCTTCGCTGCGCGATAGATCTCCAGCGAGGTGTAGCGGTCCATGTGATCTGCGGCAAAGTTGAGCCATACTGCCACGTCTGGGCGAAGTTGGTGAATCGTTTCTAACTGAAATGAACTCAACTCAAGTGCGATCGCTTCCGGATGGTTCGGCTGCATCACAATTTCTGCGAGAGGCACGCCGTAATTCCCACATGCCGGGCCACCAAGCCCAGCATGAGATAAAATTTTTGATACGATGTCCGTAGTTGTTGTTTTGCCATTGGTTCCGGTGATGCCAATGATTTTTCCGTGGTAGTAACGCGCGGCAAACTCCACCTCACCGATGACTTGCCCTGCCTGCTTAGAAAATGCGGCAACGAGCGGGCCATATGTATCGATGCCAGGACTCACGATGAGCAAATCACACACACATTGCTCGCCTGCGGCTGCATCAGTAAACGCATGCACCTCAACTTCTTTGGCCAATCCAATAAACGCACTCGGCCCAACTTGATCCCACGCGGAAACGCTCGCTCCTTCACGCAGCGCAAGGCTAGCGGCCGCTCGGCCACTTCGCCCAATCCCTAAAATCGCAACATGTTTTCCCTGTAATGACATCGATGACTAAAGAATTTTGAGTAACGCCAAGCCGAATAACGCGAGCATGATCGATATGATCCAAAAACGGATGATCACCTGATTCTCATGCCAACCTAACAGCTCAAAATGATGATGAATTGGGGACATTTTGAAGATCCGTTTTTTTCTCAGCTTGAAGCTCGCGACTTGTAAAATAACCGACATCGCTTCCATCACAAACACCCCTCCAATAATGACTAACAGAAGTTCCTGCTTCGCGCAAATGGCCGCCGTGCCCAAGGCTCCGCCGATGGCGAGCGACCCAGTATCGCCCATGAAGACTTTCGCCGGATGACAATTAAACCATAAAAAACCAAAACCTGCGCCCACCATGGCTAACAGAAAAATCGAGAGCTCGCTCAGGTATCGATTGTGGGGAATGACCAGATATTC
>RDZR01000018.1 GCA_004294095.1 Verrucomicrobiota bacterium
CGCGGACGGCGACGGCTTCGTCGAAGAGAACCTGTGGACCGGCATCGGCCGCGCGCGGTCTGGCTGCGGCGCTGCCATCGTCGGCACGCCCGATCAGGTGCTGGCCAAGCTGCGCGCCTATCAGGCCGAGGGGATCGAGGCCGACATCCTGCGCACGGATGAGTTGATGGTGGCGACAAAGCCCTCCCGTTCAAATTTCAGTTCGCCACCGTCGCCAAAGACTTCCAACTCATCGACGATCGGCAAGTCCCCGTCATTATCCCCTTCGATGAAAAAGCACGCGACCTCATCGCCCAGTTACGAAATCCCTCTATTTCCCTGAACCGTAGACTCCTTCGTGGTCTCCAGCGCTACACCGTGCAGATCTCGCCGAAACTCCGCGACGAGAACATCCGCTCATTCGAAGCCCTACGTGACGCGCAGTTCCACGTCCTTATCTCCACCGATCTGAACTACTCGAAACACTTCGGTATTACCTTCGACGACGAAGATAGCGGTTTTGCCAACCTCATTTGCTGATCATGAAATTTCCCCTTACCTCCATAAAAAAAGCGGAGCACCAGTTACGATGCTCCGCCCTATATCTGGACTACCCAGAACTAATGCAGTGTTTCAATCCGCGACAAGGTTCAAACCTGACCCATCGACAAAAATCATTCCCCAACGGGCATCGGCTGGACCAAGCCTTCGCATTTTCGAGCGAGTTTTCCATCGCGGGTGTAGAACGGCAATCCTCGCGCCTGGCCGAGCCACACATACGAAGCATCGTAAAAAGAAAGATCTCTCGCACGCGACATCTCCGCGATTTTCGACGCATCAAAATCCACCACGCTTTCAAAGATCAGCTTTTCCCCTGCCGCAAGATATCGATCCATCAAATCCGCAGACATCCGGCCTCCCCGAACCTCTTTGAGCAGCACATTTCCAAATTCATAACGCCAGAGAACGGGCGCGATCCATTCGGAATCCATTTCCAGCAAACTCTGAACAGACATCTGCATCTCCGCATTTCCGATAAAAAAATCCGCTATCACCGTGCAATCGACAACAATCATGAAAAAAATCTGCCTTCTCCCTTGACCAGTGGCAAGAAAAATTAAGAACTAATGCAGTGAAAGACGATATCATCTCCGCCCCTCATCAATCGCAAGCCGTATTTCTTCCGCGCTCAATGTCTTTTGCAGACCTTTCCTTAATTCACCCGCTAGAGCGATCAAATGTGCAGCGCGATTTCTTTTGCTCTCCTCTTGGTTACCACCAGCCACCTCACTCAGCTCCGCGATTACCTCTTGGTTCACGCTCCGTCGATTCTTCCTCGCCCGCTCCTTCAAAGCCTCATGTAGATCGTCGGGCACATTTCGTATGGTCAAAGTCGGCATGCCCTCAATCTGCCATCACTCTGACTGCAAATCAACATCTTTTCTCATGAAATACGGCATCTATCTCAAAGTCTCCGGCGATTACGCCCTCTTCTCCCGCCCGGAAATGAAAGTCGAGCGCGTCTCCTACGACGTCATGACACCGTCCGCCGCACGCGGAGTCCTCGAAGCCATATATTGGAAACCTCAGATCCGCTGGATCATCGATGAAATCCATGTCCTCAACCCCATCCGCTTCACCAACATCCGGCGAAACGAAGTCTCTTCAAAAATCGCGGTCAAAGGCGGCACCGGAGTCAATGCAGCCATGGCCAACCCGGATATCCGCCCGACGATGGATGTCGCGGAAAATCGCCAGCAACGCGCCTCACTCCTGCTCAAAGATGTCGCCTACCTCATCAAAGCCCGCGTTCATCTCTTCGACACCCGCCTCGACAGAAACGGTCCCGAAGTCTCGGCCAAAGAAGCCGCAGGAAAACACCTCGAAATGTTCAAGCGCCGCGCCCTCAAAGGCCAAGCCTTCCAACAACCCTACTTCGGCTGCCGCGAATTTCCTGTCCGCTTCGAGCTCATCGAAAACGAGGCCGACATCCCGACGCCCCACGCGGATTTCATCACCGGCCAACCCAAAGACCTCGGCTTCATGCTCCACGACATCGAATTCGAGCAAGACCGTGCCACCAAGAAGGTGAAATCCACCACTCCTCACTTTTTCCGCGCTACCATGACCGACGGCGTAATCCTCGTCCCCGAACTCCCATTCCCCATCAAGGCATGATCCTCCAATCTCTCAACGACCTCTACACCCGCCTCGCGGAAGATCCTACCTACGGGATCGCCCCGCCGGGATTCTCTCCGCAGAAAGTGAGCTTCAGGGTTATTCTAAAACCCGATGGTTCCCTCTTTGCAGTTGAAGATGCACGTATCGAAGGCGCGGCTATCAATCCTCAAGTTCCACAACCTCAGAAACGCACAAGCGGAGTGAAAGCCCAATTTCTCTGCGATAAACGAGAGTATGTTTTGGGAATGGGCGCAAGCGGCTCAAGGCTTGATTGCTTCGAGGATTTCAAGAACAAACATCTGGGGTGGGAAAAAGAAATCAACTCACCATCCTACGCAGTCCTCTGTAGGTTTCTGGAAGGCTGGTCGCCGGAACGATACGAGTTGTTCAATATTCCAACGGACGTATTTGAATCGTTCGGTGCTTTTCAAATCCTAGGTGTAAAAACCTACATTCACGACTGCCCAATCATCAAAAAATGGTGGAGTGAGCGGAGCGCATCTTCTAATGATGACTCAAATCACGCACAATGCCTTATTACTGGACAGGTTGGCGAAACCATCGGCATCCATCCTGACATCAAAGGATTCAAGAGTTCGGTCGCTTTAGTGGGCATCCAGTCTAACAGTTCGTATGAATCATACGGTAAATCAAAAACAGACAATTGCCCCATCTCTAAAACGGCGGCGTTTCAATATGCCACGGCTCTGACCGCCATACTTACTGGCCCGCAGAAGCAAAAGCATCGAACACGTTTGGCTGACACAACTGTGGTTCATTGGACGGAGACCCAATGCGAACTTGAGGACATCTTTGCCGCGATTCTTGGTGAGTCCTCCGAAAAATCCACAGACGCTCAGGATTTAAACCGCCTCGCCCAAATCAACCGCCTCCTCTCAGCGATCAAAAGCGGCACGCACTACAATGAACTGGGTGACCCTGAAACACCTTTTTATCTCCTTGGCCTGGAGCAACCGAATCCAGGCCGATTCTCAATTCGTTTTTTTCATCGTTCCACCATCGCCGGATTACTCAGCAATCTCCACGACCACCAACACTGCTTGGAGATCGCCCGTGAGTTCGCTGCGCCTGTTGGCAAACGCCAAGCCGATTCCGAGTTTCCCGCCATCTGGCAAATTCTCCGCGAAACAGCCCGCGTCGCCGATGAAATTCCACCCCTCATAAGCGGCGCACTAGCCCGCGCCATCCTCGAAGGCACGCCTTACCCGGAAGGCCTTTTCTCTGCCATCATCCGCCGCATCCGTGCGGATCGAACCATCAACTATCTCCGCGCAGCCATCATCAAAGCCACACTCGTAAGAAACCACCAACAAACCATTCCCATCATGCTAGTCCAAACCAACACCGATCCCGCCTACCTGCTTGGCAGGTTGTTCTCTGCGCTTGAAAAAACCCAAGAAGACGCTCTTGGAAATCTCAATGCCGGCATTCGCGACCGTTTCTACAGCGCTGCCTCTGCAACTCCAGCGGCGGTCTTTCCAAGACTGCTGAGAACATATCAACACCATTTGGAGAAGATGCCCAGTGGAGCTCTCGCAGAACGTATTGGCTCGGACAAAGCAAAGGCCGCTAAAGGCTTCCGAGAAAAACTAATTCAGGAAATTTTCGGTTACATGCTACCCTCAGGATTTCCCAATCAACTTTCCTTGAAAAACCAAGGTGTCTTCGCCATCGGCTACTACCACCAACGCAAGGATTTTTTCACCACCAAGCCAAAGCCCGAAGAACCCGCCGCCTGAATCTCCCTAGAATCCGAACACGACAAACTAACCAACTTAATCCTATGAACCACCGCTACGACTTCCTCTTCCTCTTCGACTGCCAAGACGCCAACCCCAACGGCGATCCCGATGCAGGCAATCTGCCCCGCATCGACGTGGAAACCAGCCAAGGACTCGTCACCGATGTCTGCCTCAAGCGCAAGATCCGCAACTTCGTCGCCCTCACTGGCGGCGGACAGGACGGCAAGCGCATCTATTTTACCGAAGGAGCCGTCCACAACCTCCAACACAAAGGAGCCTACGAAGCGATCGGTGAAACTCCGGCCAAAACCGTGAAACCGGAAATCAAAGACCGAGCCACCGCATGGATGTGCCAAAACTACTACGACATCCGCACCTTCGGCGCCGTCATGTCCACGGAAGTGAATTGCGGCCAAGTGCGCGGCCCTGTGCAAATCTCCTTCGCCCGCTCCATCGATCCCATCGTCTCCAGCGAGCATGCCATCACCCGCACCTCCGTCACCAATGAGAAGGACATCGAGAAGGAACGCACCATGGGCCGCAAATTCACCGTCCCCTACGGCCTCTACCGCTGCCACGGCTTCATCAACCCTTTCCTTGCCGACGACACAGGCTTCTCGGAAGACGATCTCGAACTGTTTTTCCAAGCCCTCGAAAACGCCTTTCAGTTCGATCAATCCGCCGCCCGCCCTGCAGGCAGTATGTCTCCCCGCGCCCTCATCGTCTTTAAACACGAAACAGCATTAGGCGCGGCACCCAGCCACAAGCTCTTCGATCTCGTTACCATCACTAGGAAGCCCGGAATCGAAGTGCCGCGCGCATTCACGGATTACGAGGTCACAATCGACGAGTCCTCCATTCCAAACGGCATCACCCTCATCCGCCGCATCTAACCATGGACCCAGACCTTGATCCAACCGACAGCATGCCGTCCCGCGCTGCGTTGGCGCAGGAAGTTTTGCTCCATCGCATGAGAAAATTATCCACTTTGTTCTATGAAAACGAGTGGGTGGAGGGTTTGGAATTCGAGATCTGGGACATGGCCCACGTCACGCCAGCGCGTTTCGCCGATAAGGACGTGAGCCGAGAAATGGCGAAGTCTTTCCGCGATCTCATCAAACTGGGCGGCGGCTTTTGGTCTTGGCCCGATGTGGTCGGAAAAGAAGGAGACTCCGAGGTATTCGTGCCTCTAGCAGAGTGGAAAAAGGTGCTGAAAAATCGAACGTAAAACCTGAAATCCCTAATTCATTCATAGAATCCACAGACGCAGCCTTCAACGCTATCGCGCCACACCCACTAGCAGATTGTTACAACCTCCTAGACGCATCACTCTGCACAGTCATGAAAAACATCACTTTAAAAATCGACGATGAAACCCACTCGAAAGCACGCGTTCTCGCAGCCAAGCGTGGAACCTCCATCAGTGCGCTGGTGCGGGATTTCCTAGAGAAAGAGACCTCCCAGGCAAAGTCTGAGGAGGATCGGATCGCAAAACTCGAAGCCCTGTTTGCGCGCTCCGATGAGCGGGCGAAAGCCAGCGGAAAAAACCGCTCCACACCTCTAATTCCACTGACACGCGAGGGAATTTATGCAGAATGCCTTCGTTGATACCAACGTTCCCGTTTCCGCGGCGGATGAATCCTTGAATGGAGCCGGAAGCGCATGATCGCCCGCGAAATCCTGCGCAGGCCGAATCTTCAAATTTCCGTTCTGGTTCTGAACGAATTTATCTCCTCGGCACGAAACCCGAAGAAGTTCGGCCTCTCACGCGAGGCGAAGAGCGATTGGTTGCTAGGATGGCTCGCGATGACCGTGGCGACGGCGCTCTCGCTGCACTCTCCGGTTCTCTACACGGAGGACATCGAACACGGCCAGATCATTGAGGGCTTGGAAATTATCAATCCATTCCTTGAGGAATAGAAAATCTTCATGCTCCTCCCCGATGGACCCCATCCCCCTCTCCTCCCTCCAGCACTGGCTTTACTGCCCTCGCCAATGCGCCCTCATCCACAACGAGCAGGTCTGGGCGGAGAACCGTTTCACCGCCGAGGGTCAGCTCCTTCACAAGAAAGCAAACGAAGGCCCCGACGAGCACCGCGCCACCGGCTCCATTCTGCGTGCACTTCACGTTTCCTCAGAAAAGCTCGGCATTTCCGGCATCTGCGACATTGTGGTGAAATCGATGGATGGCCGCTATACTCCTGTCGAATATAAACGCGGCAAGCCAAAATCCCACCGCGCCGACGAAGTCCAAGTCTGCGCCCAAGCCCTTTGCTTGGAGGAAATATTCCAAACGGAAATCCCCAACGCCCTCATCTTCTACGGCACAACCCGCCGCCGCACGGAAGTCCCCCTCGATCAAACCCTCCGCGACCTCACCCTTGCCACCATCGCCGCCGTGCATGAAATGAAACGCAGCGGCATCACCCCGCTTGCAGGATACGATGCCCGCAAATGCGACGCGTGCTCCCTGATCGACCTCTGCCAGCCCAAAGCCCTCCGTCTTAAACGCGGCGCAGCAGCCTGGTTCTCACATCAGCTTGCAAGCGATAACACCACTGACTCTAACAGAATCTGAAAATCTCAAATCTCAAATCTCAAATCTCAAATCTCAAATCTCAAATCTCAAATCTCAAATCTCAAATCTCAAATCTCAAATCTCAAATCTCAAATCTCA
>RDZR01000061.1 GCA_004294095.1 Verrucomicrobiota bacterium
GCATTTTTTGGTAACGCCACGGCACGTATCCTTCCTTGAGCAATCGTTCTTTGGTGAATTTTTGGTGATGCACACGCCATTTCGGGCTGGCGCCGGCCTCGTAGGCATAGACCGATTTTTCCGGAATGTGCCAAGAGGAGAACACTAAAACATGAGTGCGGTTCAGCAGCATATCGCCGGGCTGCAATTCGTCCCAGCTCGCCACCGGATCACACAAGCTGGATAACTCACGAGTTGAATAAGCGCGGGGTAAATTCCAGCACCGAGAAACAAAGCCAGAGCAATCGATGCCACACGCTTCTTGGCTGACCCCATCATCTCCAGAGCGGCGCTTGCTTGGGCTCGCGATATCGCCAGCATAGTAACCGGCCGCGAGCTTTTTTTGAAATGATTCAGGAGAATCGAAGCCGCCCCATTGGTAAGGCATGCCTTTGGCGAGAACACCCGCCTTCCACCAACCAAATTTATTATCCACATCGGCGGGGTCGTGGTCGGGAGTTTGCACCACGATTCCGTTAGAGTCTGGCCCATGCAAACGATGGCGGGCTTCCGGCATCCATTGCATTTGAGAGTAGCGTTCAGCCGTGGCCAATGCCTGCTGCTGAGTGACCCCGCTGGTGCCGCATGAGAGCAGGCTGGCCGGTGCTAGGATGGCCAACCAATGGTAAAGTCGAAAAATCATGCATATTATTTACCAGAGCGTATTCACTGAGTCCAGTGTGCTATCATGGGCAAGAAAGTTGTCTCGATTGCTGATAAGGCATTTTTGATGGATCCGTTGTATGATTTGTAGGTGGATAATTTTTGATCAATTGTTGGCTCATGCAACGCCGCGATATCATTAAGCTTTTGAGTTTGGTTTTGGTAAATTCCAATGCAATGACCAAGGCGGAAAAGCAGCGGCGGCGAGCGGTGGAAAAGCGAAACCAGCGTGTGATCGTCATCGGTGCGGGTTTGGCCGGGCTTGGTGCGGCGAGGGAGCTGAAGCGGTGCGGATACGAGGTGATTGTTTTGGAAGCGCGGGATCGAATCGGCGGGCGTATTTGGACAAGTCGCAAGTGGCCAGATGTGCCGTTAGATATGGGCGCCTCATGGATTCACGGGACGCGAGGAAATCCGATGACAGCGCTCGCAGATGAAATTGGGGCCAAGCGTTGGATCACATCCTATGCGAAAAATGTGACTTATGACTCCGCTGGGAAATTGTTAGACGACGCTGGCGATGCACGTTTGGAGAACCTTGCGGAAAAGCTCCGTGCGTTGGTAGTTAAAGCGCAAAATCAGGAAAATGACATTTCAGTGCGCGAGTCACTTTCTGCTTTGCTCGCAGACAACCAAGAATCCGCCGAGCAGCGTGAATTGATCCACTACGTCCTTAGTAGTGAAATCGAGCACGAATATGCCGGAAGTGCAGCCCAACTTTCAAGTCACTGGTATGATAGCGCGCACAAATTTGATGGTGATGAGGCTATCTTTGCACAGGGTTATGACCAAATCGTTGAACATTTAGCGGCGGATTTGAAAATCGATTTGGGACAAGTGGTGGTCAAAATTGATTGGAGCGAGCCAGAAATTCGTGTGCGCACGGAAAAAGCAGACCACCTAACAGATCAGGTGGTGGTGACGTTGCCGTTGGGTGTTTTGCAAAAACAGCAAAGCTTATTCAGCCCAGATTTGCCCGCAGAAAAGCGCGCAGTGATTTCCAAATTGGGCATGGGGATTTTGAATAAATGTTATTTGCGTTTTAACGAGGCATTTTGGCCCGATGATGTCGATTGGCTGGGCTACATTTCAGCCAAGCATGGCGAGTGGAATGAATGGGTCAGCTTCAAGCGTGTTGCTCAGTTGCCAATTCTGTTAGGTTTTAACGCCGCGGATCGTGGCCAAGAGATCGAGGCGTGGTCTAACGAAAAAATTGCGCAGAGTGCGATGCAGACTTTACGAACGATTTTTGGGCCACAGATTCCTAAACCGGTTGATTTTCAAATCACACGTTGGGGCCAAGATCCGTTTAGCCATGGATCTTATTCTTTCAACGCGGTGGGAACCACGCCTTCGATGCGAGATGAGTTGGCAAAGCCAGTCGCGGGGAAACTTTTTTTCGCAGGTGAGGCATCACATCAAGAGCACTTTGCCACGGCTCATGGTGCCTATCTCTCAGGTCTGAGAGCTGCGGAGGAAATTTGCTCGGAGCGAGGATTGATGAATTTTTGATAAAATCAGAGCCAACAGATTGCATCCAGCGCCTTGCTGATTTACACAATAGGCATGACATCGGATGGTTCTAGTCAGTCGTTAGCTGGGAAGTTGCTTTTGGCGATGCCTTGCCTGAAGGAAACTTCGTTTGCGCGCAGAGTCGTTTATCTATCAGAACATGATGTAAATGAAGGCGCGTTTGGCCTGATTTTAAATGAGCCGACTGGCAAGCGCTTGCATCATTTTTTGGAGGGTGAAAATTTCGATGCACTGCGCGATGTGCCAGTTTTTGTGGGTGGGCCGGTGGCGGTGGATCAGGTGACGTTTGCGTCATTGAAGTGGAATTCCAAATCAGGCTTGAAATGCCAACTGCGGATTAGTTTGGAAAAAGCGATGCGCGAGTTGGAGCAGCCTGGGCGGCGAGTTCATGCATTTTTAGGCTACTCAGGATGGTCGCCCGGGCAATTGGAAGGTGAACTCGCGCGGCGATCATGGCACGTGATGAAGGCTTCGTCGCCGGCGTTGGCAACCGATCACGAACCTATTTTATGGAAATCGTTGATGCAGTCCGGCTCTGCCATACAACGAATTTTGGCGGACGCGCCGGATCATCCGTTGTTAAATTGATCTAAAAATGAGAGTTGCCGATTGGCGTTGAATGCCGCCTACTTTCCATCCAGCAATCGCTTTGAAAATTTTTCTTGCATGAGTCTTAAGCCACTACAATTCAGCCCTATTCCCGAGATTCTGACTGAAATTTCAGCAGGTCGTTTGGTGATTGTGGCGGATGATCCATCGCGGGAAAATGAGGTAGATCTGATCGGTGCGGCATCGATGTGCACACCGGATATGGTCAATTTCATGGCCACTCATGCGCGAGGTTTGATTTGTGCTCCAGTGGATTTGGAGCGCGCGGAAGAATTGGGATTGCAACCGATGGCGAGGCGTAATCGAGAGGGCCAAAAGACGGCCTTCACCATCTCCGTGGATGCAGCCGAGGGGATTAGCACCGGCATTTCCGCCGCGGACCGAGCATTGACGATTCGTCTTCTAGCAGATTCTAACGAAGGGCCGGACGCATTCGTCATGCCTGGGCACGTATTCCCATTGCAAGCGGCAGTGGGTGGAGTTTTGCGCAGGGCCGGTCATACAGAAGCGGCGATGGATTTGGTGACGTTGGCAAATTTACCGAAGGTGGCGGTGATTTGCGAAATCATGAATGAGGATGGCAGCATGTCTCGCGTTGGTGACATGGGCGAATATCAAGAGCGCCACCAATTGAAGGCCTGCACGATTTCTCAATTGATCGAGTATCGCCGGCGTTCTGAGAAACTGGTGCTACGCGAGCAGACAGTTCTCATGCCAACGGATTATGGTGGTTTTGATTGCCATCTTTATCGGGTTACGACGGATACAAGCCACCATTTGGCCCTCACGCGTGGGGAAATTGATCCGACGAAGCCGGTGCTTGTGCGAGTGCATTCCGAGTGTCTAACAGGCGATGTGTTTCAATCAAAGCGCTGCGATTGTGGCGGCCAACTCGCTGCGGCTCTTGAGCAAATTGCGGATGAGGGTGGAGTTTTGCTCTATCTTCGCCAAGAGGGGCGGGGGATCGGCCTTCCGGCGAAAATCCATGCTTACAAATTGCAAGAGCAAGGGTTCGATACGATCGAGGCGAATGAAAAACTCGGCTTCGCTTCGGATCTGCGGGATTATGGAATGGGCGCGCAAATCCTCCATGATCTCGGGGTGAGGAAAATCCGGCTGCTCACCAATAACCCGAAAAAAGTCGTCGGACTCGAAGGCTACGGCTTAGAAATT
Organism: Verrucomicrobiota bacterium; assembly: GCA_004294095.1. Taxonomy (GTDB): domain Bacteria; phylum Verrucomicrobiota; class Verrucomicrobiia; order Verrucomicrobiales; family Akkermansiaceae; genus Luteolibacter. The sequence goes on from RDZR01000061.1 coordinate 4,018, forward strand.
GTCGAGCAATTGCCGATCCGCCTGCAAGCCAATCCACATAACGAAAAGTATATGGATACCAAGCGCGAACGCATGGGGCATAGCCTGTGAGTGGGCATAGCCTGTGAGTGATTTTTCTAACAGATTATTCAAAATGCTGATGACTCCAATTTTCAACTTTCATTGGACATGAAGCGCTGGTTCGGCACAGACGGGATCCGAGGTCGAGTCAATCAAGAGCCGATGACCATTGAAATCGCGATGCGAGTGGGCATGGCCATCGCAGCCGTGCTGACTCAAGACTCGGCTCCAGAAAATCGCCACAAAGTTTACATCGGGCGAGATACTCGCGGTTCTGGAAAAATGTTAGAAGCTGCACTCGTCAGTGGGCTCTCTGCGGCGGGATGGAATGTCGTTCTTCTCGGAATTTTGCCCACGCCCGCAGTCGCATGGCTCACTAAACAAGATCAAGCAACGGTTGGAGTGATGATCACGGCATCGCACAATCCATTTGAAGACAACGGCATCAAAATTTTTGGGGCGGATGGTTTTAAGTTGTTAGATGAGCAGGAGTTGGCCATCGAGAAGTGGCTGCACGAAGGCGATCCGGCCGCAGTCCGAGTGGATGCGTCTCAGCTCGGCTCGATCACAGAGATGCCAGATGCTGCGCAACGCTATGCAGAATGCGCCAAACTTTCTCTAACAGATATTTCGCTGCAGGGAGTAAAAATCATCATTGATTGCGGCCACGGAGCGGCATCTCACATAGGCCCACAAATTTTCCGCGATCTTGGTGCGGAAGTAATCTCACTCGCGGCGAATCCTGATGGGAAAAACATCAATCATCAATGCGGCGCGATGCATCCAGAACGTGCCGCCGCCGCAGTGTTAGAGCACGCAGCGGATTTGGCAATCTGCTTTGATGGCGATGCGGACCGCGTGATTTTTTGCGATGCCACGGGCAAAGTGGTAAGCGGCGATTGCGTGCTCGCTCTGTGTGCGATCGGCCTGCATGCGCAGAAAAAATTGCGGCAAGACACATTGGTCGCCACGGTGATGAGCAATCTCGGCCTCGATGAGGCGATGAAAGCACGCGGCATACGTGTTGAGCGCACCGCCGTGGGCGATCGTCATGTGCTGCAACGCATGCGTCAGAATGGCCTCGCCTTTGGTGGCGAAAATTCAGGCCACCTCATTTTTGCCGATTTCGCAACGACTGGTGATGGCATCATGAGCGCGCTGCAGATCTTGCGGCTGATGCACTCCCGCCGGGCTTCACTGGCGGAGTTGGCAGACGTGATCGAGCAATATCCTCAGCAGTTGCTCAACCTGAAGGTCAAAACAAAGCCAGAATTGAGCTCTCTAACCGAATTGCAAAGTCTCATGGCTACTGCCGATCAAGAATTAGCCGATCAAGGGCGGCAATTGATTCGCTATTCCGGCACCGAGGCGAAAATCCGCATTTTAGTGGAACACCGCGATCAAGCAGTTGTGGAAAAATGGGTCGCCCTATTTTGCGGTGCGATCGAACGTGAAATCGGATTGGCATGATCACATCACAACTTCTTAACTCCCCACTGCGTAGCTATCAGTTAGAAAATTTTCTGATAGGAAATAAGCCGCTGTTAGAGCATCAAAAACTAACGGCAACGGATGGCATTCACTTCCATCCCGGTGCTTGGTTGGCTGTTGAGGATTTATCCAATGATTTTCATACACTCGTCGATGCGCTCGGGGAACCGATTGCATGGCGTGGCCAAGCGCCTGATCTCAGCCAAGCGACGGCGGCTGAGAAATCATTCATCATTCGACATCCTTGGGATTTGCTGCGAGCCAATGAATATTACCTTTCCAACCTAACAGAATCATTGATCGAGGGCGATGTCCACCCACTCGCCATCATCGAGGGCATTGTCGAAATTGGTGTGGGCACTCGCATTTTACCCGGCGTATTTATCGAAGGCAATGTGGTGATTGGCCGTGATTGTAAGATTGGACCTAACTGTTATTTGCGAGGTCATACCAGCATTGGCGATGGTTGCCACATTGGCCAAGCGGTGGAGATTAAAAATTCTCTGATACTTCAGCGGACATGCATAGGTCATTTATCGTATATCGGAGATTCGGTCATCGGCCAGAAAGTCAACTTTGGTGCCGGAACCATCACCTCGAATTTACGCCATGATGGCGCAAATCAACGGGCGATGGTGGCAGGTGAATTGGTCGATACAGGCCGCCGAAAATTAGGCGCAATCGTCGGCGATGGGGTGCATACCGGAATTCACACCTCGATTTTCCCGGGAAGGCAACTTTGGCCTCATTCGTCAACCCTACCCGGGGAAATTGTTCGCAAAGATCTGCGCTCGCCAAATGCGTGATCGATCAACAAACTCATCTCAAATATGTGTGGCATCGTAGGCTATATTGGAAAAGCAAATGCACCCAGTGCATTAATTCGTGGTTTGCGCCGCCTTGAATATCGAGGATATGACTCGGCCGGATTGGCTGTGTTAGATGGCGGCCGTATCGAAGTCGCCAAGGCAGCTGGCAAGGTTTCTTCACTTCAAGATCGCACTCGCGAGTTATGGGACCAAGATTTTTTCAATCGCATCACCACTGGGATCGCGCACACTCGTTGGGCAACTCACGGCCCGCCGACGGAAGTGAATGCTCATCCTCATCTCGACCAATCTGGCGACATCGCGTTGGTCCACAATGGTATCATTGAAAACTACCGCAATCTGCGTTCGCGGCTTGAAGCGAAGGGGCATCATTTTCATTCGGAAACGGACACGGAAGTGCTGGCTCATCTCATCGGAGATTGTGATAAAGGTGATTTGTTCCAGGCCGTTTGTGACGCATTGCATCAGGTGGAAGGCACCTTTGGTATTGCTGTGCTTTCATCGCGGGAGCCGGGAAAAATCATTGCCGCGCGTCGGGGTAGCCCGATCGTGATCGGCGTTGGCGATGGGGAGTCGATCATTTCTTCAGATGCCTCGGCGATCCTCGCCCACACCCAGCGCGTCATTTATTTGGATGATAATGACATCGCGTTGGTCACCATCGATGGCGTCGATATTCGGGATTTGAATAACGTGCCAGTCACTCGTGAAGTGGCCGAGCTCACGATGAGCGAGTCCGCGGCGGAAAAAGGTGGCTTCGAGCACTTCATGCTCAAAGAAATTCACGAGCAATCGGAAGCACTATCCAATGCCATCCGCGGGCGACTTGATTTAGAGGCAGGCTCGTCCGTTCTCGCAGGCATGGGCACCTCGCCGCGCGATCTTGCGGAGCTGACTCGTGTCGTCTTGATCGGTTGCGGCACATCTCTGCATGCGGGTCTGGTGGGCGAATACGCCTTTGAAGATCTAGCAGATATTCATGCTGAGGTTCAGCAAGCCGCAGAATTCCGTTATCGCAACCCGATCATCGGCAATTGTGATTTGGTGATTGCGATTTCTCAATCTGGGGAAACGGCCGATACGCTAGCAGCCGTGCGCGAGGCCAAACAAAAAGGTGCCTTCGTCATGAGCTTGTGCAACGTCGTGGGTTCCACCATCGCGCGTGAGACAGGCAGGGGAGTTTATTTGCATGCTGGCCCAGAAATTTCGGTGGCATCGACCAAGGCGTTCACCTGCCAAGTGGCGGTGCTCCTGATGATGGCGCTCCGCCTGGCTCGCGGCCGGCGGCTCTCCCGCGAAGATGGACTGGCACTTGCCAAAGACATCTCCGCCATTCCGCAGTTGGTGCAAAAGGTCATTCAACAAGAAGCCCACATCGCGGAACTTGCCAAAGACTACACCAAAAATGATCACGCATTTTTTATTGGTCGCGGCCCGATGTATCCCGTCGCACTCGAAGGCGCGCTCAAGCTTAAGGAAATTTCCTACATCCACGCCGAGGGCTATCATGCTGCTGAATTGAAACATGGCCCGATCGCTCTGTTAGAAAAAGGCACGCCCGTCATCGCCCTCGCCTGTGACATTCCAGGAAAAGACAAAACCATCGGCAACGTCGAAGAATGCCGTGCTCGTGGTGCGCGGATTCTTGGCATCGTCACTGAAGGTGATCAGGAAGCGGCAGATTGCATGGATGACTACATCATGGTGCCACGCTGCCATCCGCTGGTGGCGACCATTCCTGCGGTGGTGGCCCTCCAACTTTTTTCCTATCACGTCGCTCGCCTACGTGGTTGTGAAATTGATCAACCGAGAAATCTGGCCAAAAGTGTGACTGTGGAATAATCCCTATCCATGCGTCTTCTTTACTTGATGTTGCATGCCACTCTAACCACTGCCATGGCGTCTCCGATTTCCCCCAATGACCGCTGGCTCGCGATTGGCGATAGCATCACTCACGATGGCGATTATCCACGCTTCATCGAATGTTTTTATCTAACACGTTTTCCTGCTTCCAATTTTCATTACGCCAATGCTGGCATTTCGGGCGATACTGCCAGCGGTGGGTTGAATCGTTTTGAGTGGGACATCGCTCCACAAAAACCAACCGTTGCAACGATCAATTTCGGCATGAATGACGTAGGCCGCGGCTTATATGGGGAAAATTTGCATGACTCAGACCTCGATGAAAAACGCCAACAAGCGATCGATCAATATGCAGAAAAGTTAGATGGCCTCGTAGTCAAATTGTTAGATTCATCCTGCCGTGTGATCATCATGAGTCCAACTCCGTATGATGACACCGCGGTCTTTTCAGGCGAGAATTTACCCGGCTGCAATGACGCGCTTGCTGAACTTGCCCGCCGAGGGCGCGAAGTCGCTCGCCGTCGCGATTGCCAGTGGATCGATCTTCATGGCCCACTCACAGCACTCAATCGCAGCCTTCAAGCCGATGACGCACAGGCCACGTTGGTCAGCCAAGATCGTGTGCATCCGGGGCCTCCTGGCCATCTAGTTGCTGCGGCTAAAATGTTAGAAGCGCTCGAAGTCCAACCAGCGGTGAGCATCATGCATCTTGATTTCGATCGCCCAGCGGTGCGCCTGCAAAAACACTGCACGATTGATGCAATAACGGCGACTAAGACTTCTATTTCTCTTCAGTTCAAATCCGATTCGCTGCCATTTCCCGTTCCGGAATCAGCTCGTGAGGCACTGAATTGGATCCCGTTCCAGCAAGCATTGAACCGCGAAGAGCTGCGTGTGCAAGGATTGCCATCCGCGAATTATGAACTCGCCATTGATCAATCGGTGTTAGTAAAATTTTCTGCTGAAGGGCTGGCGATTGGCATCAATCTAGCAGATTTCTCCACTCCGCAAATGCAGCAATCAAAGGCTGTCTATCAGGTGTTAGAAAAGCGTTGGCAAGCAATCGGTAAATTGCGGTTGATCGCCATGCTTGAGCATCATCAAGGCGCTAAACTAACGAAGCCAGTCACTCATGAGGCGATGGAGCCGGTGCTGCAAGAATGGGAAAAAGAACTCGCCGCAGACCCAAATCACTGGCAGCAATCACATCCGCAAATTTATCGAGAATCCAAGCCACGGCAGGCGGAAATCGCCGCTGAAGCCGAGCAGTTGTTAGCCGAAGCACGTGCTTTGGCTCTGCCGAAATTGCGCCATCTCTCGCTCACGCGCCTGCCATAGTTCACGGCTCACTGAATTGCCGATCGACTTCATAGAATCTTCCACTGATTCTGCGCAAAACCTATTTTTTTGCCTTCTTTTTTATGACGACGTCATCTCCGCTCAACGTGCTTGGCCTGCCTGGATTGCTCCATGGCTGTGATTATAACCCAGATCAGTGGCAGCATGCGCCTGAGATCATCGAAGAGGATTTTCAACTCTTTCCACATGCTGGCATTGGCGTGATTTCTCTCAACATTTTCGGCTGGGCCAAATTAGAACCACAAGAAGGGCACTACGATTTTGCTTGGCTGGATGATATTTTCGCACGCGCAGAAAAACAAGGAATGCGGATTTTTCTAACAACTCCATCTGCGGCGGCACCGAATTGGCTCACCGCGAAGCATCCCGAGATTTTACGCGTGGATGAAAATGGACAGCGGCGCTTGCAAGGCTCGCGGATGAATTTTAGTCCGAACTCGGCGAGCTATCGTGCGCATGTGAGCCGCATCAATCGCGCTCTCTCAGAGCGGTATGGCCAGCATCCTGCGCTCGCACTTTGGCACATTTCTAACGAATACGCGGGCACCTGTTACTCGGATGAATCCGAGGCCGCATTTCGTCTTTGGTTGAAGAAAAAATACATCACCCTCGATGCGCTCAACCTCGCCTATTGGGCTGCATTTTGGTCCCGCACTTATACCGATTGGGAGCAGATCCGTGCGCCTCGCGGGCATGGCGAGCATACCACCGTGCATGGCTTGTGTCTCGATTGGCGGCGTTTTGTTTCAGACGCATGGCAAGATTTCATCGCCGCAGAAGTGGCTGCCGTGCGCGAAGGTGGCTCCAGCGTGCCGACTGCGACAAATTTACATCCGGGCGGCATGCCATACGATCCGTGGCGTCTAACAGCTCCTACCGACATCATCAGTTGGGATGCATATCCGGCGTATCATGATCGCGATGAACCGTGGGATACGGGCTGGAATGTGGTTGTTCACCAATCGTTTGTTCAAGACCTATGCCGCTCGCTGCGTCCTGGGCAGCCGTGGATTTTGATGGAAACCACTCCCAGCTCGGCAAACTGGATGGACGTGCCAAAGCTCAAACGTCCCGGAGTTCACGTGCTTACCGTCATGCAATCCATCGCGCACGGTGCCGATGCCGCATTGTATTTCCAGTGGCGTGCAGGACGCGGCGGGGAGGAAAAATTCCATGGCGCGGTGATGGAGCTATGCGGCGGGCCTGAGTCACGCGTTTTTGCCGATGTCATTGCAGCCACTCATGCGTTGGAAAAATGTGCCCCAGTCGCCGGTAGTTTGGCATCGGCGGAAATGGCCGTTGGCTTCGATTGGGATAATTGGTGGACTCAAGCAAATATCATCTCTCACGGCGGCCATGGTCGTTCTCATTACCCATGGGAACAGTTAGATCTTTATCGCACCTGTTGGGAAAATGCGATGCCCTGCGATGTGTTAGATCCTTCTGCCCCGTGCATCGATCTCGCGCGTTACCGGATCTTGGCTTTGCCACAGCAATACTTATTGCGCAATGGATTGGTGGAAAAACTAACAGCTTGGGTCGAGGCGGGTGGAGTCCTTCTCACCGGCGTGCTTTCAGGCTGGGTGGATGAAAATGACCTCGCCTTTGAAAGTGGCATGGATCCGGCATGGCGGCGCCTCGTCGGCCTGCGGCGCGAAGAGTTAGATCATCTCTATCCAGATGAGACGAATCACTTCATTTTCCCAAAAGACAATGCTTTGGGTATGAATGAATCCTACGCGGCAATTGATAAGTTGGAGCTGAATCATCTCGATGGCGCAGAATTGTTAGCCAGCTATGGATCCGAATTTTATGCAGGCATGCCAGCATTTACGGTGAATGCCGTAGGAAATGGATTTGTCTATTATCAAGCCGCTCGCTCACGCCAAGATTTCCGAAATGACCTCCTCAAAGCACTTTGGAAAAAACACGGGCTCGTGCCATTGTTGCCGCTCGGCACGCTGCCACCCGGCATCACGGTGCAACGCAGGAAACACGATGATGGCCGCGAGTTTTGGTTTGTTCTAAATTTCCGCCGCATTCCTCAATCCATCGATCTTGGAAAAATCCAAGCAGTCGATTTAATATCGGGACAAGAGATAAATGGAAGCATCAATCTAACAGCATACGGCGTGGCGGTGTTAGATTTCGGTGGGATAATTTCTCAACCAATCCTTGCATGATGTTAGAATTACCAATGAATACGGAATCCAAATTGATCTCGTGGTCATTTCCGCTGCTTCGCCCACAAGCGGGTGTGGTTCTTGGCAATGGCTTGCAAGGAATTCTCGTGTGGGGTGAAGAATCGCTTTTCATCACCGTGGGTCGTGCTGGTTTTTGGGATCACCGTAGTGGGCAGCAACTCGCCGCTGGGACGACGTTTGATTCTGTTAGGGCCGCGCTTGAGGCAGGAGATGAAGAAGCTTTGAAAAGACTTTTTCCTAGCAATGAGAAGTCTGCTGCACCGTTTCCACAGCAACTCGGCGGGGGGCGATTGAAAATTTCCTTCAAAGATAATCTACGGCCGTTAGATGCAATTCTCGATTTGAATCAAGCCGTCATTCGCTTACGCGTAGGGCGCGATCATGAAGATGAGCATGCGATGGTGCTGAGGATCCGACAACATGCAACGGATGAAATTTGTTGGCTCGATGGGCCAGAGGATTGGTTGGAAAACGTGAGTATCGAACTCATTCCAGCATTCAACTTAGTCCATCAAGACGCGATGGCTCAGATTGGCATTCATCCGCCTATTCATTTTGAAGTTCATCATGGAGATGGATTTTCACAATGCCTTCCGGAGGATGATCCGCTGGCGTTGGCTTGGAAAAAATGTGGGGCGATGATTCTGTTAGGAAGCGCTTTGGGCAGTGATGCGCAGGCCAAGGTTGTTGATTTGTTAGGTTCGTTTGACTCATCTGTTGTTGATGAACAAAGATCTGCATTTTGGGAAGATTATTGGCAACACTCAGCGAGCGTTTTAGTGCCAGATGAATTACTACAACGGCAGTATGACATCGGACTTTACAAACAGGCAGGCATATTGCGCGAACACGCCCCTGCCGCGACTCTGCAAGGACCGTGGATGGAGGACACACGCATTCCACCATGGAGCAATGATTACCATTTTAACATCAATTTACAGATGATTTATGGTGCGGCTCAAGCGACTGGGCACTCGGCGAAAACAACTCCGCTATGGGCGATGTTGCAATCATGGTTGCCGCAGCTCAAGGCGATGGGCGAGGCATTCTATCAACGAGAAGGAGCGATGTTATTGCCGCATGCGTTGGATGATCGCTGCCGGATGATGGGATCATTTTGGTCAGGCACGATTGATCAAGCCTGCATTGCATGGATGGGCCGCATGTCTTACCAGCACTTCGCTGTGACGGGAGATCGCGAGCATCTACGCGAGGTCACTTGGCCGCTGTTAGAGGGCGCGTATCACGGATATGTGGCGATGGCTGATTTTCCCGAGAACGAATTGGGCCAGTCTAAAGTTACGCTGCCGGTCAGTGTAAGTCCTGAGTTTGGCGGATCCGATTTACACGCGTGTTGGGGCAAGGATGCAAGTTTTCAGTTAGCGGCTTTCCGCTGCACGATCGAACTGATGCAACGGGTTTCTCAAGAGTTGGCGATGCCTGTTGACCCGAAATGGACTCGCCTGTTAGAAGGTATTCCGCATTATACAACGGTGCCAGCGGTGGATGGATCGTATGGCTGGATCGGCGGCGATGCCGTGCGCATCGCTTTGTGGGATGGACAAGATCTGACGGAGAGCCACCGCCATCATAGCCATCTAGCGGCCATCTATCCATTTTGCACGATTGATCCGTTAGACCCGGCTCATCAGAAGACGATCGCCCGCACGATCAATCGCTGGAACACAATGGGTGCCGGAAATTGGACTGGCTGGTGCATTCCTTGGGCGGCAGCGATTTGTGCGCGCTGCGGATTGCCAGACGCGGCTCTTAGTTGGCTTCAATTGCTGGCCATCCATTTCACCAATGAAGGCCATGCGACTCTGCACAACGCAGATGGGGCAGGGGTCTTTGCGTGGGACGATGGCTCGTTGGCGTGGCCGGATCATCGCAAGGGAGCGGATTTCCATTTTTACGAAGTCATGCAAATGGACGCGACGATGGGCGCTGTTTCTGCGATTCTTGAAATGCTCATTTCGATGCGAGGGGAAGTCGTCCACATTGCAGATCGATTGCCGAAGGGGTGGCGCGATGCATCATTCAAGCAAGTGCGAATGGAAGGTGGCTTTATTGTTTCGGCAACGTTCAAGCACGCCAGAGTGGATTCTGTGCATGTGCGAAGCCAGCGAGCGAGTTGCTTGATGTTAGATCACGGGTTGGGTGAAAAATGGACAATGAATGGTTCGCTGCGCAGTGGACAGCGGCTTATCTATCAGATGGAAGCCGGCGAAGAGATCAGCTTGCAGCGGCATTCTTAGCATCGTGTTCTGCTTTGGCGGCTTTGCGGCATTCTGCGACGAAATGGTTGCACGCCTCGCGGCATAAAAGTGGAATCGCATGGACTTCGCTCAAACTACTAGGAATGCCGTTGAAGCGGCTGGCTTCGTTGTCATCGAGAGGGGTAGCATCATCGATTTTCCAGAGAATTTTTTTCGCGCATTCGTGGGCGGGTCCGCAGACTTGCTCCACGAGTTTTTGTGCACCCGCATCGCTGATCGAGCGGGCGAATCGATACATGCCGGTTTGTCGATTCAGCTTATCTCGTAAATTTTCCACCATCAGAGTGCCTGCTTTTTCGGCAAGAAAAAGGCCGAGGCAGGCTGGGTAAAATTGATCCAACGCGGTGCGCAATTCCTCAGCGTCGCTCAGCGTCATCGCCCAGCCTTGGATTAAATTGGTTTTCCCTTTGGTAAAGCGGTAGCTACTATCATTGCCGTAAGTGGAAAGATCCCGCGCATCACTCGGGCCATGATGGATACTCAAATTGCCGAAATTTTCTAACAAACAAAGCTGTTGATCGTCTTGATGGCACAGCACGTAGGCGTGGCCATGCAGTCCGGCGATGATTTCTATTTGCCCAATGCGGTGAATCCCGGACTGGACATGATGGGCAAGACGCTGCGCGATGGTTGGGGAATTCATGAGGAAAGGTGCTGCAAATCAAAATCGTGAACTTGGTCTAAAATGACATCTGCTAACAAGCGCTCGGTGCCAATGGCTGAGCTGTAATACAAAGATTTGCCACGCAAATGATGTGGGTTGTGGCGGAAAATTTCGCGTTGGCTGTAGGCGGCTCCCACTTCATTTTCGATTCCTAACAGAACTGGAATATCCTGATAGGAATGCAAGCCGTCTGAGATAAAAAATGGCACGACGATCACGTTGGGCGTGGGTGCCATCTCATCCCATTGCGCGATGAATGGCGCTTCTTCCATGTAGGCATCGGTCACGGCGGCATAGCCTGCATCGCTGGCCTGAATAAGATCCACTTGATCGCGGATGGCCTTCGTTGAGTTTTGATTCAAGCCGGTGCCGTGCCCCGTGATGATCAAGGTGGTCATTGCTGGATCAATGTCCGGCGCGACTTCTTTAGCGCGCTTGAGAATCAAATCCGTCATCGATGGATGGATGCCGACTGGCAGGCAGTAGTGATATGTTTTGCCATGAAGATGGGTGCTCGCGCCGGTCAATTGCAGCTCTCTGGGGATGACTTCTTGGGTGAAATATCCTTCGCTGATGAAGTCTGGGACGACGTAAATTTCATCTGAATCGATCAAATACGCCGCTTCGCGCAAGGACGGTTCTTCTTTCCAAAAACAACAATGCACCTCCGCAAAGAGGCCGCGCGAGCGGATTTCCTGAGCGTGCTCAAAATATGGCGTCGATGAATCCGGATTCTCGGTGGAGCCGTGCCCGACGATCAGCAGAGCACACTGCGATTTGTGTTTCATTGGCATACGAGCAAGGTGGAGGGCAATCTCCGAAATGCAAGATCCCAGCGCATTTTTGGTTCGCAACATCCGGCTCGATTGTTTACGATTTTGGAAATGGCTTTGTTTGAAAATTTGCAACTTTGGCTTGATCCGAAGTTGCGCGATGGACCAGAGGCGATGGCCGCCGATGAATGGCTGTTAGCGAAAATGCAATTGCCGACGTTGCGTGTCTATCGCTGGGCTGGCGCGTGGGCCAGCATTGGCTATTTCGGTAAATTTTCTCAAGTGGAGGATCAAATTGTTGGCGTCAATTGGGTGCGCCGTTGGACCGGTGGCGGTGTCGTCGATCATCGCTTCGATTGGACCTATTCGTTGATCGTTCCAGATGGTTTCATGGAGCATTTCCGCAGGGCGGCGGAGAGTTACCGAGCGATTCATGCGGCACTTAGTCAGGCATTGTTAGATGACAATGTTGATGCACGGATGCAGGCTGTTAGATCGGAAATGAGTCACGATCTTTGCTTTGAAAGTCCGGTGGTGCATGATCTTGTCGATTCTCATGGCCGTAAACTCGCGGGTGCTGGCCAGCGCCGGACTCGTGATGGACTTCTGCATCAAGGATCGGTTGCGATTTCATCTAATAAACCGGAGCGGGCATGGGCTCTAGCGCGGCATTTATCTAACAATCAGATAGAAATTTTCCCTGAATTGCCTTCACACGATTTGGAAATGCTCGTGGAGCGTCGTTATTTGCCACTGACACCTTCAGTGCAGGTGTAAAATGGCACCCACGATTGAAAAATAGATTAGCATTCCTGAGATATCCACCATTGATGCGAGCGATGGGGCTGAGACGACGGCTGGGTCTAACTTAAATTTATCCGCAGCGATCGGCAAGAGTGCGCCGAGCACGGTTGAGGAAAAAACTTGAGCTGTTAGAGCGACGGATACTGAAATGGCAAGTTGGAAAAACCCAAATGCCCCACCCGTTTCCCGTTGAAATTGTGGCAAGATAAACGCAATGGCTAAGCCAATGCAAAGACCGAGCGTCGTCCCCAAAGCGATTCCAGTTCGCGCCTCTTTCCATGCGATCCGCAGTGCGTTGCCCGGAGATATCTCTCCGAGGGCCATCGCGCGAATCACCATCGCCGCCGCTTGTCCTCCAGAATTTCCTCCAGCGGCGACGACCATTGGTAAAAAGAGCGTGAGGATAAATGCATTTCCTAACAAATCGCTGAAGCGGAACATCACATAACCCGAAGCAATCGATACAAATGCAAGGCCAACGAGCCACAGCACCCGCCTGCGAAATTGCAATACGACGCTCGTATTCAAATAGGAAACTTCGGATTGTTCGCCGCCGATACCGGAAAGTTTCTCAATGTCTTCCGTGGACTCTTCTTGCAAAATCTCCAATGCATCATCGTGGGTAATCACGCCTAACAGATGATGGAATTCATCCACCACCGGCAGCACCACTAAATCGTATTTTGAGAGCATGCGGGCAGCTTCCTCTTGGTCACTGGTGGCCAGCACCGTCTCGTCGGCTGCCTCCATGATGTCGAAAATTTGCGTATCCCAGGTGCTGAATGCCAAATCTCTTAAGCGAATTTTCCCGACCAAGCAGCCTTGCGCATCGACGACGAAAATCCTCGCCAACGTTTCAGCATCTTCCTTATCACGGCGCAGCACCGCGATCGCTTGCTTGACCGTCATGTCTGCTGTGAGACGGCCAACATGGGTGGTCATCCGTCCGCCTGCGCTGTCTTCTTCATATTTCAGAAGATTGCGGGTGAGTTCTAAATCGCGCGGGCCTAACAGACTAAAAAAGCGCACTTGAGCTTCTTTGCTGACGACTTGGAATACGTCCACGCGATCGTCATCGGATAAATTTCCTAACAGAACGCGAAGCTGTGCTGGTTTGAAGTGATCGAGTGCATCCTCAATGAGTGTGTCGGGGAGCTCGGCGATGACATCGGTGGCGAGTTCCGGCCCGATGGTTTTGATGAAAAAGTCGCGATTTTCATCATCGAGATTTTCGTAAAGTCCGGCCAAGTCCGCGTAGTGAGCATCGCCAGCGGCGGCGAGAAGGGCGGAACCATCCTTCGCTTCCAGTGCTCGCAGGAGTTCGAGGAGCGGGGCGGTGTAGGATTCTTCGGCCACGCCGGAGCTTGTGATCCTGCTTGCTGAGGGGCAAGCAAAAGACGGGAAAAGAGCAGGCGGGAAAAAAGTAAACTGCTTGTGCTCGGGTATTCAGGTTTTCCATCACCTGCTGAGTGTGGCTTACTCCAGCGCAATGGCTCAGCCCTACGAATCACTCGAAGCGGAATTGCACGATCTTTTCTGGCATGCCGCAGATAATCTAACAGAAGTTGGGTTGATGGCGAAATTTCTCAGCATGTTTCCGGGGAAGGCGTTGGAAATCGGTTCGGGCTCGGGACGTTTGCTTTTGCCTTTGCGCGAGCAGGGATTTGAAATCGAGGGGCTGGAGCTCTCTAACCGCATGCGAGAACTCGCCCTAACAGAATCGCGCAAGCGAGCCATCGAAATTTGCCAACACAAAGGTGATATGGCGACGTGGCAGCCGCCGCATGAATTCCACTCTTTATTGGTGCCGGCATTCACGTTGCAGTTGGCCGATGATCCTTGGCGAGTCCTCGATCACTGGATTTCTTGGCTAACAGATATTGGCGGGATCTATCTTTCCGTTTTTAAACCTGTTGCAGAAATTTCCGGAGACCTGCCAGAAAATACTTGGTATGACGACCATGAAATCATGTTAGATGGTAGCAGAAACGCACTGCTACGCACGCGCCACGTGCTGAACCATTCCGAGCAAAGTCTCATTCGCGAGCATCACTATCAGGTGGCCGCCTCGCCTCCGCAAGAGCACCGATCAACCCAGCAGCTCGTTTGGTTTGAAGTCCAGCAACTGCGCACGGCCCTAGAAGCGCGTGGATTTGAAATCATCCATCTTTTTCATGACTTTGACCTAAATTTCACCGTCCCAACTCCTTCACTCCATGACTATTCTGGAGTCACCACCGTGTGGGCGCGAAGAACGTCCGAGGCAGGAATTTGAAAAAATTGTAAATTTAATGAAAGATTTCCAAATGGCCATTCTTGACGTATCGACTTCTGCTGACTAAATGCCGTCTGTGTTTAGACATTTTCTTTCGTTCGCAGCCATCGCTGCTTCCATGACTAGTGCCTTTGCTCAGACGTGGGAGCGCGAAGATGTTGGATTTGCTAGCATTCAAAGCCGCGCCCGCGATCTGGCCAGCAAAGAATTCGTGCAACCCAAGCGCGACAACCTTGCGTCATGGCTCAAAGAGCTGACCTATGATCAATATCGCGATATTCGCTTCAACCCAACTCAAGCGCTGTGGGCAACGGAAAGTTTGCCATTCCGCGCGATGTTTTTTCATCCAGGCTATCTCTTCCGCCAGCCGGTGGTGTTGAACGAATTTACCACCAGCCATCAACAGAAAATTCGTCTAACAGAAGCATATTTCAATTATGGTCCGTTGATTAGTAGCCATGGGCCGCTGTCTCCCGAGGCTGAATTTTCCGGCTTCCGTTTGCATACTCAGCTCAATAATCCTGAGATTTTCGATGAGTTGATTGCCTTTCAAGGAGCGACGTATTGGCGCGCTCTGGGAAAAAACCAACGCTACGGGATTTCCGCGCGAGGTATTGCAATCAATACCGGCATCGAGGGCTTGGAGGAAGAATTTCCTTACTTTCGCGAGTATTGGTTGAAGAAACCAGCGAAAGAAGATGCCACGGCGGTGGTTTATGCGTTGTTAGATGGGCCATCATATTCAGGTGCCTATCAGTTCAAAATTTCTCCGGGCAATGCCACGGTGGTTGATGTGCATGCCGTTCTTTTTGCGAGGAAAGAAGTGCAGCGCCTGGGCTTGATCAGCATGTCGAGCATGTTTTGGTTTGGGGAAAATTCACAACGCCGCTTTGATGATTTCCGGCCTGAAGTTCACGATTCCGATGGGCTCTCGATCCGCATGGGCACCGGCGAGCGAATCTGGCGGCCGATTTGCAATGACTCGGGCAAAATCGAGTTAAGTTTTTTTGACATGGAACAGTGCGCCGGCTTCGGACTTTTACAACGAGACCGTCGATTCAGCGCCTATGAAGATGCAGAAGCATTCTATCACCAGCGGCCATCATTGTGGATCGAGCCAACGTCTTCTTGGGGCCCAGGACGTGTTATGCTGTTAGAAATTCCGGCAACCAACGAACTCACCGATAACGTCGTCGCTCTGTGGGAACCTGCGAAAGCGATGATGCCGGGCGATATGGTGGAAATTTCTTATCGCCAGCATTGGACGACAGAGGAGGATCCCTCGCATGCAGATGGCCGCGTGGTGGCCACACGCACTGGCATTCACGATTGGCTGCCGAATCAGCGCACGATGGTGGTCGAGTTTGTCGGCAACGCACTCAATCAGCAATCTGAGAAAAGCATCGTTCCCGCAGTGCATGCGCTTGGTGCCAATGCTGAGCGTGTTTCAATTAAAAGTGTGACGCTGCAGCAAATCCCCGAAGGCCGCTGGCGCTTGGCATTCCAATTGAGCCCCGCAAAACCTGAGGAAACGCTGCAAGCGATTGGCCCAATAGAGCTTCGCGCCTGCTTGAAGCGCGGTGATGATTACCTAACAGAAACATGGGTCCATCGCGTCAATCCTTAAGCTCGCTGCGCCCGCTCGAAGAGCTGGAACTCGATGAATGGGAAGAAGCCTACGCTGCCGTGGAAGCGTATCTTCAAGCCTTACGCTTGCGGAATCGGTTGCTGATTGCCGAGTTGGTGCGTGGCATTTTGTGGCGAGCAAGCGCGCGCCGTGCCCAAGAGCCAGATCAATCGGCCCGCATGTTAGCCATGGAAGAGGCACTCACGGAGGTGGCAAATTGGACGCAAGATGTGCTCGATGTCCCGTTAGAAAATCGGCGGCTTGCGGCTCGTGGGCGGCTGGCACTTCTGTTGGCCGATATGCCTGGAAAATGGCAGAGTGTTTTTCTCACGCCAAAGCCGTGGCCTCCCGGATTTGTCGAAGCGATGAAAAAATCCTACCTCGCCGCCGGCCCGCAATTCGCATCGATGGCGATGATTCCTCGGCCGCTCGAATTCAATGCGATCGGCACCGGCGCGGCACAATGGTGGGAAACGATGGATCGCCGCCCGATTGTGCGGATCATGTCCATTTGCTTGCTGCTTGGCTTGCTGGTGATCTCGCTTTGGTTTTTCTTCATCGATTGATCCATGATAGCCGACGATTCTCAACCGATTGATGGTCCAGTGTTTTATCCGGCAAAAAAAGTCCGTAGGCGGCGCATTCTTTTTTTTGGAGCTGTTCTGATCGTAAATTTGATCAGCAGTTTGTGGCTGTTAGATTTAATGTGGCGGATGGGATTTCAGAAAGCCCACTTTCCCTTCATGCTGGTATTTCTGTTACTCAACGGGCTGCTAGTTCTGGGTTCTTTTCACGCATGGTTCGGCGCGCTTGAAATGCTGCGCGGCAAAAAGCGATCAGTGCGTATTTCTGCTCTAGCAGAAAAAGCCAGTGGGCCGCTCAAAATGCGCCACGCGGTGGTGATGCCAGTTTATAATGAAGATAGTGTGAAAACCTGCGCGCGCATCGAGGCGATCTACCGCTCGATCGAGGCCACGGGGCATTTGGAATCGTTTGATTTTTTTATCCTGAGCGATACGCGAGATTTAGATCTCTGGGTGTTAGAAGAAACATCATGGACGAATCTATGCCGCCGCCTCGGTGGCTTCGGCCGCATCTACTACAGGCGCCGTAAAACAAACGAAAATCGCAAAGCGGGAAACATCGGCGACTTCGTTCGCACCTGGGGCGGGCGTTACGAATCGATGCTCGTGCTCGATGCGGACAGTCTAATGGATGGCGCGGATATCGTGAAAATGACGCAAGTGATGGAAAATTATCCACGCTTGGGTATTTTACAAACTCCGCCGAAACTGATACGTGGCGCATCGGTCTTCACCCGCTTGCAGCAATTTGCGATGCGTTTATACGGCCCGCTATTCATCCAAGGATTAAATTTTTGGCAACTCAGTGGCGGCAGTTATTGGGGGCATAATGCGTTGATCCGGCTCCAGCCATTTTCCGAATATTGCGAGCTGCCCGCATTGCCCGGGCGCGAACCATTCGGGGGCCGCATTTTGAGTCATGACTTTGTGGAAGCCGCGCTGATGGTGGGCAAAGGTTGGGAAGTCTGGCTGGCGTGGGACATCGAGGGCACCTATGAAGAAGCACCGCCGACCTTGGTGGACCATTTGATCCGCGATCGCCGCTGGTGTCAGGGAAACTTGCAACACCTGTGGTTGATCTTTGCGCGCAAGTTGCCTTTTTCCGTCCGCATGCATTTGTTCATGGGCATTATGGCCTACTTGGGCAGTCCGCTGTGGTTTCTTTTTTTGCTGTTAGGAACGTGGATCGCGTGGGATCGCTCGCAAAGTAACTTGAGCCAATTGCCATTCGATAGTTATGCGGAGCGTTGGTTCGGAGTCAACGGAGTGCAACAAAGTGTGATTCTAACACTCGGCGTTTTCATCTTGTTATTTTCACCAAAAATCCTCGCGGTGATAGGTGCCATTTTGAACAAAAAAACGCGGCATTCGTTTGGCGGCGCACTTAGAATTATTTTCGGTGCTGGGTTTGAAACAATCATCTCGATGTTGCTCGCGCCCGTGATCATGGCTGCGCACACGGTGATGGTTTTTAGCATTGCGATGGGCAAAGCGGTAGGCTGGGGAAATCAAAATCGCGAGACGGACGGCACATCTTGGGGAGATGCGATTCGCTTTCATCTCACGCCCACGCTGTTAGGTTTGGTATGGAGTTTTGTTGCATGGAAAATTGGGGTCACCTTTTTTGCGTGGATGCTGCCGATTTTGATTGGTCTGATTTTTGCTGCTCCGGTATCCGTCTTCACGAGTCGTGTCCGCTACGGTCAAGCACTGGCACGACGCAAGCTGTTAGCAATCCCAGAAGAGCTCAACAAACCGCAAATCATGGAGCTGGCTGATCAGGCGACTGCGGCTCTGGATCCGGCACTTGATGCCTCGGTAGGCGAAAGATACGGGCTGATTGCCGCCGTCGTTGATCCTTACGTCAATGGGGTGCACGTCTCATTTTTAGAACAAGCCGAGCTGACGGATCAGGACCGGGCACTGGCTGAAAAATGCTTGGTCGAAGGGCCGAGTGCTCTGGCTAAAAATGAACTTTCGGACTTGCTCTATCTTGGCTCCGCCATGTTGATGATGCACCGTGCAGTGTGGCTGCGGCCGGCGGATGCGATCCACTCGGTGTGGACGCAGGCGTTGCAAAGCTATCGCCGCCGGCTTGATCATATTTCTTCAGTCTAACTTTTCCATCACATGCTCCAGATCAATCCTCCATTGAATGAGCTCGTTTCCTTAGCAAAAAAGGGACTGCATGAATTATTCGGCGTTGAGGCGACTCATCTTGCCGCCGCGCCCGGACGAGTGAATTTGATTGGTGAACATATCGATTATTGCGATGGATTTGTGCTGCCTTTTGCGATCGAGCGCTACCTCGTCATTGCCGCCCGGCCGAATGATACGATGACGGCTCGCGTGGCATCCTCGCTAGGCGGCGAACCGGTTGAACTCGATTTAACCCAACTGCAAGAGCCCGCGGAGCCCAAGTGGGTCAACTATCTCCGCGGTGTGATTCGCGGGTTTCAAGATCGTGGATACGAGATCAAGGGATTTGATGCGCTGATCGTTTCCTCAATTCCGGGCGGTGCTGGGCTTTCATCATCAGCTGCGCTCGAGTGCGCGATGGCCACTCTGTTAGAAGGCATCCTCGGCGTTTCCTTAGAGCTCAAAGAAAAGGCCTTGTTATGCCAAAAAGCCGAGCACAATTTCGCCTTTGTGCCGTGTGGAATCATGGACCAATTTGCCTCCACCTTTGGCAAAGAAGATCATTTGGTGATGATCGATTGCCAATCTGGTGAACCGCAGTGGGTGCCATTTATGAATCGCGATCTAACGGTTCTTATCTCGAACACCATGGTCCATCATGAGCTATCAGACGGCGGTTACGCCTTGCGTAGAAAGCATACTGAGCAAGCTCTTAGCGCGCTGGGCAAAGCGTCGTGGCGCGATGTCAGCGAGCAAGATGTTCTCACCATGTGGGATCAGTTAGGCGATCCAGTGAACCGCCGTGCACGTCATGTGGTCGGAGAAATTGCGCGAACGATGGCCGCGGCAAAAGTGTTAGAGCAGGGAGATTTCCAAGCACTCGGCCCACTGATGGCGGCGAGCCACGATTCACTACGAGATGATTTTGAAGTTTCCTGCGCGGAGTTGGATGCGATGGTGAACATTGCCCGTTCAATCGGCAACGAGGGCGGCGTGATCGGCGCGCGCATGACCGGCGGCGGCTTTGGCGGATCCACCGTCACCTTGTGCGAGGCATCCGCGGCATCAGTGATCGCAAAAAAATTAGCCTCAGAATACTTACTTCAAACTGGCATCACTGCCCAAATTTTCGCATCGCGCCCGGCACGAGGTGCCCATTTGCTTGAATGGGAGAAGTGATCACAAGCGCCTCGCGAGCTCATCGGATGAGACGGATCTGTGATGACCTCGAATGATCGCAGAAATCTACTGGGCAGCAGCTCCCATTTCCGTAATTTTTTGATGCAACATTCCCTCATTCTATACCACATACCACAGAAATTCAATATGCGTTGGACATAAAAATTAAGCCGCCTGAATCGCGCGAAAAGTTAGAGCAACTTGCTGGAAAACTGGCCACTTTTTAAGGAAGCGAGTTCTACAGTTGGATATCCATCCCAGCCAAACGGATTGGTGGCGAAGGGTTTGGGAGAAAATTGCGAGCCTTTACCCCAAACGCAATGCAGTCGGACACGGACGCCCACCCATAGACTTTGCATAAGAAGCATTTTTCACAAACCCCGGAGAGTTGCCCACAAGAACTTGACGCGCTGAAGAGTTTTTTAGATACCCATTCTCGCCTCGGAACCTCGTGAACAACTCTTTTAGCACAGGATTTGGAGATTCTTCTTACCTACTAAATTCTCGATTGTGCCATTTTTTTGTTTTTACTTGTTTCATTCCTATCTCCGTCGGCGCAACATTGCGAGCAGGCCGCAGGCGGCAAGAAGCGAGGTTGTTGGTTCTGGGATGGTGGTGTAACTGATCGTATTGGTTCCACCTGCGGACGATGTCCAAGCGAGTGTATTATTGAACGACGCTGCGCCGATGTCGGAAAGATTGGTGGAATTCCATGTCATTGTAAATAACCCAGAGGTTCCAAAGTCAACGAGTGAGCTATTAGATTGGCTGTCTATAACACCATTGAAATAAAACGAACTGCCAATAAACCCAAACGAACCACCGGATGAAGAGGAAGGAACCCCGAACAATATCGTTGGTGATGCTGTTCCACTCCAGGTATCAAACGGATTTGCAGAGGAAATATTGAGAAGTGAATTGCTCGACCCGGAAGCGAAAGTAAAAGGAAATTGATCATCACCGATAAAGGTGCCTGGGTTCATAATGCCGCTCCAGGTTGCTACCACATTATTTCCGACTTGTTCAAAAGTCACAACTACGGCTGCATACGAGGTATTAGTAATGAGCAGCGTGCAAGCAGCGGCCGTCAAGGCGATGGTATTTTTTCTCAATTTCATAATGATTTTTATGTAATGTGTGTTTGTCGTGTATTCCAGTCTGCCAACGTGGCATGGGAAAGTGGGTGACCTATTCTTGGGGAGAACAGAGTTGGCGGTGCTGCGTCCAGAGCTGCGCAAGCAATGCTGTGGCGGCTTTGGCCTCGCGGTGCTGGTGGAACCGGCAAGGCTGCCTTTGAGGTATCTCCGCCAGTGCTAACGCTACGTCTCCACGCGGCGGAGGAACTCGGCTTGCTCGGGCGTGGCGTTCCCGCCTGCCTTGTGCCGTGCCTCACGTGCGCAGCGCGCACCCAGCAGCTCAAGAAGCACTCGCAGATCTGATGAATCCCACACCTCGAAAATTTTGTGCCCCGCCGTAGTAAACCGACGGAAAACCGAAGCCATCTCAAAGGCCATCTTTCAGAAACTGCAAAGGAGCGGGCGGATGGCCCTTGCGCGTTTGCGAACATTGCTATGTGGAATGCGTTTCTGGCGAGCAAATGCATCTTTCTAGAACGAGACGCGAGAAATGCATTTAATGCGACAGTAACATGCAACTAAAATTTTTGGTGAAAGTGAAAAAACTGGGAAAGTGGACTGAAAAGGCAGGTTTCCACAATATCGCCTTTGAGGAAAAGCACAGCACCTTGGAAGAGTAGAAGAAGCGCTCGTAACAGGGTTACATGAAGAATTCCAGCTGCAATTTCGCCATCCTAGCCCATGGCAATGGGGCAGCTTTGCTCATGCCGCAGATGCAATTGCCCATTTTCCCACAAGGAATCCATCTCATCACGCCGCACCTCGGCTATCAGCGCGATGGCGATGACATCGTTCACCTCCACGGAATGAGGCCCGTTTTCCTTCACCACTGCGATGTCTCAGCCTCGTCCAAAATGATCGTCAGCCAGTTTTACGGCAACGCAAAACAGGCGGAGTTAGTTCGCATGTTCGGCATCCAACTTCTCGCCATCAAACGTTGGGTAAAAAGATACCGCGCCGATGTCTCAAGGCGTTTTTTGAAACCCGCCGCAAACGACGTGCAACGCCCAAAAAAAGCCCCTGAACCAAGCTCACTTCCCAGACCCAGTTCCCGGCCAACTCGCCCCCACCAAAGCCGAGCACTCCATGCACACCGCCAGCACCCTACGCGCCACCATCGAGCAAGCAGACACCGAGCTCAGCGCCATCAAAAAGCAGCGCAAGGAAACACCCAAACACCTCACCTACTCCGAGTTACCCGAAGTCGATCGATTCCTCAAACTCGCCACCCGCAGCAAGCACTTCCTCGACATCATCAAGATTCTCGCCTATCGCGCCGAAACCGCCATCGCCCACCTCTGCACCGAGCTCAACGCCACCGAAACGAACTATCCCGGAACTGACCTGCGCATGATTTTCAAATCAGTATCATCAAAAGCTCACCCCAAACCCTGCCTAGGTCAGGTGTTCTGAAGTTCGGATTTCGGGTTCAATAGCCGGGAAGCTCCCGAGTCATTTCCCCCCGCACCACAAGCCCCAATCAGCTAAACCTATCCACTTTTGCTCAGCCGATATCAGCTCATTTAGTTTTATTTAGTTTACTTGACATTTTAGTATCACACTTTTTGATCAAGGCGATTTCAGATGGCACGTAGGCGCATTGAAGGATTGAAGATGTCACGTTTGGAGGCTCGTGTTCGGGCCATCCGAGGTGCCTCGCGTCTGGCGCTAATTCTGTTTTGCGCGGCACTTGGCTCGTTGGTCGTGGCTACCGCATTTCCTCAGCGTAAGGAGCTCGATCGCCTGACAAAATTGTTAGATGATGCGAAAATGCGCGAGGTGGAAGTATTGGCTGAGCGCGAGCATCGTGAGATAGAATTTCGCGCCTTGCAGACGGACCCGACGTTTCAAGAAATGCATGCGCGGGATCGCCTTGATTACTGCTTGCCAGGTGAGCGCGTCATTAAATTGCATCCGGATCCGTGATTGCGGGCTGAATTGCGTGGACATAGTTGATGGCTGCGCTACACCGCTGGCATGCGTGATGATATTGAGCGAATTTTAATCGACGAGGCAGTCATCGAAAAACGGCTTGATGCGATTGCCAAAGAGATTGAGAGAGATTTTCCGGAAGGCCCGATGTTGGTCATTATTTTACTTAAGGGAGCGTTGGTTTTTGCCGCAGATTTGCTGCGCCGCGTGCCCAGGCCATTGGAAATCGAGTGCCTCAACGTCGCGAGCTACCATGGCGGCATGGAAAGCTCGGGAAAAGTCAACTTCCTCGATCGGCATTTCCCCGACATCCGCGGTAGGCATGTGCTTTTGTTAGATGATATTCTGGATACCGGCCGCACTTTGCACGCTGTTTCTAACAGATTATTAGAAGAGGGCGCACTTGCAGTCCACACCGCGGTGCTGCTGGCCAAGGAAAAAGAGCGCGCAGAGGAAGTGCAGGCCGACTACGTGGGATTTGAAATTGGCGATGAATTCGTCGTCGGCTACGGTTTGGATTACAAAGGCCGCTACCGCAATTTGCCCTACGTTGGCGTGCTCAAGCCACCGTCGGATTAAGGAGCTATATGGCCTACCGGAATCGATGCTGCTTCGTGCAATTCCTCCGCGGCTTCGAGTTCTGCATGCTCGCGGGCGATGACGCGCACCATTTTCTTCACCGTTTCCGGCCATTGCTCAAGCAATTGGCGCGCTCGCTCGCTGCCGGTGGCTTGCAAGTGATCTTCGATCAACTTTTTCAGCTCGGCGATGTCCTGCGAGCGTTTCAGTGCAGTGGCGACGACCATTTCCGTGTTCACGCGTGAGTAGAAGCGGCCATCGATGTCATAGACATAGGCGGTGCCACCGGACATACCGGCGCTGAAGTTTTTGCCAGTTTTTCCAAGCACGACGACTTTTCCCTGAGTCATGTATTCGCAGCCGTGATCACCCACGCCCTCGATCACGGCGGTGGCTCCGGAATTGCGAACCGCGAAGCGCTCGCCGCCTCGGCCGTTGGCAAATAGC
>RDZR01000062.1 GCA_004294095.1 Verrucomicrobiota bacterium
AAACACGCAGTGAACGAGGCGCTCGAGCGAGTCTCGATGGCCACATTTCGCGATCGACAAATTGGCGAACTAAGCGGCGGCCAGAAAAAGCGCGTATTCTTGGCAAGAGCATTGGCCCAAGGCGCTCGCTTTATTCTCTTAGACGAACCCTTCACCGGCATCGACGTGCAAACTGAAGAAGCCATCATCCGTCTGCTTAAAGAACTGCGGGCGAGCGGCTGCATGATTCTCGTTTCCACCCACAATCTTGGAAGTGTGCCCGAGTTTTGCGATCAAGTGGTATTGATCAACCGCACCGTCTTGGCCTATGGAAAAACCGAGCATGTTTTCACAGAAGATAATCTGAGCCGCACCTTCGAGGGAGTGCTCAGAAAATTTCATTTTGATCAATCTACCATCCAGGAGCACGATGGGAAGATGGTGAGTTTGCTCACCGATGACGAACGCCCACTCGTCTTTGGAAAGGAAGGCCACTTGGAATACAAAGACCGCTCAGATCATGAAGAATTGGTTAAGGAACGCGCTAAAAAGCTCGATTGAACGATGATCGATTTCCTAACAACTCCGTTGCATTATGACTACATGCTGCGCGCAATCTGGATCAGTGCGCTGATCGGAGGAGTCTGCGGATTTCTCTCAGCATTCGTCACCTTGAAAGGTTGGTCGCTGATGGGCGATGCGCTTTCGCATGCGGTGGTCCCCGGCGTCGCCTTGGCCTATCTGTTAGGTATGCCATTCGCACTTGGCGCATTCATCAGCGGCATCTTGGCCGCGGGGGCGATGGGATTCATCAAAAATCAAACGCGCATTCGTGAAGATGCCTCGATTGGAATCGTCTTCACCACCTTTTTTGCCGCAGGAGTGCTACTCATCACTTTGTTTCCTGCGAAGGTGGATTTGAAGACGATTTTATTCGGAAATTTATTAGGCATTGCAGATGGCGATGTGATGCAAGTGCTCATTATCAGTGCCGTCACGCTGCTCGTGTTAGGAATCAAATGGCGGGACTTGATGCTTTTTTGTTTTGATCCCATGCAGGCTCGAGCGTTGGGCCTTCCGGTTGTTAGACTGCACTATCTCTTGCTCGCTTTGTTGGCCGCAACATCCGTGGCAGCCTTGCAAACGGTGGGTGCATGTCTCGTCGTAGCGATGTTAGTCACGCCTGGAGTCACTGCGTATTTATTGACTGAGCGTTTTGGCGTGATGGTGATTGTGTCTGCGCTGATGGGGCTCGCCACGTCAATCGTCGGCGCCTACCTCAGTTACTTTTTTAATGGATCGACGGGCGGCTGCATCGTGACTTTGCAGACGCTCATTTTCATCGCCGTTTTTCTGTGGGCACCTAAGCATGGCATCCTTGCCGAGCGTCAACGTTTGAAAAATCTAACAAAAAATAATGCACCTATTGTTTGAGCCATTGCAATATGGATTCATGCGCGATGCGTTGCTCATTGGCAGTATCGTGGCCATCACCTGCTCACTGCTTTCATGTTTTTTAGTTTTGAGAGGCTGGGCATTGATGGGTGACGCCATTTCTCACGCGGTGCTGCCCGGCATCGTGATTGCATATCTGATCAAACTACCACTCGCGGTGGGTGCATTTTTTGCTGGGTTGAGCTGCGCCGTCGTCACCGGCTTTATCAAACAACACAGCCGACTGAAGGAGGACGCCATCATGGGCGTGGTATTTACGGGCATGTTTGCTTTTGGCCTCGTGCTATTTAGCAAAGTGCATTCTTCACTGCATCTCGATCACATCTTGTTAGGAAATATTTTAGGCATTGAGCCGCATCATCGGTTGCAAACGTATTGGATCGGGAGCTTGGTTTCTCTAGCAGTTTTCCTCAAACGCCGCGATTTACTTCTAATCTGCTTTGATGCTTCGCACGCCCGAGTCATCGCGATGCCTGCAGCTAGAATGGAAAATTTTCTGTTAGTTTGTGTGGCACTCGCCATCGTCGCTTCATTGCAGGCCGTGGGCATTATCTTAGTGATTGCCATGTTGGTCATCCCTGGAAGCACTGCTCAGCTATGGACGGATCGCTTCGACCGCATGCTGGGCATCGCTGTGAGCAGCGCGGTGCTTTCGACACTGTTGGGAGTTTTAACCAGCTTTCACATCAATGGCTCGCCAAGCGCTTGTATCGTTTTAATTCAAGCTCTCGGCTTTATCATCTCATTGATTTTCGCGCCGAAGTATGGGCTCATCAGACAGTGGCGGAAAGCTCACGCACTCGCCACGCGCGAAGGTGATTGAATCAAACCGCGGGCAAGAGAGGCCGCGCCAATGATACCTGCATCGTGACCAAAATGAGCTGTTAGAATTTGCAAATCATCTCGGAATGGACCGGAAAGCTGGGCAAATAAATGGGTGCGCAGCGGATCTAACAAAATTTCACCGGCGCGGGCCACACCACCACCGATGACGATTGCTTGCGGGTTGAGCAACCAGCAAAGATTCATGGCAGCGGTTGCTAACATTTGGCCAACGGTTTGCCACACTTGTGAAGCCAAGACATCGCCTGCAATAGCCGCGCCGGCCAATGCGGCTGGGGAACAATCTGCGAGAGAACGATCGATGCCAGCGGTTCGATACGTGGCCTGAGCCATGGTCGCAATTTCTTGATTGCCGATGTAATCTTCCAACGCGCCACGGTTATGATATTGGCCGGAGCGGCCTTTGTAATCGATGGATGTTTGGCCGATTTCGCCCGCACCGTGGCGCATGCCTCGGATCATTTGGCCATTGGCGATGATGGCGCCACCCACGCCCGTGCCGAGCGAGATAAAAACAACGTGCTGCATGCCTTTTCCCGCGCCCCACTTCCATTCAGCGTAACCCATGCAATTGGCATCATTCTCAACGGCGACCGGGCATTGCAACCGATCTTCCATGATTTTCCGCAGCGGGATGCCGCACCAACCGCGCACGTTGGTGAGGTGATAAATTTCGCCTTTTTCAAAATTGACAAATCCAGGCATGCCGATGCCAACGGCGGCGATCTGCGGATGACGCTGGCGGAGTTCATCGACGGCGCTCACCATGGCATCGATTAAATTGTTTGGCTCATCAAATTCTTGGGTGGCAATGGGCGGCACACTTTCTAACAAAACAGAATCTTGGACCACTGATAATTTTACCGTGGTGCCGCCAAAATCGATGCCGATCGTTAAGGGAGATGCTTTCATGCCGCGCGAATGGATGGCTGAGATGGATCAATTTTCATTTTTCTGCTAGCAAAAAACGTTGGCGGCAACGTGGCGCAATCCATGCAGCGTGATGTCTTGATCCACCAGATGAATCTCTGGCACGCCTTTGGCAATCAACGCCGCATCGCCTCCGGTGGCAATCACGAGTGGATCGCCTGCCATTTCTGCGACAATGCTCGAGAGAATTTCTTTAACGAGGCCGCGGTAACCAATCACGGCGCCGACTTGCATCGCATGGACGGTGGACTTGCCAATCGCCGAGGCGGGTTCCAGAATTTCAATTAATGGTAGAAGTGCGGTTTTAAGTGAAAGGTATCCTGCCATCGCGCCGAGGCCGGGAGCAATCGCTCCACCGCAATACGCAGGCTGCGCGGAGACCACATCGAAGGTCACTGCCGTGCCAAAATCAATGACAATGGCAGGCGTCCGGTGGCGGCCTAACAGCCCAGCGGCATTGGCGAGGCGATCTGCACCGATTTGCTCAGGCAATGGATAATCAATGCCTAGACCAAGTGGGCTTCGCGCATCCAGAAAATGGACGGGCCAACTTCCGCTGAAATAATTTGCGAAAACTTGGCGCTTCAGCGGCACCACCGAGCCGATGGTCACGCTGGAAAAATCCACTTCTAACAGCAAATCATTCAACGAGGCATCGGAAATTTCTGCGGTGTCCAAAACGGCCCGCCATTCGAGTAAGCCGTTTTCATCACCGAGCCCAAACTTGGTGCGGCTGTTAGAATTATCGATCAAAAGCCATGGTTTCATATTTACCAACGGTGGGTGGGCAACGCCCGAGTTTTTCCATTTTCGATGGCAGGCGCAGCATGGGTGGATTTAACACGCAATAGGCCTTGATTGATTTTAAGATTCAATGGGCCATGGATCTGATCTTCCGCGAGCCAGAATTTGAGGAAAATTTCTTCGATCGGGCCTTTGTCACGACTGACAAACGTGATGTCTGCCGGATCTAACGATTTGCCATCCGCCAGCTTCATGACGACCGGAATTTCTAACTGATGCGAAGCTCCGGCGTTGATTTTCACATGAAGATCCAGCCAATAGTAGCTGTGATCTTTGCGGATGTGCGCCGAGCTCAAATGGCATCCAGCTTGAGGATCTGGCTTCCAATCGAACGGGCGCAGAGTGGCCCAAGCGGCAAAGCCCAGCGAGGCCAACAACGCGAGCCATAAGATCAAACGTAAACGATTCATTTTTCTGGTGCTCATCACACTTCAAGAAGTGATCTGCGTGCAAACGAAATCAGGCGAGCCATTGCCGACTCGCCTGATTAAGGAAACAACTTTATCCAATCAAAAATTGAGCTGAGAAAAAATAAACGAGCGGACCACACTGGCCCGCTCGCGAGATATTTAAGTTCCTCTATGGATCATTGTTCGTAGCCAACCTCACCGTGTTCGGATAAGTCTAGGCCGGTTTCCTCAACTTCAGGAGTTGCGCGAAGACCTATGGTGAACTTGATCAGGTAAGCGATAATTGCTGTGGCAACCACGGACCAGACAATGGTAAGAGCAACTGCTTTGAATTGCTCCATCAACAAGCCGTCCTTCAGGCCTGCGACGACTGAGTTCACTTTTTCATCAGCAAAGATTCCTGTGAGAATCGCGCCGAGAGTGCCGCCCACACCGTGAATCCCGAAGGTGTCTAGTGCATCATCGTAACCTAAGATGCTCTTAAGATATGCAACGGCAAGGAATGGAATCACCCCTGCGAGCACGCCCATGATCACTGCCGAAGTAGGTGTCACAAATCCGCAACCAGGTGTGATGACAACAAGCCCAGCAATAATGCCCGAGCAGAAACCGAGGACGCTTGGTTTGCCTTTGAAAATCCACTCGATAAGTGCCCAAGCGAGTCCCGCAGTGGCAGCTGCCAGAGTGGTGGTGGTAAAGGCGTTTGAGGCGATAGCATCTGCGCCTAGGGCAGAACCAGCATTGAAACCATACCAGCCAACCCAGAGCATCCCGGTGCCGACCATACAGAGCACCATGCTATGCGGTGCCATCGATTCTTTACCAAGCCCCTTGCGTTTGCCTAAGATCAGACAGAGCACCAGTGCACTCCAGCCAGAAGTCATGTGAACGACGGTGCCACCAGCGAAATCGATCGCCTTGATTGAGGCCTCCGGATTGAGGGGGCCGCACATCAGCCCAGTAACGGACCAAACCATGTGAGCGAATGGGAAATACACGGCGAACATCCAGATCAGGACGAATACCATGACGGCAGTGAACTTCATACGCTCGGCGATTGCACCGACGATGAGTGCTGGAGTGATAATCGCGAAAGACAATTGAAACATTGCCCACATGCTATCTGAAATCCAGTAGTAACCAGCTCCCGTTACTCCAGGTTCGACTCCCTTAAATAGGGCGTAGGCAAAATCCCCAATATACGCATTCCCCGCGCCGAAAGAGAGCGAATAGCCGCAGAGCCACCAAAGTGGGGTGACAAGACATGCAATGCCAAGGCACTGCGCGAGAACGGATAGCACGTTCTTCCGGCGAACGAGACCGCCGTAGAAAAGTGCCAAGCCCGGCAGTGTCATGAAAATCACCAAAGCAGTGGCAACCATCTGCCAAGCATTGTGCCCTGGACCCGGTCCCTTGACCATTGAATCAACACCAGCAGCAGCCGTCGGACGATTTGCATTATTCATGTAGGCTTCGATGTCTTCAACACGCTGCTCTAGTGATGGAGCAGCAAGTGCATCTGCCGGAGGTGCCGCTTCTGCCGGAGGAGCCGCCTCTGCGGGTGCCGCAGCTGCCTCAGCCACGGGAGCGGCGGCATCCTGCGCATAAGCAGAAGGTGCTAATGGGATTGCAAAAACAGCAATGGCTGCGGCCGCAATGGCTCGCACGTGATTGAGGTATCGACTTGTCATGGTGGTCAGGATTGTAGTGAGATTCGACCCTGAAGTATTTCAAGGGTGAGGTTAAAAGTGATAAGCATGCTTCGTGCCAACCTTACTATCGTCTAAAATGCTTCCACCTCATTCTACGTAAACCTTTTGGAAAACTGAATTTATCCCTTGCCATCCCCGATTCGCAAACCTAACAAGGCGGGCGAGAAAAAAATAACATAAAAAAAGCTGGCCTTTACTTAAGATTTTTTAATAATTTACTCATCGAAAGTAATTCGCCGCGCCGACTGGCATGTGATTTTCTTCTCCTAAAATCATCTCAATAGGCATTTTACGATCCTTTGAGATTCTAAAAGCAGCAAACAACAAAAATTGAAAACGATGCAAAACTATTACAAAACTATTGGAGCCATGGCAGCAGCCTCCGCCTTAGCGGCAGGCATCGCTCAGGCTGAAGTCGAATACGCGCTTCACACTGGGTATTCTTCCGAATACATCTTCCGTGGACAAGACCTCGGAAGTGACCTGATCGAAGCTGGAATCAACGCGTCCACAGAATTCGCGGGCTTGACCGTCAGTGCCGGTGCTTGGTTTGCAAGCTACGAGGACCCTGCAATCAGCTTGATTAACGAGAATGAGCTCGACATCTACGGCGAAGTTTCCAAAGACTTTGGATTTTTAACCGCTTCTGTTGGTTATATCTGGTATATCAACAGCAACAGCAATCTCATTGTGACCGACGATGCGCAAGAAGCCTGTTTCGGCATTTCACGTGATTTTGGTTTCTTGACCGCTGAACTCACGTATTACTGGGATATCGAAACCGACAACAACGGTTACACCGAGTTGGCTCTTTCACGCAGTTTTGAATTAAACTCATGCTTAAATTTGAACCTCTCCACAGCAGTGGGTTATGGCTTTGAGTCACAATTCGACAACTCAGGTAGCGAGCAATCCGGTGCTTTCGAAGCATGGACCACCAAGGCTTCGGTTGATTGGGCGTTTACTGAAACTGCGACATTATCTCCATACGTTGCAGCTTCGGTCGACTTGGATGGCGACGCAGGTTTAGCAGTCGGTGACGAACTGTTCGCCGGCACGATCCTTAGCGTAAGCTTCTAATTCTAGCAAGTGGCGGAAACGTCATTTCTTAACCAATTACAAAGAGCGGTTGCGAAAGCAGCCGCTCTTTTTTTATGCCGAGGATTCCCGCTTGGAATTTCAAAAACGGGCAATCAAGATTGGTCATATGTTTTTAGGCATCGATGCATCGACTCAATCACTCACCGCCGTGGTGCTGGATGGAATTTCAGGAGAAATTTTAGCCCAGCAATCCGTTAATTTCGGAGCGAATCTACCTGAATACGGCTGCGTTTCAGGTTTTTTACCCAACGGAAAAAATGGTGAAGTGCACTCACCGCCTGCGATGTGGCTGGATGCACTCGATATGCTGTTAGAAAAATTGAATGGCGGCATCGATCTCTCGAAAATCGAGATCATTTGCGGTTCGGGCCAGCAGCACGGCACGGTTTATTTGGATGGAACGTTCGATGCCCGCTTGGCAGCTCTTCGCAACGAAAATTCCTTGGCGAGTCAACTCACTCCGGCACTGACTCGCGCCACGTCGCCAATCTGGATGGACAACTCTACAGGCAGCGCGTGCGCGGAAATTTCTGAAAAAATGGGCGGAGCTCACGAGGTATGTCGCATCAGTGGCTCGATCGCGATTGAGCGCTTCAGCGGTCCGCAAATCCGGCGATTTCATCAGACCGATGCCGCTGCGTATGAGCGGACGGAGCGTATCCATTTGGTGAGTTCGTTTATGGGCTCAGTGCTGTTAGGGCGCTCGATGCCGATTGATTTGGGAGATGGTGCTGGGATGAATTTGCTAAATTTGGCCGAAGGCCGCTGGGATGAAAATTTGTTAGATGCCACCGCGCCGGAGCTGGCGAAACGCCTTCTTGCGCCAATGCCTGCGGGAAGTCTGTTAGGGTCGATTCATCCGTATTTTCAGAAAAAATATGGATTTTCTAACAGTTGCCAAATTGCCACATTTACCGGCGATAATCCAGCATCCTTAGTCGGCATGGGCGCGACTCTGCCAGGCCAAGTGGTGATTTCCTTGGGCACCAGCGACACTTATTTTGCCGCGATGCCGCAGGCGGTGACGGACCCGCAAGGATTTGGCCACGTGTTTGGCAATCCGGCGGGTGGATTTATGTCTCTGATTTGTTTCCGCAATGGTTCGTTGGCACGAGAGGCGATGCGGGATGCTCACCGGCTCGATTGGAGCGCATTTGAAAAACAAGCGATGTTGGCATCTTCGCTACTGGCTGGACGGAATTTGATGTTGCCATTCTATCAGCCAGAAATCACCCCGCGTTGTTCGCTGAGTGAACCCATTTTTGATTTTGAGACCGATGCCGATTCAACTGCACAAGTGCGTGCTTTGGTGGAGAGCCAATTTCTCAATATGCGATTGCATTCCCAGTGGTTGGGAGTGGAGCCAGAACGAATTCTCCTCACCGGTGGAGCCTCGCGGAATGATGGCATCGCGCAGATCATCGCAGATGTTTTTCAAGTTCCTGTCGAGCGACTTGAAGTCGCCAACTCCGCCGCGCTGGGTGCTGCTTTATTGGCCGCCGCGGCGGGTGGGCAGGATTTATCATCATTGCAGGCGTGCTACTGCCAACCAGAAAATGGCTCGCGACTGCTACCAAATACCGCGCTGGCCCCGATCTATCAGCAAGCACTTGCACGCTACCGCCAATTGCTCGCAGCCCACGCGGGTGAATGAATTTTTATGCTGAGAAAATTTGACCAGAAGCATTTAGGGGACTAGAAATGCGTGCGATGATGATCGAACAATTTGCCAATTCCTTCGTGTGCGATTTGGTGGCCTACGAGCCAGGAAAACCGATTGATGAAACAGCCCGCGAGCTGGGACTCGAAGCGTCCGAGATTGTCAAATTGGCATCCAATGAAAATCCGTTAGGCCCGTCGCCGCTGGCGCAGGCCGCCATGATGGCAGCCATCAACGAAGCGCACATCTATCCGGACGGAGGTGGATACCGGCTGCGACACGCGATTGCTGAAGAATTTTCACTGAGCATGGATCATGTGATTTTAGGCAATGGCTCCAATGAGATCATCGAGCTGCTGTGTCATACTTTTTTAAATCGGCAAGCAGAGCTGATCGCCGCTGAGCACGCGTTTGTCGTTTATCAATTGATGGCCACGCTGTTTGGTGCGCGTTATGTGAAAGTGCCCGATCCGGGCTTCGTGCACGATCTGGATGCCATGGCGGATGCGATCACGCCGCAGACGCGATTGGTTTTCATCGCCAATCCGAACAATCCCACCGGCACCATGGTAGGCCAAGCGGCGATTGACCGCTTCATGGCGCGTGTTCCCGAACAGGTCGTGGTGGTCTTCGACGAGGCGTATTATGAATTTCCAGAAAATCCGCCGGACACTCTGCAATATGTGCGGGCTGGCCGCAACGTCTGCGTGCTGCGGACATTTTCAAAAATCCATGGTCTCGCAGCATTGCGCGTGGGCTACGGCTTGGCCTCACCCGCAGTGGCAAAGTTGCTGCAAAAGGCGCGCCAGCCATTTAATGTGAATGCCATTGCACAAGCGGGAGCACTCGCCGCACTCAAAGACACAAATCACATCGCCAAAACGCGCAACGTGAATTTGGAAGGCATGAAATTTTATGAAGATGCCTTCCGCCAGCGCGGCCTCGAATTTGTGCCAAGTTATGCAAATTTTCTGTTAGTTCGCGTCGGTCAAGGCGATCAACTTTTCCGCAACATGCTCAAGCAAGGAGTCATCATCCGTGCGATGAGCAGCTACGGACTGCCCGATTGGGTGCGTATTTCGATTGGCACCGCCGCACAAAATGCGCGCTGCCTTGAAGTGCTCGATTCCGTTCTCGCGCCTGCATGAGCATCTAATTGATGGAACGGCAAAGTTTAGCTGGATGATCTCCTTAAAAATGCCATAACCATGGTATCCAATTACTTAAACTTTTAGAAATTCTGTGATTCCAGCAAACCAGCGCTCATTTATATGCATTCATTGTAACGGTAAAATCGTCATTCCCGTAAATTTGCCGCCGACGACAGCTCCCTGCCCTCACTGCGGTATTCAAGTCACCTCTCCCCCACTAACTCAGGCTGCGACAATTCAGCCGATGGCAATTGCCCCCATATCAGTTTCTGCCCCAATACCAGCTGGGCCTAGGCCAACATCTACTTCTCATCTTCCACCATCTCGCGGGCAAGTCGCCGAAATTCAACCTGAGCCAGAGCCACATACCATAGAGGCTGCTGAGAAAGTCACAGCGACCTCAGACCTCGGTGCTTCTGAAGCGAAGAAAAGCATTTTAATACCGATCTTGGTTTTGCTTGTTCTTATTCTCTGCGTGGTTGGTGTGGTAATCTATTTAACTGGAGAAACAGAACGGTCCAAGCAATCGGAAAAAAGGCGCGCGCTCCAAGAAAATATCAAGCAAAACAGCTACATTCGTGTAGGTTGGCAACGTGATGCCACTGAAACGTTAGGTAAATTTCTAGCAGGCAAAACGGTTGATGAAAAGCTTCCCTACGTCCTCAATGGCAAGCAACTTAAGAGTCAAATCGAAGGTTTTTACGGTGGCACAGTGATCAATGATGGCGATACGCCGCTGGAGAGCTTTTCTTTTTTTAATTTATCAGAAGAGGATCGCAAAAAAGGTATTTTCATGATGATCTATGATCAGCCTGAGCAATTTGAACTGCGTGAATTTTTTCGTCCACTTGCAACGCTGGAGGTGCAGCAAGGTTTAGAAGAGGCAGATTATTTACTCAGAGCATTTGCGCAGCCTGAAAATTATAAAATGGAGCCATTGCAAGTTTACGCCATCTTCAAGAAGCAAGGAGATAAGCTGCTGTTAGATTGGGAGGTTTTTACGCAGACCAAATATCGCACGTTTCAAACATTTACCGAACTTGCTGTTCCAAACAGCAAAGCAGTATTCCGTATATTGATCGTCGAGGACGTGCCAGTCAAAGGTCTATCCATGCCTGGCATGCGCACGTATCGCCTGGGAGACCCAGCCAATACTGGAGATTCTTGCCGCATCAATGTGGTGGTGGATTCAGAGGTCGGCCGCGCTCTATCAGAATTGAATTGGCGAGGAACCGATACTCAGCCAACTCCTAAAACCGCCACAGTCGAGCTGGAGTGGTCGAATGATCCGGAAAACCCAATTTTGAGTATATCACGTTTCATTTGTTGGGAATTTCTTGGGGTTGGCGGTAAAGTTGTGCCAGCGAAGAAACCCTAGAATCTCACAAAATGCATGATCAAAGCACATCCAGATCAGTCGCGGGCGACGATTGCCGCGATTGCAAGCCCTTTTGGCGTCGGTGCCATCTCACTCATTAGGCTTTCCGGAGCGCAAGCCATCTCGATTGCCGATCTTGCAAGTGGTGGCACCGCATCATCGAGTTCACCGCGTTTCGCGCGTTATGCAACGATCTTGGACAAAGATGGACGTGTGATTGACGATGGCATTCTAACCACATTTCGCGCGCCTAACAGTTATACCGGAGAAGATTGTGTGGAATTTACCGGACACGGTGGAATTTTAGTGACGCGCGAAATCCTCACACGTCTGTTAGAATGTGGAGCGGCGCATGCCGAGCCTGGCGAGTTTACACAACGTGCATTTCTCAATGGTAAAATTGATCTAACACAAGCGGAAGGTGTCATGGACCTGATTTCCGCACAAACACGTTTGGCACTCCGCGCGGCGCGCAGCCAGTTAGAAGGTGCCCTTGGTAAAAAAACATCTCAGGCACGTGACTCGCTGTTAGAGACACTTGCTCATCTTGAAGCATGGATTGATTTCCCCGAAGAAGACATTGATCCACAGACTGGAGCCTTACTTTCAGCACGCGTGGCTGATGTCCTTCAGATCGTTAAATTGTTACTTGCGACTGCCGATCAAGGGCGAATTTTGCGAGAAGGTGTGCGCACTGTAATTTTTGGCGAGCCCAACGTCGGCAAATCCAGCTTGATGAACAAATTGTTAGGCTATGACCGCGCGATCGTGAGTGAAATGGCTGGAACGACACGCGATACCATTGAGGAAGTTATCAATCTAAACGGATTGCCAATACGCTTGGTCGATACCGCTGGAATGCGCGAAGCCGATGATCAAATTGAAGCCCAAGGCATCCAGAGGACGGTGCGCCAAATTGAAGCCGCTGATCTTTTGTTAGAAGTGGTGGATGCCACACAAGAGCGCCCACCAGAGCCGATTTTACCAAGCACATCGGCGATCCATCTTCTCGTGTTGAATAAATGCGATGAAAATGAACATCCATCATGGTCTGGCGTAACGGCGATTCGTCTCTCATGTTTGAACGGAAATGGCTTCGACCATTTATCTAACAGCATTCGTGACGCATTGCATTTCAGCCAAACTGACTGGGGCGAGCACGCCGTTGCCATCAACACGCGTCATCAAGCAAGCCTAACTCAAGCTTGCGTCAGCTTGGAAGCCGCGCTCGCCTTATTGGACGATATTAACTCCGACGCTGAATTGGCAGCCATCGATCTTAGAGAAGCATTAGATGCCCTTGGGGAAATTCCAGGCAAAGTGGATACCGAAGATTTACTGGGTGTGATTTTCAGCAACTTCTGCATTGGGAAATGAAAAGCTGAAGCGAAATAGTGCTTGCGGGGAAATAGGCTGTCTGCCATCCGCTACGCCATCGGGTTATATGAAAAATCGGGTGCGAACTGAGGCAGCTCTTCATCGCGTTCACACGGGTGGCAACGACAAAAAATTCCCCGAGTTTCTCATTTGAACCTCGGGGAATTTAGAAGAATTTTAGCTGGATTATCAGCAATTGATTAGCCCTCAGCCGCTTCACCGGCATCCACAGAGATGACCAACGTCGCTAACACTTGCGGATGCAAACGGACGGTGACTTCCGATTTGCCAGACTTTTTAATCGGTTTCTCCAATTCAATCGCATGGCGATCAACGCTGATGCCTGCTGCTTCGAGTTCTTTGTGGATATCCATATTGGTAACTGAGCCAAACGCCTTGCCACCTTGGCCGGTGGATAGAACGAACTTTGGCTTGAG
Source organism: Verrucomicrobiota bacterium (assembly GCA_004294095.1). Taxonomy (GTDB): domain Bacteria; phylum Verrucomicrobiota; class Verrucomicrobiia; order Verrucomicrobiales; family Akkermansiaceae; genus Luteolibacter. Next base: position 13,238 of record RDZR01000062.1, read on the forward strand.
CTTGGAAATCTTAGTCGCGATTGCTTGGTAGCCGAGCAATTCTTCCGCTTCGCGTCGAGCACGCTCTGTCTTCAGTGCCTCGACGTGGCGTAAATTCGCCCGAGTCGCCTCGTAGGCTTTGCCTTGCGGAATCAGGAAATTGCGGGCGTAACCGGCGCGGACTTTCACCACATCGGCTTCGGCACCCAGTCCGGCGATTTTTTCTTTGAGAATAACTTGTGCGTTGGCCATATGCGTAATGTGTTGGGGGGCGGATGTTAATTCGTGAGTCGATCGGGTCAAGTAGAATGCAACTTTTTATTCACGTTTGATGAAAAAAAAGTCAGTCCATACTCGCCAATGTGCACAGACCAAGATTGGCTGTGCCGTCCACGATGGCTTCTTCTTTTTCATTTGAGTCACTCAACCTTGCACAACGAGAAGCTGTCTCCAGCCAAAATGGACCCGTCATGCTCTTAGCAGGCGCTGGCACTGGAAAGACTCGAACCGTCACCTGCCGGATTGCCCACATGCTGGAGCGTAAGGTTCCGCCATCGGAAATTCTTGCCGTCACCTTCACCAACAAGGCGGCCGCAGAAATGCGTGAGCGCATTGCAAGCATGGTCTCCTCCACTGCGGCGGAAGAAATGACCGTCTGCACCTTTCACTCACTCTGCGTGCGGATACTCCGCTCCGGCATTGAAAAACTTGGTTACAAGAAAAATTTCTCGATTTGCTCCTTCAGTGATCAGCTCGGCATCATGAAGCAATTGCTCGTGCGCAAAGGCGGCAAGGACGAGAAAATCAAACCAGAGAAAGTGTTAGGGGAAATTTCCAAAGCAAAAAACCAAGGGACTGATCCAGCCGATCTAACTGATGAATTTTTTGCCAGCCTAGCCGTTGCCTATCAGAATGAGCTGCGTGCGCAAAACACGGTGGACTTTGATGATCTGTTAGTTCTTGCCGAGCGTGTGCTGCGCGAGCATGACGACATCCGAGATCTCATGCGCAAGCGCTACACACGAGTGACCGTGGATGAATTTCAAGACACCAATTCCTTGCAGATGAAACTACTGCAACAATTAGTGGGTGCTCCATATCACATCTGTGTGGTCGGCGATGATGATCAATCCATCTACGGCTGGCGCGGCGCTGAGGTAGCTAATATTTTAGAATTTGAGCGCTATTTCCCAAATCCTAAAGTCATTCGGTTAGAAGAAAACTACCGCTCAACGCAAGCGGTATTGCACACAGCTAACAGCCTCATCAGGCATAACCGTGGCCGCCGAGAAAAAATCCTCAAAGCAACTCGCGGCGGCGGGGATCCAGTGCGGCTAGTGGCGATGCCGAGCGATGACGAAGAAGCTGAATTCATCGCGGAGGAAATCCTCGCTGGCCGTTCTGCAGTTGGAAATACATGGGAAAATTTTGCGGTCCTATTTCGCACCAATGGTCAGAGCCGCAAACTCGAAATGGCCTTGAGAGATCGAAAAATTCCCTACCGCATGGTTGGCGCGCAGAGTTTTTACGATCGCCGTGAAGTGCGCGATGTGCTGGCGTATGCGCAACTTTTAGTCAGCCCTGAGACGGACGTTCCATTGCTGCGTGTGATCAATGCACCGAGCCGCGGCATTGGCCAAAAAACCACGATGCTGGCCACGGATTGGAGCCGCACACATCATGAATCGGTTTGGGAAGCGCTGTGCGATCCTCAATTCAAAAATCAGTTAGGTGCCAAAGGAATTGCCGCCATCGATGAATTCATCACTCTCATCGCCGGTGCGAAAAACCGCATCGATCTCAAGCAAGAAAATCCGGCAGATGTGTTAGATGGCTTGCTCAAAGAAATTTCATACCTCGAATGGCTCGGCAATGGCTGTAAGACCGAAAGCGAAAAACAACAGCGCGCAGAGGGCATTCAAAGCCTCATGCAAAGTTTGCGCAACCACGCTGCCAAGGGCAAAAAGCTGCAGAGTTTCCTTGATCAAAGCGCTCTCGCCGCTGACCGCGAAGAGGATGATATTGAAAAAAAACAAGGCGTCACTTTAATCACCCTGCATGCATCCAAAGGGCTCGAATTCCCCACTGTTTTTCTAACCGGGTTAGAAGAAGGCTTCTTGCCTCACAGCCGCAGCATTGCCGAGGGAACCAAAGATGAAGAACGGCGCTTGCTCTACGTGGGCATCACTCGTGCACAAGATCAGTTGACTTTGAGTTACTGCTTAACTCGCCAAAAGTGGGGCGAAGTCACCGGATGCCAGCCTAGTAGTTTTATCAAAGAGTTAGATCCAGCCTATCTCATCAATACCAGCTATGATGAAATTTTGAGTGCGGAGCCAAGTGCGGATGAATTGGACGACTTTTTCGGCAATCTTAGAGACATGCTTAGGGAATAAACCCCACTTTAACTACTACTTACATAGTAAACTGAATAATTGTCCGCGCCGCAAAAAAAGCAATCATCACTTATCATTAAAAAGTCCGCTTGCAGCTCATCTGCCAACTCCACATCATCATGGTGTGGAGAGCGAACTATTACCAATCCATCGCCAACTGCGGCAAGAAATCCTCTTTGCTCGCGAGCGTGTTTATCGTTTTGCTACGGCCACTCCGCTTGAGAAACTCGCGATGCCCAGCGGCTCGCCTGAAGTTTGGATCAAGCGCGAAGATCTTTCATTGGTGAAATCTTATAAATGGCGTGGTGCTTGTAACCGCATGGCCACTCTCACCAAAGAGCAAGCAGTGCATGGAGTGGTGACGGCATCTGCAGGCAATCATGCTCAAGGAGTGGCACTCGCGGCGCAGGCATTGGCGATTCGAGCTCGCATTTACATGCCACGCAGCACACCCCAGATCAAACAAGCAGCCGTGCTCAGACATGGCGGCGAGTGGGTGGAAATTCATTTAGCCGGCGATAGCTATGACGAAGCAGTCACCGCCGCATTACAAGATCAGCAACAAAGCCGTGCCACCTACATTCATGCCTACGATGACCTGCAAGTCATGGCTGGCCAAGGCACACTCGCCGATGAAGTGGTGCTTTCGGGCCACGGTCCATTCGATGCAGCTTTTCTGCAAATCGGTGGCGGCGGCATGGCAGCGGGCGTTTCCTGCTGGTTGAAAACTTATTGGCCAGCGATCGAATGCATCGGCGTGGAAGGAGTCGAGCAAGCGTCCATGCTCGCTGCATTTTCAAACGGCGGACCAGTGACTCTCGATCAAGTCGATCTTTTTTGCGATGGCACGGCCGTGAAACGCTCGGGGCAGCATCCATTTTTAATCTGCCGAGAAACGCTCTCGCGCATCGTCACTGTGACCAATCCAGAAGTGGCCCACGCGATTCGTTTTTTGTGGGAAAATCACCGCTGCATCGCCGAGCCATCGGGCGCAATGGGCCTCGCTGCCCTGCTTCAAGAAGCCAAGCAGTGGACTGGCAAACGCGTGCTCATCATTCTTTGCGGTGCCAATCTGGATTTTTCCCAACTGGGCCACATCGCGCAGTTTCACCAAGCTCGGCCTAGCCACGAAGTTACGTTGCGCGTCAAAATTTGTGAGCAGCCGGGTGCGATGTTGGAGTTGCTCGATCGTTGCTTCGGCCGCTTGAATCTCATCGATTTCCAATATGGCATGAGTGATCCATCTGTTGCGTGGCCGACGTTTACGGCCTTAGCTGAGCACGCCGAGCATTTACTGGAACTTCGCCAAGCGTTAAATTCGCATGGCTACGAATACGAAGAGCTTTGCGAAGCTCAAGATGTGGCATTTCGCGCGATTCCTCTGCGTGGTGATTATTTGCGCTGCCCACTATTTCTCAGATTGGACTTTTACGAACGGCCTGGAGCACTGCACGACTTTCTTGCCAAGCGGCTCTACGGCAATGCCAATCTTTGCTATTTTAATTACCGCCAATCCGGAGAACGCATTGGCCGCGCGCTCATCGGCTTGGACTTCCCCTCCCCTTGGGAGCGCGATGCATTCATGATTGCTTTGCCGGAGCGCGGTGATGGATACCGCCACTGCCAAGTGCTTGATCAGGCGACTCAAAGCCGCTTACTCGCCGGAGTCTGGTCCAAATAGGTGAGATTATTCAAAAGAATATGGGCGGGGTGCCTACTCTTCTTGAGTGCGATCATGGCCAGAAAATAATCAGCCGCAGGATTGGCCCCGCGGCTGGAAAAACAAGCTGGAAAAAAATGTTAGAATCTGTTAGTGAAGCAGATTGATGGCACGAGATTGCTTGATCGCGTTATTGATCTTACGATGAAGTTTGGCCGAAACACCCGTTACGCGGCGTGGCAAAATTTTACCTGTTTCCGTGGTAAATTTGGTGAGCAATTCAGGATTGGTCGCCACGACTTGATCGGCTGGAATATCATGACGCCGGCGCGGCATCATGCGATTCGCCTTACGGAAGTTGATACGACGTTGGACAGTTTTAGGTTCAGACATAAGAGAAACGGGTTAGCGAAGTTCGCGGTGAAGGGTGCGTCTTTTGAGGAAATGATTGAACTTCACTTTTTCGAGACGTCCCGGAGTGCGCAAACTTTTTTTGTTGCGCGTGGTCACGTAGCGTGAAGTAGGCTTGCCCTCGGCTTTCGCTTCGGTGCATTCGAGGATGATAATATCGCGTGGCATGATTTTGGGAGGCGGATAATGCGTTAATCTTCGTCTTCGTCAAGAGAAACTGTTTCAGAATCTTCATCTTCTGAATAAATTCCTCCGCTGAAGCCGACTTCATTGGATGGACGGAAGCGGCGGTTGCCGTATTCTTTTTCCCATTGTGCTTGGCACTCAACGGTCAAGCGCGCAAATGGGATGGCCTCCAAACGCATTTGAGGGATTTTTTTGGTGGAAATTTCACAGGTGCCATAAGTGCCGTTTCGGATGCGGATCAACGCCTGCTCGATTTCATAAAGCGCATCTTGTTCTTTGGCCAAGACGGAAAGGGCGAAATCACGATCGTAAGCGTCGCTGCCAGCATCGCCTTGGTGTTGGCCACTGCCGGATGCTTCGGAACCTTCAGGAGCTTTGCGGATGGTATCTCGCGCCATGCCAGAAACGGCATCTAACAATTCATCGCGCAAATCTAACAGGCGCTGCTTTTGCTTCAAAATAAAGCCGGGGCTGTGGCTGCCATTGCCTGCTTTTGCGGCGGCGGATGAGTCAACCACGGGTGACTTCGGCGGGACGAAGCGCGGCTTAATCGGCGGGGCAGGAGGTAAGAAATCGACTACCGAAGATTTATTTTTTACCGCAGGTTGAGGTTTTTTCTCAGCCACTACTGGCTTGCTAGCAGGCTTATCAATCACCGCCGGAGCCACAATGGCTTTGCTCGGCTTTTTATCTGCAACGATCGCCTTGGCTTCTTTTGGAGACTCTGCGGGCTTGACGGATTTTTGGGCCTTAGAAGGTGCTTTGACCGCTTTGACCGGCTTTGCAGGTTTCGTCGCTTTGGCAGGTTTCGTCGCCTTCACAACTATCGCGGGCTTCTTGGCCTTCACAACTTTTGCGGGCTTTGCAGCCTTCACCGGCTTTTTGGGAGATTTTGTTGGCTTTGCAGATGCAGCAACAGCCTTGGAAGATGGCTTAGCAGCCTTGGCCGTCGCTTTTTTATCTGCAATTTTTTTAGCTACCGGTTTTTTAGCCGCGAGACTGCCTGCTTTGGAGGCAGTTTTTTTCGCAGGAGCCGGTTGCTTGGCTTTAGCGGGCTTCGCAGGTTTCGCGGCAGGTGCTTTTTTCTTAGCAAGCTTCTTAGTAATTTTCTTTGCAGCCATATAAGCAGTTTTCTTAGAGAATAGTCCTCTTCCGCGAAATATCCATGATGCTTCAGGGACAAATAAAACAGTTGAGAGCGCGGTGGCGTATAACCTATCAACGGATCCAGCAAGACGAAAATTTCTTAAATGAGAAATTTTTTCGATTTTCTGCAAAATTTGGCATGAGGCTTGAAATGTGAGAAGAGCCTCCTAACCTGCGGATCTCTGATGCAGCTCAGCTCAATTGTCGAATCCCTCCTCATTGCCTCTCAAGCTCCTTTGAGCTGCGAGGAAATGGCCCGATTAGTGCGCTCACGCGTGATTGAGGCTGAAGAAATTCACCAGCGAGATATTGAAGATGGGAAAGCGCCCGTCGCGTTGGAGCCGTGGCTTGTTGCATTAGGCACTACCACTCCGGAAGCGGTGCTAGAAGCCATTTTCCAATTGAATCGGGCCTACGAGGAAAATGGGCGCGCCTTCACTTTGCTGGAGCGGCCGAAAGGCTGGAAAATTTACACGCGATTGCCGTTTGCCGACTTCGTTAAGCAACTCTTCCCAGGACGCAAGCCAGAGCGCATGAGCGGGCCGGCGATGGAAACGTTGGCCATCATCGCCTATCGCCAGCCGGTGACCAAGGCGGCCATCGAAGCGGTGCGAGGAGTATCCTGTGATGGGATGATCCAAAAATTGCTCGATCGGGATTTGATCCGCATCGGTGGCCGCGCTGAGCTGCCGGGCCGTCCCCTGCTCTATGAGACAACGGATCTGTTTTTTGACCACTTTGGAATTCGCTCGATTGATGATTTGCCAAATGCTTCGGAACTGCGCCACAAGCCATTGCCCTCAGCCAGCCCAGCCGAAACTTCGTATGATACCGAGCAGCAACTTGCGTTAAGCGCAGTGGGCCCCCCAGCCGCGGGTGCTGAACATGCTTCTTCTTCCACAAACGACCTTCAGAGTTGAGCCACATTTAAGCCATTTCCCAATTTCTAACGCCATCCATGAAGCTCGACGATATTCGCAACCAGATCGATCAAATCGACCACCAATTGCTCGATTTGCTCAGCCAGCGTGCGGATTGTGTCCATCAAATTGGCGAGGTAAAAAAGCGCGACGGCTTGCAAATTTACGCCCCTGAGCGCGAGGAAGCACTGCTGCGCCGCTTGATCGAGCTCAATCAAGGACGCTTGCCTGAAAAATCGATCCGCGCCATTTACCGCGAGATCATGTCTGCGGCCTTGGCCCTTGAGGATGATTTGAAAATTGCATACCTCGGGCCCGAGGGCACTTGGACGCATCAAGCCGCAATCAAAAAATTTGGTCACTCGGTGGCTTACTCACCGCAGCCAAATTTCTCCGATGTCTTCGATCAAGTCGCACGCCGTGCCGCAAATTACGGAGTCGTGCCGATTGAAAATTCCACGGAAGGCGCCGTCTCGCACACGCTCGATCTTTTTGTCGATTCCCCGCTCCACATTTGTGCGCAGATTTTGATGAGGATTGAAAACGGGCTGATGGCGGCCATCCCCCGCGAGCAAATTCGCACGCTCTACTCGCACCCGCAGGTCTTTGGCCAATGCCGGAATTGGATTCTCAAACATTTTCCCGAAGCGGATCTCGTGGAAGTTTCCTCCACCACCAAGGCGGCCCAAATTGCTCGCGATCAAGCAGCTCAGGGCGCCGCAGCACTCGGTGGCCCACTCGCCGCTGAGATGTATGGATTAAATTTGTTAGAAGAATCTATCCAAGATCGGGCGACCAATACCACGCGCTTCCTCGTCATCGGCGAAAAGCCATGTCCAGCGACGGGCAACGACCGCACTTCCATTTTATTCGCCATTCACGATCGTCCAGGCTCGCTCGTCAAAGCACTACAAGCGTTTGATCAATTTCACATCAATCTCTGCAAAATCGAATCGCGCCCTTCCAAACGCAAAGATTGGGAATACATTTTCTACGTCGATCTGGCCGGGCATTGTGAGGACAGCAAAGTCGCCGAAGCGCTCGAAGAACTCAGCCGTTATTGCTCTTTGGTCAAGCTGCTCGGCTCCTATCCGGATACGGCTGAATAGATTTTTCGAGCGATCTGTCCGCTTCGTGAAAAAAATTGCACTGTTTGTGCATTGTAGCTGGCAATTCTCATAAACTAAGGTCTAAAACCTCCGCGCGATGACTGGAAATGCTGAACTTATTCTCGACGGGAAATCTCTGAGCCTACCAACCGTAACCGGAAGCGAGGGCGAAGTGGGCATCGATATCAGCAGCCTGCGCGCAAAAACAGGTGCCATCACGCTCGATCCAGCCTATGGCAATACCGGTTCTTGCTACAGCGACATTACGTTCATCGATGGCGAAAAAGGCATCCTGCGCTATCGCGGCTACGACATTGCAGACCTCGCGGAAAAAAGCACTTTCGTCGAAACCTCCTTCCTCCTGATTTACGGCCACTTGCCAAATGCGGAAGAACTTCAAACATTTTCCAATCTCCTAACAGAAAATCAAATGCTCCACGAGAGCATGCGTTTCAATTTCCAAGGCTTCCCTGCCTCCGCGCATCCGATGGCGATTCTATCGGCCATGATCAATGCCGCTTCTTCCTACTATCCGAACTTGATTTGCACAGTCAACCGCCGCGAGCGCTTCCCTAACCACGCCGCGCGCTTGATCTCACAAGTCCGCACCATCGCTGCGTATTCCTACCGTGTGTCGCATGGCTTGCCGACGATATTCCCAAAATCCTCACTCCACTACACCGAGAATTTCTTGCACATGATGTTCTCAAATCCGGGTGAAGATTACGAACTCAAGCCAGAGATCGTTCGCGCGCTGGACATGATTTTTATCCTGCATGCGGATCACGAGCAGAATTGCTCAACCTCGACGGTGCGCATGGTCGCATCCAGCCAAGCCAATCTCTACGCATCCGCATCCGCCGGGGTCTGCGCATTGTGGGGTCCATTGCACGGCGGGGCCAATCAAGCCGTGCTCGAAATGCTCGAACAAATTCACCAAGATGGCGATGATGGCACTAAGTTTCTCAAGGCCGTTAAGGACAAAACATCCAATCGCCGCCTGATGGGATTTGGCCACCGCGTTTATAAAAATTTCGATCCGCGTGCACTCATCATCAAAGCACAATGCGATAAAGTGCTGGCTCAACTTCATCGCTCAGACCCGCTGTTAGAAATTGCCAAAAAACTCGAAGAAATTGCGCTAAATGATGATTACTTCATCTCCCGCAAACTCTATCCGAATGTCGATTTCTACAGCGGCATCATCATGCGTGCGATCGGCATCCCTGTCGATATGTTCACCGTCATGTTCGCGATTGGGCGGATGCCGGGATGGATCGCTAATTTCAAAGAAGTGATGGAAAATCCTGACAGCCGGATTTCACGCCCACGCCAAATTTACACCGGCGAGACCTTGCGCTCCTATCGACCGATGGCAGAGCGCGCTTGAGTCTAACAGACTTCACTCGCGGATCGTCTGCCGCGATCTTTTGCGCAGGCCATCTAACATTTTGTGCTCCTTTTCCGTGATCGGATAAGGCCCAGAAAATTCAACTTGCCGGCGATTCGATGCCAACGTGCGGCAGGCATACGCATGGCGACGATCGAGGTAGTAAAATATAGCGTAGTGGCGCTGCTGATTGATCGTTTCTGCTAGAAAATCCGGCCTGCCCTTCGCGCCCAGAAAAACTCCCACATCGGGATAGAGCCGCCGCAAGGCATTGATGCGAACTTGCCCAATCGTCATCGGTGAATCATGCACCCACATCAATTTATCTTGGCCCATTCCTGCTGGGCTCATGAGCTTACCGCCTAAATCAAGCGGCATGCATCCCATCTGCAATACGCCGCATAGGGCGGCTAAAATCCACCGCAGCAAACAACTTTCTAACACATTCATCATCGTGATTTTTCCAAGCGATCCCTTTGAATCACCGAGCCTAACTTACTCACATTCGGACGATTTCCCTCTGAATCAATAAAGAAGGCAGTTTCCATCGGAACCAAAAATTCCACCGCGGAATTAATCCCAATCAATCGGCCATATCCATCCACCACCGGCCCGCCACTATCTCCGGGCTGCAATGGTAAATTCATCTTAAAGCGGCGCGAGCCACTGAAACGGCTTTCCGAAGGAACTGCGGTTTCTAACTTCCCCTCGTCCGTGCGAAACCCAGTGGAAATCCCTCCGTGGATAATCGGAGTTCCCGCTCCGGCATGCTGAGTTGGCGGCGACCATTGATAGAAAAAGGGAGTTTTTTCGTCGATGTGCAGCAAGGCTAAATCTGAGGCCGCGTCGCGCCACACCACCCTTGCTTTGAACGGCGTGAGCGAGCCACCTTTTCCATATAAAACAAACACGTTGCGCCCAGCTATGCGCGATAACACATGATCTGCTGTTAGAAAATATCCATCGGCCGTGATCGGTGCCGCTGAGCCGCCATCCGCATCGCCAGGCGCGTTGCTCGAATTAAAATTCTTGTTATACCACCCACTCAGATTTTGCCGATCAGTCACGATCACGGCCGATACTCGCTGCAGCACAATTTGCCGACTCATCGGCGTGATGGGCGCCACCGAAGAATGGCTCACCTCGGCGTATGGAACACATGCCGAAACGGAAATCAGAATGAATAAAGAAAAAAACAAACGAGTCACGAACTGCATCGCCGATAGCTAAGCATAAGAACCCGCCGCCGTCACATGTGATTTTTAGCAACTCGATAACAATTTCTCAATCACCCGCCGAAATGGCGAGGGCATGGCCAAGGCAAGCGCCTCATCTGCGGAATGAAATGACTCCCCGCTCCGTAAATCAAAATCACTCATTTGCCGCAACGGCTCATGCACCATCAAGTGCACTCGGTAGCGCGTAATCGCGTAATGACATTCTGTTAGAATTGGCCAATCACTCAGCTCATCGGCCTCGCGGATCGGCAACTTCCACAAACCTTGCCGGCGGCGATTCGATTCCTGATGAAGCAGCAGCTTGCCATCCAAATTTCTCACCCACAGCGCGTGCTCGGTCACTTGCGTCACTACCGGCCTCGCACGTTTTTTCGGCAAAAATTGCGGATCCTGCGTGAGGCAAAACTTCGCCACTGGACAAGCGCCACAATTCGGCTGGGAGGGTTTGCAAATCAATTGGCCCAACTCCATCAACGCCGAGTGATAGATCCGTGGATGCAATCTATCAGATAGAATTTCCGCCCATTCCCAAATTTTCTTAGTCCCGGAAGCATCGTCGATTGGTTGCTGGAAGTCCATCACTCGCGAGAGCACCCGCGCGATATTGCCATCCACCAGAGCCGCTGGCTTGCCAAACGCAAATGCCAGCAAAGCCCCAGCCGTATAGCGACCAATGCCGGGCAGAGCGATCAAATCCTCGTATTTGTTAGGAAAAATCCCCGCATGGCGGGTCATCACCTCCCGCGCTGTCTCGCGCATCAAACGAGCGCGGCGATAATATCCAAGACCTTCCCACGCTTTGAGAAGTTCATCGTCCTCCGCTGTGGCAAGGCAGGAAATGTTAGGAAATTTTTCCAAAAAACGGGTGTAGTATCCCTTGCCCAATACGGTGGCAATCTGTGTTTGTTGCAACATCACCTCAGAAACCCAAATCGCATATGGATCGCGCGTTTCCCGCCATGGATATGATTTCCCATTTGCGGAAAACCAATTTCTAAGCGCCCGGCGGAAAGCGGCAGCACCCTGCCTCGCATCTTTCGCACACGGCACTTTATTCATTGGCGGAGCATCTGCTGAAATGGCCCTGGCACCAATCATAAATCATCGAGATTTCTTGATTCCAGCTTCGCATCGGTGCGCCGTCTGCTTATGGATGGGCGCATGACAACCCCTGCGGCCATTTCCAAGCGCGAAAAACTTCGTCAAACAGGTTTCAATCTACTTGATGAACGTCTCCAATTTTTGTTAGATTGTCTCAAAGATGCCCTCACCAGCAGCGGGGCTCATCATTTGAAACCGCATTTCCCGTGGGCAGGAAATCAGCAGATCGATGGCCAAGTGCCGGATGGCCTACCGCAATTGTATTCGATGGCCTTCCAACTGCTCAACATGGTCGAAGAACGAGTCGCCGCTGAAATCCGCCGCGAGCGCGAAAAAGAACTGGGCGCGGAATCGATCCGTGGCTTATGGCCGCAAGCGTTGCGCGATCTCAAAGCAATGTCACTCACGCCAGAGCAAATGCTTGAAGTGATGGAAAACGTCGTCGTTGAGCCGGTGCTCACCGCGCATCCAACCGAGGCGAAACGATCGAGCATCCGCGAGCGGTATCGAGCACTTTACGATGAGATGGTGCGATATGAATATCCAAAATACACCTCGCGGGAAAAACGCAGAATCCGCGAAAGCATCGTCACCAAACTCGAAACCCTCTGGCAAACCGCAGAAATCCATTTCGTCCGGCCAGACATCACCAGCGAATTGCGCAACGCCATCCATTATCTGCGCGACCTATTCCCGACGGCGATCAATCGCCTCGATGTCCACTTTACCGAATCATGGCGCGATGCCGGCCTGCCGCTCGATTTGCTGCGCTCGGCGGGAAATATCCCGCGCCTGCGCTTCGGCACATGGATCGGTGGAGACCGCGATGGACACCCGCTGGTGACGGCAGAGGTCACTCAGAAAGCATTGGAAATGCTGCGCCAGTCTGCCTTCCAGTTATTAGCTCGCGAGCTCATGGAACTCTCCAAACAATTCACCATCTCGCGCCACCTGCGGCCGGTGCCGCCAGAAGTCGATGCCCGCATTGAGCAACTTGCGCAACTCATTGGCAATGGCGAGGCAGTGGATGAAATTTTACAAACTCACCGCGAAGAGCCATGGCGCCAACTTACCGAGCTGATCGCCCTGCGCCTTCGCGAGCAAATGAAAGGCCACAAGGGTTACCGCGATCCGCAGTGCTTGCTGAATGATTTGAACCTCATTTCACAAACGCTCACCGCCGCTGGCTGCGCGATGTTAGAAGAAGATGCAATCCGCCCACTTCGCCATAAGTTAGAAATTTTCGGCTTCCATCTCGCCGCCATTGATATCCGCCAAAATTCGGAATTTCACGATCAGGCGATTGCTCAATTGCTCGAAATGGCAGGTGTTGCCGAAGGAGCTAGCTATGCCGACTGGCCAGAAGAATGGCGCTTGGATTTTCTAAATAAAGAGCTGCAATCCACGCGGCCATTTGTGCACGATGATCTATCCGTCGGCCCGCAGGCAGATGCCGTGCTGGCTTCCTACCGCGTGCTCGTGGCCCACCGCCGCGAATGGAACTCCCGTGGGCTTGGCTCGCTGATTGTTTCGATGACGCGCAAGCTATCTGATTTGCTCGGCGTCTATCTGTTAGCTCGCGAAGCGGGATTGATGGATCTATCAGACAACAAACTGGTCTGCCCGTTGCAAGTTGTGCCGCTGTTTGAAACGATGGATGATTTGGCGCGCTCACCGGCCATTTTGCAAAGTTTCATCGCGCACCCGATGACGCAACGTCATTACCAACTCACTCAAGCAGTGCAACAAGTGATGCTTGGTTACTCGGATTCTAACAAAGATTGCGGCATTCTCGCTGCGCAGTTTGCTCTGCACCGCGCACAAACACAACTCACTGAAATTGGGCTCCAACACGAAGTGAAAATTTGTTTTTTCCATGGCCGCGGCGGCACGATTTCGCGTGGGGCTGGTCCCACGCATTGGTTCATGGCAGCTCTCCCTCATGGCGCGTTGAGTGGCGGCTTCCGCATGACGGAGCAGGGCGAGACGATCGCCCAAAAATATGCGAATCTCGCCAACGCAACCTACAATTTGGAATTACTCAGCGCAGGCGCGACCGTCACCACAGCCGCCCATCGCTTTTTGCCGAGCAAGGAAGATCGATGCGATGCGGCGATGGACCGCTTGGGAAAATCAAGCCAAACGGTCTATCAGAATTTGATCCACATGGATGGCTTCATTGATTTTTATCGCCAAGCCACACCGATTGATGCGTTAGAAAATTCCCGCATCGGATCTCGCCCCGCGCGGCGGACAGGGAAAAAAGGATTTTCTATCAGCGATCTGCGCGCCATCCCGTGGGTTTTTTCATGGACTCAAGCTCGCTATTATTTACCTGGTTGGTTCGGTGTCGGCTCTGCCTTGGAGGAACTCAAAACAGAAGATCCCGATGGCTTTGCACGCTTCAAAGATGGCCTTCATGAATCCACATTTTTCAGCTACGTTCTCACCAACGTGGAAACCAATTTGGCCTCCGCAAATATCACTTTGATGCACGCCTACGCCGGCCTCGTCGTGCAAGCACCACTGCGCGATAGAATGTTCACGCACATCACAGCTGAGTTCAATCGCACGCAAAACATGCTCACCGAGTTATTTGATGGAAAAATGATGCAGCGCCGCCCGCGCATGGCGAAAACGTTAGAAATTCGCGAGGCTCCGCTCAGCGTGCTGCATCAACAACAAATCAACTTATTGCGCGAGTGGCGCGGATTGCTCGCTGAAGAAAAAAATCACCAAGCGGACGCATTGTTGCCGGATCTTTTACTCACGATCAACGCCATCGCATCCGGCCTGCGGACCACCGGCTGAGCAGGCAGGGCGTTTGGTTTGAACCAAGCAATCCCTCTTCACCATTTAGTTTGAATTCGCACTAAACAAAAGAGCCTGCAAATGCTGTTTTCGACTTGTGCATTCCAAACGACCATCAGCTGCCAGCGCGGAGTTGTAAATTCTCATCCATAGATCGAAGAATCGCGCTGATTCTTACCTAATTCACACTGCCTTAAGCTACCTAAAACACGGCGTCAGTCCAGCGAACCCGTCCTCATACGCCCCAACAACCTGCCTCCCAGATCATAAAATTTTCGGCCAAACGGACGTAGGCTCTGCTGAGGAGCAACCTACGAAGGGGTAACCTAAACGGTGCGCGATCGATCACGTCGTAACAACCAAAGCAAACGGGCGTGGCTGACCAGATCAGCCACGCCCAAACGCTTCAACACGGCAGCATACGCCGTCCATCGAGAGCCACCGCCAACTTGGCCGCCGTAGCTTAGCGAAGGAGGATGCCTTAAAAAATCTACCTCAAAACCCCGCTCCCAGATAAAACCTCCCGTTCCACCTCACATCATACTCACACTCAAAATCCTACGATCCCAATGGTAATAAAAAACGATCAGATCGTGGCTATCTGATAGAACAATGCGCCAGCATTTTAGACGAAGCCCGCAGGGTGAAGAAA